>CAYWON010000010.1:0-74146 GCA_964459885.1 uncultured Archangium sp.
GCCGCGAGCGACGCCGACGATTGATCCCAGCTCTGCACGTCTTGCAGCCGCCGGGGAAAGCGCTGCTGCAGCAACGTCGCCACCTCGTGCTCACGCATGGGCGGCGCGGCCTCGCGCAGCGCGTCGGCCATTTCGAGCGCGTTGCGGTAGCGCTCGCTCGGGTTCTTCTGCAGCGCCTTCTCGATGACGTCCCACAGCGGGGTGGGCAGCCCCGCAGGCCGCGAGAGCGCGTCGTTGACGATGGACTCCATGGTCGCGGTGTCGTCGCGTTGATCGAACGCGCGCCGCGTGAGCAACGCCTCGTAGAGAATGAGGCCCATCGCGAACAGATCGCTGCGGCGATCGATGCGCTCGGCCGTCGCCTGCTCGGGCGACATGTAGAGCGGCTTGCCCTTGACGATGCCGGGCAGCGTGACGGTGCGTTGATCGCGCATCTTGGCCACGCCGAAATCGAGCACCTTCACCCGCCCGTCGAAGCCCACCATCATGTTGTGCGGCGAGAGGTCGCGGTGCACCAGCTGCAGCGACGCGCCGTCTTCGCTCTTGAGCTCGTGCGCGAAGTGCAGGCCTTCGAGCGCCTGAATCAACACGGCGCTGACGAGGCCCGGCGGCAACGGCCCGTGGCGCCAATAGATGACGTTGTCGAAGTCGACGCCGCGCACCAGCTCCATCGCCATGAAGTACGCGCCGGCGGCGTTGCCGAAGTCGTAGAACGTGACGAGGTTCGGGTGGTTGAGGCGCATGCCCAGCTTCGCCTCGTCGAGGAACTGCTCGACGATGACCTGGTCGTCGGCCAGCCGCGGCAAGATGCGCTTGAGCGCCACCAGCCGCGACACGTTGCCGGGGTTGATGGTGCGCGCCACCATCACCTGCGCCATGCCGCCGGTGCCCAGCGGGTGCAGCAGCTCGTACTTGCCGAAGCGTGCGCGCGGGCCCAGCTCGCCGGCCTCGGCCAGCGTGTCGAGGCGCTCCAGCGGCGTCTGCCCGTCTGACAGCGCGAGAAACGACAGCACCGCCGAGTCGAGGATCTCCGCGACCGCCTCGACCAACGCCAGCACGTGCTTGCCGCCGTCGCCGAACACGCCCGGCAACAGAAACCCGATGCTGCCCAGCGCGGTGCGGCCCAGCGTCAGCGGCGCCACGAACACGGTGCGTTGATCGCCCAACGGCACCGCACCGCGGTGATCAGCCCAGCTCGACGCGTCGAAGTACTCGTTGCCCCACACGCGCGTCAGCACGGGCCCGTGCCCGCCGACGACCTGCACGAAGGCCCCGCGCGCGTGGATCATGCGCGCGCACTGCGCGAGGAAGACGTCGAGCGCGGCTGACAAGCCCAGCTGCCGCTCGATGCAGTCCTCGAGCACCTCGTCGGCCAGCCGCTGCACCGCGACCAGCCCGCGCAGAAAGCGCACCTCCTCGTCCAACGAGTCGAACTTCAGCTGGCTGGGCAGCGCCACTACTTCTTCGACTCCGCGCTGTAGATGGCGTCGGCGATCCGGTACGCGCTGCCTTCGAGCTGCTTGATGGCGTCGCGCATGCGCGCCGGCTCGTTGGTGGCGAGCTGCTTCTTGAGGTTCTCGAGATCGCTGGCGATCTCACCCTTGTCCTTGTCGGACAGCAGCGACGCGTACTCTTCGAGCGACTTCTCGGTCGTGTAGATGAGGCCGTCGGCGTTGTTGCGGAGGTCGGCGAGCTCCTTCTTCTTCTTGTCGCCCTCGGTGTTCGACTGCGCGTCGGCGATCATCTGCTGGATCTCTTTTTCCGAGAGACCCGAGTTCGACACGATGCGCACCTGCTGCACGCGGCCGGTGCCGAGGTCCTTCGCCGACACGTGCACGAGGCCGTTGGCGTCGATGTCGAAGGTCACTTCGATCTGCGGCACGCCGCGCGGCGCCGGCGGAATGCCCACGAGCTCGAAGCGCGCCAGCGTCTTGTTGTCAGACGCCATCTCGCGCTCGCCCTGCAGAACGTGAACGCTCACGAGCGGCTGGTTGTCGGTGGCCGTCGAGAAGACCTGCGACTTCTTGCAGGGGATGGTGGTGTTCTTCTCGATGATCTTGGTGTTCACGCCGCCGGCCGTCTCGACACCGAGCGACAGCGGCGTGACGTCGAGCAGCAGCACGTCTTTGACTTCACCCTTGAGCACCGCGCCCTGAATCGCCGCGCCGATGGCGACGACCTCGTCGGGGTTGATGCCCTTGTGCGGCTCCTTGCCGAAGAACTCCTTCACCTTCCGCTGGATGGCCGGCATGCGCGTCATGCCGCCGACGAGCAGCACCTGGTGCACCGCCGAGGCCTGCATGCCGGCGTCCTTGAGCGCCACGCGGCACGGCTCGATGGACCGCTCCACGAGGTCCTTCACGAGGTCCTCGAAGGTCGGGCGATCCAGCATCTCCTGCAAGTGCTTGGGGCCCGTCTGATCAGCCGTGATGAACGGCAGGTTGATCTCGGTCTCGGTGGCGCTCGAGAGCTCGTGCTTGGCGCGCTCCGCGGCCTCTTTGAGGCGCTGCAGGGCCATGCGGTCCTTGCGCAGGTCGATGCCGTTGTTGGCGCCTTTGAAGCGCTCCGCGAGGAAATCGATGATGCGGTTGTCGAAGTCTTCGCCGCCCAGGTACGTGTCGCCGTTGGTCGACTTGACCTCGAACACACCGGCGGTGAGCTCGAGGATCGAGATATCGAAGGTGCCGCCGCCGAGGTCGTACACGGCCACGCGCTCGGCCTTGCCGTCGTCTTTCTTGTCGAGGCCGTAGGCGAGCGCCGCGGCGGTGGGCTCGTTGATGATGCGCAAGACGCTCAAACCCGCGATGCGGCCGGCGTCCTTGGTGGCCTGGCGCTGACCGTCGTTGAAGTACGCGGGGACGGTGATGACCGCCTCGGTCACCGGCTCGCCGAGGTAGTCCTCAGCGGTCTGCTTCATCTTCACGAGGATCATCGACGAGACCTCGGGCGGGCTGAACTTCTTGCCGCGGATCTCGACCCACGCGTCGCCGTTGTCCGACGGCACCACGCGGTACGGCACCATGCTGCGCGCGCGCTGTGATTCCTTCGACTCGAAGGCGCGGCCCATGAGCCGCTTCACCGCGTAGATGGTGTTCTCAGGGTTGGTGACGGCCTGGCGCTTGGCGATCTGCCCGACGAGGCGCTCGTCGCCGTCCGTGAAGCCCACCATCGACGGCGTGGTGCGGCTGCCTTCGCTGTTGGGGATGACGACGGGCTCTCCGCCCTCCATCACCGCCACGCACGAGTTGGTCGTGCCGAGATCGATCCCGATGACTTTTGACATGTCCCCCTCGTGTTACGGCTGCTGGTCGCCGTCCGGTTTGGCCGGCGGCGGAGTCGTCTCAACGGCAGGTGCTGACGGTGTACGCGACACCACGACGAGCGCCGGGCGAACCAGCCGCTCATTCAATGTGAACCCACGCAGGATTTCCGAGTGCACGTGGTTCGCGGGCAGCTCGGTGGTCTCGATGGCCGTCATCGCTTCATGACGGTTGGGGTCGAACGGCTGGCCCTTCGCGCTGAACGACTTCACGCCGTGCTTGCCGAGCGTGTCTTCGAACAGCTTGCGGATCATCTCGACGCCCTTCTTCAGGCTCTCGTAGTCGGCGGCTGACTTCGACGCGTCGAGCGCGCGGTCGAAGTTGTCGAACACCGGCAAGAAGTCCTTCAGCAGCTTCTCGATGCCGAAGCGCTGCACCTCTTCTTTTTCCTTCTGCGCGCGCTTCTTGAAGTTCTCGAGGTCCGCCGCCGAGCGCAGCATCTTCTCGTGCTCGTCCTTCAGCTTGCCCATCAGCTCGCGGCCCTTGCCGGCCGAGAACTCGAGCTGGGCCCTCAAGTCGGCGAGCTCCGCGTCGCGGGGATCAACAGGTGCTGCCGGGGCTGCGGGCTCGACGGCGATCTCCACCGCCTGATCTTCTTTCGCGTCGCCGCCGGTGCGCTTCTCAACTGCCTTCAGGGCCTCTTGCAGCACGTCATCGCTGATGTCCGTGCTGAACGAGCCCTTGTCTGACGGGTGTTTCACGCGGGCGAGTCAACCACAACACCGCGTGACGGTGACGGTGAAACGCGCCGAGCGAATACGCAGCGCACTCTTCAGAGGGAATAGATTTTCCCGAAGTGCTGGGCGACGCTCCGTGTCACGCGTGCGCCGACCGAGCTCGTTCCGTCTCAATGGAGAGGACTTCGTCGTGTGGAGCGAGCCCGCGCCCGCGCGGCCCACCGTGCGCCCGCTCACCGCCGCTGAGACCGCGGTGCTGGCGTTGTTGCTCGAAGGTGCGAGCAACGCCGACATCGCCCGACGTCGCGCGTCGTCGGTGCGCACGGTGGCGAACCAGGTGGCGAGCATCTTCAGGAAGCACGGCGTGCGCTCGCGCGCCGAGCTGGTGGCGTTGGTGCGCGCGCGATGAAAGACGCCATCGGCGTGGTCGAGTCGGCTTGGCGCGTGGATCTCGAGATGGTGCCGTGGCTCACCGGCATCCTCGAAGCGGCGCGCGAAGGGCTCGACGACGGCCACGGCATGTGGGCCGCGCCGTACGACGCCACGAGCGGGAAAGACATCCACTACCTCGCCATCGCCGGCGTAGGCATGAAGCAGTCGCAGCTCGACGCCATCCGCGACGTCATGCCGATGATTCCGTGGGAAGCCGTCGAGCAGACGTTTCTCACGCGGTCCATCGGCACGCTCTCGCAGCTGCTGGGCCGCGCGTTCCTCGAAGAGCACCCGCTCGCGCGCGCCAGCGCGAAGCACCTGGGCATTCACGACGCGCTGGGCATCAACGCGCAAGACGTGACGGGCGTGGGCTGCGTGCTGGGCGTGCCGCTGAAGCGACGGCAGCGCGCGACCCGCGAGTGGACGCAGCGGTGGAGCCGCCTGTCGGCGCACGTGGCGTCGGCGTTCCGGCTGCGGCGACAGCTGACCGCGGCGACCGACGCCATCATCGAGCCCGGCGGGTTGGTGGCGCACGCGGAAGGTGAAGCGCGCGACGTCGCGGTGCGCACCGCGCTGCGGGCCGCCGCCGTCACCATCGATCGCGCGCGCACCCAGAAGGCGCGCAGCAACGACGCCACCGAGTGCCTCGAGCAGTGGCGCGCGATGGTCGACGGGCGCTGGAGCCTCGTGGATCACTTCGATCGCGACGGCCGCCGCTACTACGTCGCGCGCCGCAACGAGCCACAGCTGGACGACGGCGCCTTGACGCCCCGAGAGCGGCAGATCGCCGGCTTCGCGGCGCTGGGCCACTCGAACAAGCTCATCGGCTACGAGCTGGGCGTCTCGACGTCGACGGTGGCCACGCACCTCTCGTCGGCCGCGCGCAAGCTGGGCTGCAAGACGCGCGTGGAGCTCATCGCCGCGATGCTGGCGAAGAAGGCGCCGGCGCCGTGAGCTGCGCGCGCGCGTAACGGCTGGGCGCGCGGCCCACCACGGCCCGGAAGTCGCGCACGAAGTGCGACTGGTCGAAGTACCCCAGCGCGTGGGCGAGCGCGGTGAGCGATTGCTCCGGGCGCCGGGCGAGCGCCTCAGCCGCCTCCGCGAGCCGGAAGCGGCGAATGACCGCCTTGGGCGACAGGCCGACGCAGCGGCGGAAGAGCCGCTGCAGCGCGCGCAGCGGGAGCCCCGAGAGCGCCAACAGTTGGTCGACGCGCAGCAGCTCACGATCGTCGTGCAGCCGCGTCATGAGCCGGCGCGCGAGCCGAGCGTCGTCATCGACGGGCGGTCGCCGCGCGCGCAGGAAGCGCTCGGTCGCGGCGACGGCGCGCGCATCGTCTCGCGCGCCGAGGATGGACCGGTGCGCGGCCGTGAGGTCGGCGCCGAGCACGTCGGTGAGCGGCACCATGCGCTCGACGAAGGTCGACACCGGCGCCCGCAACCACGGCGCGCCGAGCCCCGCGTGAAACGCGACACCGACGATGTGCCCGCAGCCCTCGAGCCGCCGCGCGAAGCGCCGACGCCACGGGCCGACCGCCCGCGAGGTGCGCACGCCCTCGTGCTGCTCGAAGATCCAGTGCGCCGCGGGCAGCGTCAGCGCGTGCTGCTCGTACGGCTCGACGAGGTCCCACCGTACGAGCCAGAAGTACGCGACGTCGTCGGCCAGGTCCGCTGACGGCAGCACCCGGCGCGCGCCGTACACGCCGCGGCCGCGCGCCTCGTCGAGCACCCCTCGGCCTCTGGTGTCGTCGCGCATCGTCGTGTTTCTACAATTCGCCACGAGGGCCCGCGGCGTATTCGAGGGCCCATGAAGACCACCACCTACTGGCTCACGGCGCTCGGCGCGGGCGTCCTCTACTTTGTGCTCGGAGCCCTCTGGTACGCGCCGTTCGCGTTCGGCCCTTCGTTCAACGAAGCGCTCGGCTTCGCGCCGGGCATCACCCCGCTCAACACGCCCGCGATGTTCGTCGGCCCCTTCGTCGGGTGCGTGGGCGCGGCGCTCGGGCTCGCCACGCTGGCGCGCCAGTGCGGCGTCACCACGCGCAGCGCGCTGCTGAAGCTGTCGCTGACCGTCTCGGGCCTCTTCTCGGTGACCGCGGTGCTCATCGACGCCACCGCGCCCAATCAGCACGCGACGATGACCCTGGTGGCCATCGTCGGCGGGTACCACGTGGTCGGCCAGGCGCTCGTGGCGCTGGTGTTGTCGTCGCAGCTCGCGCGGCCGCGCTGACGTCAGCTCTGCGGCTTCTTCTTGCCGATGGTCTTTTTGCCAGCCGCCGGCTTCTTCGCCGCGGCGGGCTTCTTCGCGGTCGACTTGCCCACGCTCTTCTTCACCTTCTTCGGCGCGGGCTCGGCGGGCGCCTCGTCCATCTCGGGCGGCGGTGACGGCGGCGTCGCGGGCGGCGGCGGCGGCTCGGCCTTCGCGTCGTCCACCGGCTGCTGAATGAAGTCACCCACGCGGTCGCTCGCCTGCTTCACGCCGCGCTCGACGACCACCACCACCTCGTCAGCGGTCTTGCGCGCCCACTCGCCGACGCTCTCGAGGCCCTCGCGCAGCTTCTGCTGACGCGCAGGGTCCTGCACCTCGGTGAGCAACTTCTGCGCTTCCTGCTTCACCTCGTTGCCGAAGCGCTTGAAGTCGTCGCCCGTCTTCTTGAGGAAGGACTTGAGCTTCGCGTCCCACTGGGAGTCGTTCATGGTGACGTCTTGTACTCACGAGCCGCCGTTTGATTCCATCGGCGCGCGCGCGGGCTTGAGCCAGGACACCAGCATGGTCAGGCCCAGCAGGCCCGCCACCACGCCGAGCGAGAGCGCCACCGGCACCTTCACCACGTCGACCAGCAGCATCTTGGCGCCCACGAAGGCCAGCACGCCGGCGAGGCCGTACTTGAGCAGGTGGAAGCGCTCGAGGAGCCCAGCCAACGCGAAGAAGAGCGAACGCAACCCGAGGATGGCGAGGACGTTCGACGTGAACACGATGAACGGATCGCGCGTGACGGCGAAGACGGCGGGAATCGAGTCGACCGCGAACATGAGGTCGGCGGCTTCGACGGCCACCAGCGCCAGCAGCAGCGGCGTGGCCACGCGCTTGCCCGCCTCGATGACGAAGAACTTCGTGCCGTGCGGCTGATCGGTCACGTGGAAGAGCTTCGAGAACCAGCGCACCACGCGGCCCTGCGTGGGGTCTTTCTCGGGGCCGCCGCGCACCATCTGCACAGCGGTGACGAGCAGCAGCACGCCGAAGCCGTAGAGCACCCAGTGGAAGCGCGCCACGAGCGCCGCGCCCGCAAAGATGAACAACGCGCGCAACACGAGCGCACCGATGACGCCCCAGAACAGCACCTTGTGCCGCGCTTCTTCCGGCACGCGGAGGCGCTGCAAGATGACGAGCATCACGAACAGGTTGTCGACCGAGAGCGCCTTCTCAAGGACATAGCCGGTCGCGAACTCGAGCCCCTTCGTCGGGCCCTGCCACTGCCAGACCACGAGGCCGAACAGCGCGGCCACGCCGATCCAGATGACGCTCCACGTCATCGCCTCACGAAAGTGGACGACATGCGACCGACGGTGGAAGACACCCAGGTCCAGTGCCAACATGCCCAACACCACGGCGAGAAAGGCCGCCCAGGCCGTGGGACCTGCAAGAGTGTCCATGACGTCGAACTCTCACGACGCCCATACTTTGATGCCATCGATACTCTGGCGAGAATGCTTTGAGTTTCCGAAAGGTGCGACCTGACGTGGCCCGGCTCGTCCGCCACTTCATCGAGGAGCCGCGCCCGTGCAGCTACCTGCCGGGCCTCAAGGCCTCGCTCGAGTACCGGCTGATGGTCGACGTCACGCCGGTGGAGCTGGAGAACCTGCTGCTGCGCGGATGGCGGCGCTTCGGCCCGGCGTATTTTCGACCGGCGTGCCGGGCCTGCAACGCGTGCGACTCGGTGCGCCTCGACGTGCACCGCTTCGAGCCCACGCCGTCACAGCGCCGCGCGCTCAAGCGCAGCCACCGCTTTCGCATGGAGCTGGGGCGACCGCGCATCGACGCCGAGCGGCTGGCGCTGCACCAGCGCTGGCACGGCACGCGCGAAGACGCGCGCGGCTGGGAGCCCACCAACCTCACTGAAGACGAGTACGCCACGCAGTTCGCGTTCCCCTCTTCGACCGGGCGCGAGATGGCCTGGTACGACGGGCAACGGCTGGTGGCGCTGGGGCTGGTCGACCTCACGCCCAACAGCGTCAGCGCCGCGTACTTCTTCTACCACCCGGACATCGCGCGGCTCTCGCCGGGCATCGGCAACGTCATGCGCTGCGTCGAGTTGGCGCGCGAGCTGGGCGCGCAGCACATGTACCTGGGCTACCGCGTCGAGGACTGTGCGTCGCTCAAGTACAAGGGCTTCTTCCAGCCCAACGAGGTGCTGGAAGGTCGCCCTGCGATGAATGAGACGCCGGTGTGGAAGGAAGCCGCGCTGCGGCCGCCTCCCGTGACGCCGGGTTGACTAAAACGGCGCGTCGTCGTCGCTCGGCGGCGGAATGTGCGAATCGTCGGGGCCGTCGCCACCGCCGCTGCTGCCGCCACCGCCCTGCTGACGCGAGATCTCCGCTTCGATCGACGCGAGCAGCTGACGTTCCTTGTCGTGCCAGCGCGACTTCGACGGGTCGCTGAGCGAGCGCCGCGCACCGTTGGCGTAGAACTCGAGGTCCTGCAGCGAGGCGCCGAACACCGGCTGGCCTTTGCTGCGGCCGTAGTTGGGCAGCAGCATGCCGTCGCCGCCACCGCCGCCGCTGCTGGCCGCGCGCGACGACGAGGCCCGGGCTGCCGGCGCTGCAGCACGCGCCATCGGCGCCTCACCGATGGTCATGGCGTCGAAGGTCAGGGAAAAACCCTCACCCGACCGCACCGCGCTCCCCACACGCACCTGCTCTACCCGCCCGTCATCACGCGTCACGGACACCCACACTGGAAATCGGTCGCTCATGGGCGTGGTTGTTTCGTGCTCACGCTGGAAACACAAGCGCGATGGCTGCCACAGTCTCAAGCCGTGCAAACGGACTCGATTCTGGTCGTGGACGACGAAGCCATCGTGCTCGATGTGCTGAAGGTGGCGCTCAAGAAGGCGGGCTTCACCGTCTTCACCGCGGGCACCCTGGCCGACGCCAACGCGCTGGTGGGGACGCAGCGGTTCGCGTGTGCGTTGGTGGACAAGAATCTCCCCGACGGCAGCGGGCTCGACCTCATCCGCGCCATTCGCGGCAAGCAGGCTGACTGCACGTGCCTGGTGATGACGGCGTACCCGAACGCCGACTCGATCCTCGAGGCGCTCAAGCTGGGCGCCATCGACTACCTCGAGAAGCCCTTCCCGCACGTGTCCATCATCCAGGAGAAGGTGAAGGCGGCGGTGGAAAGACAGCGCCGCCTCGCCGCGCTCTCGGCGCGGGTGGCCGAGATGAACGCGCTCAAGGCGGCGGCTGAAGCCTCGTCGCACCCGGCCGACGCGGCGCTGCAGTCGAAGTACGACGCGCTGAACTTCCGCCATCAGCGCGCGCTGGCGATGCTGCGTGAGGTGAAGCTGGAGCTCGAGAAAGCGGCCTCGAGCCCCACGCTTCAAGCGCGCGTCACTTCGTTGCTCGAAGAGCTGAAGTGACGCGGTCCTTCAGTGCGGGAGGTTGAACTCCACGCGGCGGTTGGCGTCGCGACCCTTCGCGGTGTCGTTGGGCTCCGCGGGGCGCTCCTGGCCAAAGCCGACCGGGCGCAGGCGCTCGGTGGCGACGCCCTTCTTCACCAGGTAGTCGCGCACCGCTTCAGCGCGCGCCTGTGACAGCGTCTTGTTCTTCTCGGGCTTGCCGACGTTGTCGGTGTGGCCTTCGACCTGCACGAGCGGAATTTCCCCGTGCGCCGTCAGCACCGCCGCCAGGTTGTCGAGCAGACCGAAGCTCTTCTTCTGGATCGTGGCCTTGCCGTTGTCGAAGTACACGCGGTCGAGGATCTTCAGCTTCTCGGCGGTGATGACGACGAGCTGCTTCTTCGCGGCCGGGCAGCCCTGGTTCTCCTTCACGCCGGCTTCCGTCGGGCAGTTGTCTTCGTGGTTGGCGACGCCGTCCTTGTCTTCGTCCTTCGCGGGGCAGCCCTTCTCCTGCGCGATGCCCGCGACGTCGCGGCACGCGTCGACCTCGTCAGCGATGCCGTCGCCGTCGTTGTCGGCCTCAGGGCAACCGTCGGTGTCTTCGAAGCCGTCCTTGTCCTCGGCCTTGTCGGCGCACTTGTCGAGGCGATCGACGATGCCGTCGTTGTCGGCGTCGGTGTCGGGGCAGCCGTCGTTTTCCTTCACGCCGGCCACGTCGCGGCACTTGTCCGCTTCGTCCTTCACGCCGTCGTTGTCGTTGTCGGCCTCGGGCGCGCCGTCCTCGTCCTGGAAGCCGTCCTTGTCTTCCGGCTCGCTGGGTGCCTTGTCGACGCCGTTCTTCACGCCGTCACCGTCGAGATCGAGGTCGGGGCACGAGGTGACGTCGTACGGCTGACCTTCGATGCACGGCGGCTGCATCATCGGCTCGTTGCCGAACGCGAAGCCGAGGTAGGTGCGGAAGAGCGGCGTGGTGGGCTCGCCGAAGAGGCCAGGGCCCGCGGTCGCGAACACTTCGACCGGGCCGATGGGCCAACGCAGACCGACCTGCGCTTCGACGCCGGGGTTCCCCGCGTTGCCGATGGGCGCGAAGGCACGCACGCTGAGCTCGCCGCGCGGCCCGTTGCGGTTGACCGTCGACACCATGCCGCCGACCCACAGCTGGTGACCGGCGATGTCCGGCGTGCCGTTGGGGCCGATGGGCGCGAGCGTCGAGCCGTAGTCCGTCGCCGGGCGGAAGAGGAAGCCGACCTCAGCGCCGAACTGCCAGTCGCTGTAGACCTTGCCGATCTGCACGCGCGGCGCGAACTGGAAGCCGCCGTTGACCTGCGCACCCTGCGCGAAGCCGACGGGGATGCCGACGCCGAGATCGATGGCGAGGGCGATGGGCTTGGTCGCGTCGAGGATGTTCACCTTCGCGTGCAGCCACGGGTTGCCGAGGCCTGCCGAGGTGACATTGAGCGACTCGCTGCCCTGCTGAATGAAATAGACCGGCACGTTCGCGCCGACCTCGAGCCAGTTGAAGATGCCGACGGCGCCGAAGATCTGCACACCGCCGCGGTGCGCGAGCGCCGGCGTCGACACGAGGTCGTTCGAGCTGCGCAGGTTGCCGAACGTGTAGAGCAACGACGCGCCCGCGCGGAACTTCGCCTGCGGCAACGTGGTGCCGTTGCCGACGAGCAACGAGCCCCGCGCAGCGGGATCGAGCCAGACCTGCTCGATGTCAGTTGCCGGCTGCGCTGCGGCAGCCGTTGCCAGAAGACACAACACTCCAATCATTCGTTTGTGCATGCACCCTCCCAGGGAAGGCTCGGCCGTACAAAACGTCGCGGCGCAGCACAAACATTTCGCGCGTGCGTCGCGCATTGCGACACTCGAATTTCAACGCGACGCGCGTCGAGTTTTGAGCGGAGCGGAACCTCAGTGCGGGAGGTTGAACTCGACCCGCCGGTTGGCATCGCGGCCAGCGGGGGTGTCGTTCGGTTCAGCGGGGCGCTCATCGCCGAAGCCGACGGGACGCAGGCGCTCGGTGGCGACGCCCTTCTTCACCAGGTAGTCGCGCACGGCTTCAGCGCGCGCCTGGGACAGCGCCTTGTTCTTCTCGGGCTTGCCGACGTTGTCGGTGTGGCCTTCGACCTGCACCAACGGAATCTCTCCGTGCGCCGTCAGCACCGCGGCCAGGTTGTCGAGCAGACCGAAGCTCTTCTTCTGGATCGTGGCCTTGCCGTTGTCGAAGTACACGCGGTCGAGGATCTTCAGCTTCTCGGCGGTGATGACGACGAGCTGCTTCTTCGCGGCCGGGCAGCCCTGGTTCTCCTTCACGCCGGCTTCCGTCGGGCAGTTGTCTTCGTGGTTGGCGACGCCGTCCTTGTCTTCGTCCTTCGCGGGGCAGCCCTTCTCCTGCGCGATGCCCGCGACGTCGCGGCACGCGTCGACCTCGTCAGCGATGCCGTCGCCGTCGTTGTCGGCCTCGGGGCAACCATCGGTGTCTTCGAAGCCGTCCTTGTCTTCAGCCTTGTCACCGCACTTGTCGAGGCGGTCCACCACGCCGTCGTTGTCGCCGTCGGTGTCGGGGCAGCCGTCGTTCTCTTTCACGCCGGCCACGTCACGGCACTTGTCGGCGTCATCGGTGACGCCGTCGCCGTCGTTGTCGGGGTCGGGCGCGCCGTCGTCGTCCTGGAACTCGTCTTTGTCTTCGGGCTCGGTGGGGGCCTTGTCAGCGCCGTTCTTCACGCCATCACCGTCGAGGTCGAGGTCGGGGCAGTCGGTCACGACGTACGCGCGGCCTTCCACGCAGCGCGGCTGCGCGAGCGGCTCATTGCCGAACGCCGCGCCGAGGTACGCGCGCAGCACGGGCGTCGTCGGCTCGCCGAAGAAACCGGGCCCCGCAGACGCGAAGAGCTCGACGGGCCCGAGCGGCCAGCGCACGCCGAGCTGACCTTCGATGCCCGGGTGGCCCTGGTTGCCGATGGGCGCGAACGCACGCACGCTGAACTCGCCGCGCGGCCCTTCGGTGTTGAGGCTGGTCACCATGGCGCCGACCCACAGCTGATGGCCCGCGATGTCAGCAGGCCCGTTGCCCAGCGGCGAGAACGTGATGGGCGCGTAGTCGGTCTGCGGCCGGTAGAGAAAGCCGACCTCGGCGCCGAGCTGCCACGTGGTGAAGCGCTTGCCGACCTGAACGCGCGGCGCGACCTGAAAGCCGCCGTTGGTCTGCGCGGCGAGCGGCATGCCCACCGGGAGGCCGACGCCGAGCGCGAACGCCAGCGACACCGGCTTGTTCGCGTCGAGCACGTTCACCTTGGCGTGCAGCCACGGGTTGCCGAGGCCGGCCGACGCGAGCCCGAGGCGGCTGTCGCCTTCCTGGTACAGGTAGACGGGCACGTTGGCGCCGATCTCGAGCCAGTCGAGCAGACCGATGGCGGCGAAGACCTGCACACCGACGCGGTGCGAGAGCAACGGGAGGAACGCGGCGTTCTCGACGCTGCGCAGCTGGCCGTACGAGTACGTGAGCGACGCGCCCGCGCGGAACTTCGCCTGCGGCAGCGTGGTGCCGTCGCCGATGAAGAGCGAGCCGCGCCCTGACGGGTCGAGCCACAGCTGCTCGACGTCGGTGGCCGGCGCCGTCTGCGCGCCCGCGAGAGAAGCTGCGGCCAGCACCGCCACGACGAGACGACGAGTCATGCCGCGGCTGTTACCGCCTGCGTTCCAGAGCGGCAACCTTCAACGACCGTCAGAGGTGACCGCCGTCTTCGGGGCCGTGCGCGAACTCGAGCTCCATCTTCTCGGCCTGCTTGCGGCACGCCTCGAGCGCCACGAGCGCGTCGTGGTTGATGCCGCCGTCGACGCCAGCGAGCTCCGCGAGGCGCGCGCAGGCACGCAGTTGTGCTTCGAGCTCTGGAGGTCGTCGCCCGTTGGCGCCCAGCGCGAGCGGTGTCCGCACGCGACCTCGACGCGCGGCCTCGATGCCGTCACGCAGCCGCTTCGCGCGCGTGGCGTGCTTCGAGGCATCGGAAATGGACTGGAGCTCCGTCAACACGGCGTCGAAGCGCGCGTCGGTCGGCATCGCGCTGGCGGCGATGAGCTCGCGGTACTGCAGCTCGGCGCGCGCGAGCGCTTCGGCGTCGCGATCGCGGCAGCCGAAGAGACCAAGACAGACACAGAGGGCGAGCACGCGGCGCAGCACGGGTCGTCCACTAGCTCAGCGTGGAGGTGGATTCAGCGATGACGTGAGGTCAGACACGCTCTCGGCGTCGAAACTCTCGTCACGCGTCCGCGCGCGCTATCGAGTCGGACTTGCTCGACGCGCCAGCCTTGATGCACGCGTCGAGGCCTCTTCAGCAATTCAGACCAACTGTCGGTGGATTTGGAGCGGAAGCGGTCATCGTCACAAACAGAAGCCCGACGTGAACGCAGCTCGCGGCGTGTCGAGGGCCCGCTCGTGCCGCGCACGACACACCACTCGCAGGACCACGGCTTCCGTTCAGGCTTCGTGCTGCAGTTGCTCGCGACCTCGCGAGCAATTCAGACCACTGTTGGTGGCTTTGGAGCGGAGGCGGTCATCGTCACAAACAGAAGCCCGACCTGAAGCGTACGGGTCCATTCAGGCTTCGAGACGCCCGACACGACCTTCAACGACGACGCCGTCGCGCGCGCCACAGCGCCAACGCGATCAACGCCAGCGCCGAGCCCGGCACCGCGGAACAACCGGTGCCTGCAGCGCTCCCGCCGCCAACCGGTGGACCGAACGGGTCGGGGAACGTGCGGCCACCCGCGCCCGCCGTGGGGCCCGTTCCGCCGCCGAGCACGCCGTCACCGCCGCCCGTCGTGCCATCACCTCCGCCGACAGCGCCGTCGCCGCCGCCGGTCGTGCCCGCACCGCCGCCCGTCGTGCCCACGCCGCCGCCGGTCGAGCCATCACCACCGCCGACCGTACCGACACCGCCGCCCGTCGAGCCGACGCCACCACCGGTGCTGCCGCTCCCGCCGCCCATCGGAACACCCGCGTCAGGGCCGTGCGTGAAGCCGCCCGAAGGCGGGTAGCCGACGACGACCAGATCGCTCACCGGCGCAGCGCGCGAGCAGCTGGTGGTGAAGCCGGTCAACTCAGGGCGACCCGCTTCGTTCCACGCCGTCCACACGATGGAAGACATGAGCGTGATGCCGTCGCCCCAGCGCCGCGCCGTCATGTCGCGCGTGCTGTTGTAGAGCGCGACCACACCCGCGTCGGCCGCAACGTCGGCGGCGATCAGCTGCGGCGCCAGCCCGTTGCCCACGATGATGAGGTCGAACACGTTGTACCGCGGGTCCGCCAGGCCCGACGTGCCGTAGTACGTGACGGCCGACGTGGTGATGGCGTTGATGCGGGTGGAGTCCTCCAGCATGTCCGACTCCCACCGCTCGTGGAGGCCGTTGGGGTCGAAGTCGCGCGTGTTGTGCAGCAGCGACACGCTGTCGAAGACGTAGTGCGAGAGCACGAACGTGGTGTCGAGGATGGCCGTCTGGTTCCCGCTGCGGAACGCGGCGACGAGCTCGCCGTACTTCTCTTCGACCCGCCACGGCACGGTGCCGTTGGTGCGCGCGTAGGTCGGCCCGAGCTGCGCGACGGCCTGGTTGTAGTCGCGCGGGTACGACGAGACGGGGTTCACCCAGTCGATGTTGAGGTAGTGGCGCGGCGCCTCGAGCGTGTCGGTCGAGCGCCAGCGATCGGGGTCACACGCCGAGTCTTGCAGCGAGTACGTCTGCCGCGCCGAGTACCAGGTGCGCAGGCAGTGGTTCGCCGGCAGCGCGTCTTGCAGCTTCGAAGCGAGGCGACGGTGGCCCGCGAAGCCCCACGCGTGCGCGAGGGCCGGCATCAAGGTGAGCAGAAGGAGCAGCGCTGAGCGCATCGTGACGTCGTTGTGACGCAGCCCGGCCGGCTTCGTCAATGCAGGTACTTGTCTGAATCGCCGCCCACGTTTCGCTGGCCACCGTCGATGCTGCGCAGGTGCGTCGAGCGCTTCTTGAGCGTGCGCTCGAGCCGCCAGGAACCGAAGCGCTCCAACAAGCCACCCGGAAAACCCCAGCGCGTAACCGCGAAGGTGATGAGCAGCGCCCACGCTTCAGCGACGAGGAGATAGGGGCTGGTGAACACGGCGTTGAGCGCCGCGATGCCGACGCCGATGAAGGCGAAGGTCTTCCCCGTCAGCGGGTAGCCGAAGATGTTCAGCTGCGCGCGCCACATGGCGCAGCCGTAGCCGACCCAGGCGATCGCGCTGAGGATGCCGCCGCCGAAGAACGAAGCGCCCTGCAGCGGCGTGATGAGCGCCGCGCACGCGAGCGTCAGCAGCCCCGCCGCGAACGTGGTGCCCAACATGAAGCGCAAGAACCGCGCGCGGCCCCACGCCATCTCGAGGCCACCGCCGGTGTTCCAGATGATGAGCGCGCTGAACAACACCGAGCCGGTCTGCGGCGCTTCGGCAGGCAGCCAGGTGAGCAGCTGCCAGACCTTGCCCGTGAGCACGTCGCCCGGCGTGAGGTACAGCACCACGCCTGCGTTCAGCGCCAGCCGCCACAACACCGACGTGGCGATCAACAACACCGCGAGCACCGTCGACGCGTTCTTGAACGGCGGCAACCGGAAGCCGCCACCGCGCAGCTGCGTCGAAGGTCTCACGACGGAACGCCCTTACGCCTTCGTCTTGTAGAAGAGCGTCACGGTCAGGCAGTGGAACTCCTTGTCGGAGCTCTGCGTGATCTCCTTGTCGACGATCTCCGCCGTCGGGTTTTCCTTGATCCACCGCGTGATGTTCTCGCCCATGACCTCGCGGTCACGAGCCAGTGTCGTCGAGAACACCTTCACGCCCGTAAATTGCGGAATCGCCATCTGTCATCGCCTTCGCCCGTAAACCGAGCCTGTAAACCGCATCAGGGTCCCTCCTGATGCGACTTCGTTGAGTGTCAAACCATCCGCCCCCGTGCGGCGGCCCGACACGTTGCGATCTGCCCGGTTTTCCGACGCCCGGCAACCGTTGCGGACTGCATCAACAGGCAGCCCGGCCATCATCTGTCAGCGAAGACCGGCCGCCTTGGCGCGGTAGTGCTCGCACACCGAAGGGTCCTTGCAGGTCGGCCCAATGCCGTCGGGGTGCGCGACGAAGGGCGTCTTGTCGCTTTCTTCCACACCGCACAGCGAGCACTTGCGCTTGCGGTTCTTCC
The DNA here is from genome assembly GCA_964459885.1 of uncultured Archangium sp. Taxonomy (GTDB): domain Bacteria; phylum Myxococcota; class Myxococcia; order Myxococcales; family Myxococcaceae; genus Archangium_A. The sequence continues at coordinate 17,239 of CAYWON010000010.1, forward strand.
GCTGGGCGCGCCGCTCCTCGGCGAGTTGCTTGGCGCGCTCACGGAGCGCCTTCGCATCGGGAACACTGCCAGTACCGTTGGTCACAAAGCCTCCACGAGAACAGCGATGCCCTGCCCGCCGCCGATGCACGCGCTGCCGACGCCGTACCGCGCTCCGCGACGCTTGAGCTCATACAGAAGGTGCAGCGTGATGCGCGCGCCCGACGCCGCCAGCGGGTGACCGATGGCGATGGCGCCGCCGTCGACGTTGGTGCGATCGCGCGGCAGCCCGAGCTCTTTCTCGACCGCGAGGTACTGCGGCGCGAAGGCCTCGTTCACCTCGAAGAGATCGATGTCCGACAGCTTGAACTCGGCGCGCTCCATCAGCTTGCGGATGGCGGGCGCCGGGCCGATGCCCATGATGCGCGGGTCGCAGCCGCACGACGCCCAGTTGATGAGGCGACCGATGGGCTTGGCGCCCTTCTTGTCGGCCCACGCGCGCGTCGACAGCAGCGCCGAGGCCGCGCCGTCGTTGATGCCCGACGCCGCGCCGGGGTGGATCACGCCGTCCTTCTTGAAGACCTTGGGCAGCTTCTTGAAGCCCTCGACCGTCGACTCCGGGCGCGGGTGCTCGTCCTTCGCGAACAGCGTGGTGGCCTTCCTGGTCTTGATCTCGACCGGCGCGATCTCGGCGTTGAAGCGGCCCGCTTCGTGCGCGGCGAGGTAGCGCTGCTGGCTCAGCACCGAGAACGCGTCGACCTCGTCCTGCGTCAGCTTGTACTGCTCGGCGAGGTTCTCGGCCGTCATGCCCATGGGGATGTTCGGGTACGTGTCGAACAGGCCCTGCGTGAGCGAGTCTTCGAGCCCCGACTTGCCCAGCGGAAGGCCCCAGCGCGCGCCGCGCACGATGTGCGGCGCCTGGCTCATCGACTCGGTGCCGCCCGCGAGCACGCACGAGGCCTGCTCGGTCAGCAGCATCTCGGCGGCGTTGGCGAAGGCCTGGAAGCCCGAGCCGCACAGCCGGTTGACGGTGAGCGCGCCCACGTCGACGGGCACGCCCGCCTTCAGGCCGATGTGCCGCGCCAGGTAGATGGCGTCAGCGCTCGTCTGCATGACGTTGCCGTAGATGACGTGGTCGACATCGGCGGGCGAGAGGCCCGACTGCGCCAGCGTGGCCTTCGCCGACTCGATGCCGAGCTCGGTGGCCGAGAGGTCTTTCAGCGCGCCGCCGAACGTCCCGATGGGCGTGCGCTTGCCGGCGAGGAAAACGATGTCTTCGTGCTTCGATGCGCTCTTCATTTCTCTCTTTCAGCGGAGGACCGCGAACAAGGCGGCGGCGACCATGCCAAGCGCGCCCACGCTCCACAACAGTCCAACTGCATGCTCTTGACGTAACTCAGGTTTTCCCGATCTCGAGAACCACGCGCGAGCGGCGTCGACGCGTTTTTCGAGCGTGTCGAGCCGCACCGACGCGCCGATCTCAGGCACGCGGCGCAGGTGCACCTTGAACAAACGCTCGGGCGCGGCGCCGTCGATCGACCCCGACAAGTACGTGCCCGGCACGTCGCGCGAGGGCCGCTCGAAGTTCGCCGTCACCACGAAGCCGCGCTCGCTCTGCGTCCACAACGTCAGGTGGTCCTGCTCGTCGCGGCCGACGGTGAGCGACGCGACCACGGGCTCGGTGGCGTGCACGCCGTCGATGAAGTGAACGTCGCCGCGAAACAGCGAGCGCTCGGAGTGCGACCCCAACAACGTGAAGCCCAGCTTCTGCAGCTCGGCCCAGGTGTCGGCGAGCTCGTCGGGGATGGGCGTGACGTCAGCGGGCGTCTCGACCTCAACCTTGACCGCGCTCGGCCTGAGGAAGAGCGCCGCGCGCCACGCGAAGAAGCGCAGCAAGACGGCGCCGAGGACGAGCTGAACGAGCGGGACAGCGAAGGACTCCATGCGCGGGCCGCCGTCACCATCTCACATAGTACGTGCACGCGTTGCCGCCGTGCTTGCGACACGCGTGCTCGTCGACGTGCACCACGCTGGAGGTGTGCTCGAAGCGCCGCGCCATCGCGGTGACGATGCCGCGATCAAAGTCGCACGGGTACGGGTCCTCGCAGCGCGCGACGATGAGCGGCTTGGTCGGGTGCGGTCGCTCGAAGCCGTAGTGCCCGATGCCTTCCAGCATCGCGCCCGTGCCCTCGTCGAACATCACCTCGCCGGCCTTGCGGTGGTTGAGGTGGTACGCGACGTCGATGGAGCTGATGGCGCTCGCGATGTCGGTGACGAACGGCGGGAAGATGGCGTTCTCGGGAATGCGCTTGCCGATGGTGAAGAGCATGTTGGGCCCCAGCGCTTCGGCGATGCGCTTGAAGGCCCTGAGCCACGCTTCTTGCGAGTACCAACCCGAGGGGTCGAGCTTGACGATGCCGTCAGCGCCCAGCGCGCCGATGCCCTGCTCTACGAGAATGCGGCTGGGCACGCGGCGATCGAGCGAGAAGCCGTCGACCACGGCCCACACCGTCTGCCCGTTCACTTCGATGCCCGGCTCGAACGCGACGAATTCCAAGGAACACCTCTTTCGTTCGACGAAGTGCCTTCAGGTGATGCCGAGCAGGCGGGGAACCTTCTCTTCGAGCAGATCGATCTCCTCGCGCGTCTCGCCGAGGTAGGCGAGCAGCTGGAGATCTTCCCGCTCCACCGCGCCGCCGTGCACGATCCACGCGCGGGTGCGCAGCAACCGGTACAGCTTGATGAGCTTGCGGTCTGACACGAAGACCTCGTCTTCACGCACGATGGTGCGCACCACGCGGCGGAACTCGCGCATCACCTCTTCGCGGAAGAACAGCTCGCGGTCTCTGGGCTCTTTGCGCGCCATCAGCAGCGTCAGGTAGCGGTGCGCCTTGAGCAGATCTTCCAGCGACGCGTGCCCCTCGGCCCACGGCCGCTGATTCAGGTCCTTGTTCGTCTGCGAGTCGAGGCCCGCGTCGAGCAGCTCGATGAAGTGTGTCTCCTGCACCGGGCGGCACGCGGCCTTGAGCACGAAGCGATCCTTCAGCGCGCCCAGCTCCGAGTGCTCGGGGATCTCGTTGGTCGCCGCGAAGAGGATCTTGAGGCGCACCGGCACCGGCACGCCGTCCTGGTAGAACTTGCGCTCGTTGATGACGGTGAGCAGCGCGTTCAAGATCGCCGAGCTGGCCTTGAAGATCTCATCGAGGAACGCGAGGCGCGCGGTCGGCAGCTTGCCCTGCTCACGACGGATGTAGCGGCCCGAGCGCAGCTCGTTGATGTCGATGGGGCCCAGCACCTCTGACGGCTCGGTGAAGCGCGTCAGCAGGTACTCGAACGAGTCGGCGCCTTCGATGCCCAGCGCCTCGCGGAACTTCACCACGAGGTCGCTCTTGGCGGTGCCCGGCGGGCCGACGAGCAGGAGCGGCTCCTGCGCGACCGCGGCCACAAGCATCAAGTCGATGAGCGGCTGCTTGTCGATGAAGTGGCGGCCCAGCGCGAGGCGGAAGCGGTTGAGCTTCTCGCGCAGCGTCTGGGCCTCGGCCTGCAGCCTGTCCAGCGGAAGCTCCGAGAGCCGCTCGAGCGGGTCGGGAGGTGAAGCGGCGTGCGTCATGACGGTCCTCCGACGTCGCGGTGCACCCGGCGGCGGACGAGGTATTCGTCTTCGTCGAGGAACCGGCGCGTCGTCTCGTTCAGGGTGAGATCATCGCCCACGTGCCCCAGCACCAGCGCGTCGGCCAGCTCGACCAGCGAGAGACACAGGTAGGGGTTGGTGCTGTAGCTGTCGGTGGTCCACGGGAGCTGCTGGGCCGCGCGCAGCAGCCCCGGCAACGCGACCTCGGTGCTGGCGTGCGAGAGCGCCTGCGTCACCGCGCGCGTCAGCTTCGAGCGCTCGCCGATGTTGTTGGGCCCCGTCTCGCGGCTCAGGCGCGTCAGCGCGTCGTCGATGATGGGCTGCGCCTGCGCCCACGCGCCCAGGTACATGAAGCCCGACGCGAGGCCCAGGCGCGCCTGCAGCGTGGCCGCGTCGTCGCCCTTGAGCACCGTCACCGCGCGCTGCAGCATCTCGCGCGCCTCGTCGCGCAGGCCCACGCGCCGCAGGCTGCGCACGCCCGAGACCAGCAGGCCGCCGACCTCGGCGATGCCCTCTTGCCCGAGCGCCGCCATGGTGTTGCCCAGCTGCAGCACGTATTGCTTCACGAGCGCCTCGCGCCCGAAGTGGCCGGCCACGCGCAAGCCGTCACCGAGGATGGCGGCGCGCAGCTGCGGCGGCAACGCGTCGGCCATGCCCATGAACTCCTGCAGCAGCGGCAGCGCCTGCGCTTCGGGCAGCAACGGCAGGTAGTCGAGCAGCGCGTCCATCAGGTGGGCGCGATCTCCCTCGACCATGCGGCCCGCGACGAGGCTGTCCATGCGCGCGCGCAGGGCCTTCAGCAGCTCGCCCGGCTCGCGCAGCGTGCGCAGCGCCGCCAGCTCGTCGGCCTGCGGTGACTTGTAGCGCCGCAGGTAGTCGGGGATCGCCGCCACGCGCTCGCGCGGCTCCAGCACCAGGCTGCTCGCGCGCACGCGGTCGACGCGGTAGCGCACCGAGGTCTCGAGCTCGTTGAGCGTCGCGCTCAGCGCTGGCGGCAGCGGCGTGTCGGGCGCCACGCCCTCCAGGGCCTGGTCGATGCGCGCGGCGTAGGCGCGGGTGAGGAACGCGTGAATCGGCTCCTGCGCGTGCTTGCCCTCGAAGGCCCGCAGCGCCGCGTCGCGCAGCGCCCGCGCCCGCTCGGTGTTGGCCAGCCGGGCGAAACCCCACGCGAACTCGAGCCACACGTACGCGCGCGTCAGCTCCACCGGGCCTTCCAGCGTGCTGCGCTTGCGCGGCGTCTCGTCGAAGGCCTTCAGCAGCGACTCCAGCTGCGCGCCCACGCGCAGCGCGCGCCCGGTGCCGGCGCCGGCGGCGTTGGCCTGACCGGTGACGCGCATGAGCCGCGGCACGTCGCGGTCGAGCGACAACCCGCCCTGCAGCCGCGCCAGCACCCGGTCTCTGCCGCGCGCGAGGCCCAACGCGTCGCCGCCGGCCAGCCGCGCCAGCGCCACGCGGCCCAGCCAGTAGCTGCGCACGTCGAGGCCTTCGCTGAAGCGCTCGAGGAACGACGACCACTCCGCCACGCGCGCGCGCACGCCGTTGGTGTCTTCGTCGGCGGCCACCAACAGGTGCGCCACCGCGCCGCGCAGCTGCTCGACGTTGGGCGTGGCCTGCGTCAGCAGCGTGTCGAAGCGAACGCCGGCGGTCGACGCCCAGCGGCGCGCCAGCGGCAGCACTTCGTCACCGGTCGCGCCCCACATCGCGTGCGCCCACGCCATGCCGGCGTCGCGGGGCCGCTCCACGCGCGCGTACATCTCGGCCAGCCGGGCCCACGCGGTGCGGCGCGCGGGCGCGTCGGCCGGCACATCGAGCTCCAGGAAGGCCGCTTCTTCCTGCGCGACGACCGCCTCGGCTTCCGACAGCGAGCTGGGCAGCTCGACGACGATCACCGGCGACGGTCGCTGCGGCTCGGCCTGCGACTCTTCGCGTGGCGACGACGCCCGCGGCTCGGCAGCGCGCGGCTTGCGCGCACGCGTGCGCACGGCGGGTACGTCGGGCTCCGCAGCTGACGCCGACGGCGCCACGTCTTCGAGCGCCACGAAGGGCTCGAAGTCAAAGCGGGCCGAGCGCGCCCACGAGGTCAACGTCTCGCCAGCGCCGTCGATGACGTAGTCGACCCACTCGGTCAGCGGGCGGAACGCGGCTTCCAACACCGAGAGTCGACGGAACCCGTTGGGCGTGGGCTCGAGCCAGGTCACGGCGTCGGGGTCGGGCGCCAGCCACGTGCGGAGGCGATCTCTGCGCAGCGGCGGCTCGATGGTGGCTTCAGCGGGCGCGTAGAGGTTGGGCAGCTCGTGCACACGCGCGAACGCGACACCAGGCAGCGCCAGCGTGTTGGCCTCGCGACCTGGCCGCGCGCGCAAGACGACGAGGTCACCGGTGACGACGAAGAGGATGTTCTCGAGCTGCGCTTCGGGCGTGGAGCGCACGAGCGACTCGACGGCGCCCTGCCCGTTGCGCACCACGTAGAGCGTCGGGAGCTCAGGCTTCGCGGCGCGCGCCAGGGAGAGCCGGACTTCGACCTTCGGCACGTCGCTCTGCGTCGACTGCGGCGCGACGTCTCCGAGGCCGACCGGCGTCAGCAACCGGTCGATGTCGAGCCACTCGCCGTCCGCCAGCTGCCACCACGGGCCGGCGCGCGTCATCAACACCAGGCCGTCTTCAGGCGCTTCGAGCGTGGCGCCGAGCGGGTGCGAGAAGCCGACCTCGGTCCACAGGCGGTCCTGACCGGGCACTGTCGGGAGGAACGCGCGCAGGCCATCGAGGCCGTCGAGCGCGCGCGACAACACGAACCACGGCGGCTCGACCACCCGCAGCAGCGCGTGCGCGTGCGGCGACTTCACGACGCGGAGCTCCTGTCGATCGCAGCCGAGCCGCAGCAGCTCGCCCGCCACGTCGAGCAACGAGCGCTCGCCCTGCACCGCGAAGAGCACCAGCGGCAGCGGGCCTTCGGGCTCGCCCACCGCGCGGGGCGACAACACCTCGGCCCAGCACGAGCGCTCCTCGAGCGGGCTCGACGCGTCACGCAGCTGCACGCCGGCGCCGGCGAGCGCCTTCTTCACGCGCGCGTTCACCGCGGTGCGCGGCGCGACCTCAATCTCGCCGTCGGCGGTCTGGCCGGCCTGCACGGCCGCGCGCTGCACCTCGACGGGAATGAGGCCCGTGCGCAACGCGAGCTGCAGCGCCTCTTCACTGGGAAAGACCAGGGCCTCCATGAAAGTGCGCGGACTGTAGTGGAGCCGTTGCTGCGCCGCCTTCTCAAAGCGGCGACACTCCGCCGCATGAGCTGGCAACGATTTCAAGATCTGTGGTGCGCGGTGGACGCGCTCGGCATCAGCCTCGACGCGAGCCGCATGCGCTTCGACGACGCGTGGTGGGCCGCGCAGCAACCGGCGATGACGAAGGCGTTTGACGCCATGAGCGCGCTCGAAGGTGGTGCCGTCGCCAACCCCGACGAGCAGCGACAGGTCGGCCACTATTGGCTGCGCGCGCCGAAGCTCGCGCCCGCTGAAGCCGCCGCTGCCGTCGAAGACGCGGTGTCGAAGGTGAAGGCCTTCGCCGCCGACGTGCAGGCGGGCCGGGTCGCTGCGCCTGACGGTCGCCGCTTCACGAAGCTGCTGGTGGTGGGCATCGGCGGGTCGGCGCTCGGGCCGCAGTTGGCCGCCGACGCGCTCGGTGGCGCTGGTGACAAGCTGACGCCGCACTTCTTCGACAACACCGACCCCGACGGCTTCGACCGCGTGTTGGGGCAGCTCGCCGGGCAGCTCTCGCAGACGCTGGTGGTGGTCATCTCGAAGTCGGGCGGCACCAAGGAGACGCGCAACGGCATGTTGGAAGCGCAGGCCGCGTGGGCGAAGGCGGGCCTCGACTTCACGAAGCACGCGGTCGCGATCACCGGCGCCGGGAGTCAGCTCGACAAGGCCGCGGCGGGCTGGCTCGCGCGCTTCCCGATGTGGGACTGGGTCGGCGGTCGCACGTCAGAGCTGTCGGCGGTGGGGCTGCTGCCGGCCGCGCTGCAGGGCTTCGACGTCGACGCGCTGCTGGAGGGCGCGCGGTTGATGGACGAGGCCACGCGCGTGCGCGACGCGAAGAAGAACCCGGCGGCGCTGCTGGCGTTGATGTGGCTGCACGGCGGGCGCGGCGTCGGCGCGAAGGACCTCGTGGTGCTGCCGTACAAGGACCGGCTGCTGCTGTTGTCGCGCTACCTGCAACAGCTGGTGATGGAGTCGCTCGGCAAGGAGAAGGACCTCGACGGCAAGGTCGTGGAGCAAGGCCTGTCGGTCTACGGCAACAAGGGCTCGACGGATCAACACGCGTACGTGCAGCAGCTGCGCGACGGCGTGGCGAACCACTTCGTGTTGTTCATCGAGGTGCTGAAGGACCGCGCGGGCGCGTCGATGGAGGTCGAGCCCGGCGTGACGTCGGGTGACTACCTGACGGGGTTCTTGTTGGGCACGCGCGAGGCGCTCTCTCAGAAGGGGCGCGAGTCGTTGACGCTGACGCTGCCGGACGTGAGCGCGAAGTCACTCGGCGCGGTCATCGCGTTGTTCGAGCGCACGGTGGGGCTCTACGCGACGCTCATCAACGTCAACGCGTACCACCAGCCGGGCGTCGAGGCCGGCAAGAAGGCCGCGGAGGCGGTGCTGGCCGTGCAGCAGAAGTTGGTGGCGGCGCTGATCGCTGACGCGAAGACCGCCGATGAGGTGGCGAAGGCGGCTGGCGTGACCGACGTCGAGACCGCGTTCTTTGTGCTGCGGCACCTGGCGGCCAATGGGCGCGTCGTCGGCAGTGGTGCTGGGCCGGGAATGAAGTTCGCGGCCGCGCGCTGACACTGCCTTGAAGGGAGGCGGGGTTGATGGGTTCGTGCGGTGCTCGTCACGTGGCGGGCCCGCAACGCCGAGCGCAAGTGAGGCCACGGCGTTCTTCTGCTTGCGACGCGGTCGATGCCCGCCGCCTTTCTGCGTGCTGCCGCCCACTGTGCTCAGCACGTGGGCTGGAACGCGACTTCGAGCGAAGTGACTTCCGACAGGTCAAACGCACCGCCGGTGGAGCGAACGACCCGTCAGTTGGCCCATCGCGTCGACTTCGTCACGAAGGCGCGGGGCCTGGGCGGCGCGCGCACGACGCTGGCGAACGCGCTGTCCGCGCTCCTCAAGGCCGTCGCAAGCGAAGTGCGACTGCCTCCACACCCGCGGGGGCGAACGACCCGACAGTGGCCGATCGCGTCGACTTCTCCACGAAGCCGCGGGGCGTGTGCGCGCGCGCACGTCGCTCGCCAATGCGCTGCACGCGCTCCTCAAGGCCATCGCAAGCAGTGGCGACTGCCTGCACCGCCGCTGGAGCGAACGACTCGTCAATTGGCCCATCGCGTCGACTTCGCCACGAAGCCGCGGGGCCTGTTCGGCGCGCGCACGTCGCTCGCCAACACGCTGCCCGCGCTCCTCAAGGCCGTCGCGCCACACGGAAGAAATGTACGAAGACTTCGGCGCACCACCCGCCCGCCGTCACTTCTTCAGCTTGCGGTACAGCGTCACGCGGTCGATGCCGAGCAGGTCCGCCGCCTTCTGCTTGCTGCCACCGACCGCACTCAACACGTGGCTGATGTGCCGCCGCTCGAGCTCCGCGAGCGTCACCATGGGCCACGAGTCCTTCAGGCCCTTGGGCGCCGTCGGCGCCGCCACTGACTGCGGCAGATGCCACACCTCGAGCCGCGCGCCGTCGCACGCCAGCACCGCGCGCTCGACCACGTTCTGCAGCTCGCGCACGTTGCCCGGCCACGCGTGCCGCTGACACAGCTCGGTCACCTCGGGCGCGATGGCGTGAATGGTCTTGTTGTGCCGCGCCGCCGCCAGCGGGAGGAAATGGCGGAACAACAACAACACGTCGTCACCGCGCTCTCGCAGCGGCGGCATGTCGAGCCGCAAGACATCGAGCCGGTACAAGAGGTCCTGCCGGAACGTGCCTTCCGCCACCGCCGCCTGCAGATCCCGGTTGGTCGCCGCCACCACGCGCACGTCCACCTTCACTTCGCGGTTCGCGCCCACGGGCCGCACCGTGCGTTCCTGCAGCACGCGCAGCAGCGCCGTCTGCAGCGCCGGCGTCAGCTCACCCACCTCGTCGAGGAACAGCGTGCCGCCGTCCGCCTCCCGGAACACGCCCAGGCGATCATCACTCGCCCCGGTGAACGCACCGCGCACGTGACCGAAGAGCTCGGACTCCAGCAACGTCGAAGGAATCGCGCCGCAGTTGATGGCCACCATCGGCCCCTTCGCCCGCTTGCCCGATGCATGGAGAGCGCGCGCGACCAGCTCCTTGCCGGTGCCGCTCTCGCCCATCACCAGCACGGCGCCGTCGGCCGGCCCGAGGCGATCGATGAGCCGTCGCAGGGCCTGCATCGACGCGTGCTCGCCCAACAGGCCGTGCGTGTCCGTCGTCTTGCGGATCTCGCTGCGCAGCCGCTCCAGCTCCACCGACGTCTGGTGGTGGTCGATCACACGCTTCACCACCATCTGCAGCAGCGACAGCTCGAATGGCTTGGTGACGAAGTCAGCCGCGCCCGCACGCAGCGCCGCCACCGCCGTCTCGACCGAGGTGTGCGCCGTCATCACCACCACCGGTATGCGCTGGCTCTGAATGCGCTGGAGCTGCTGCGCCACCTCGAGGCCGGTCTGGCCCGACAGTTGGTAATCCATCAGCAACAAATGGAACGGGCGGCGCCGCGCGGCTTCCTGGGCGACGTCGGGGTCTGACGCCCACTCGGCGTCGAAGCCCACCCGCTTCAAATAGCTGCCGACCAACCGCGCGATGTCGGGGTCGTCGTCCACCACCAGCACCGCAGGCGTGAGCGTTTCAGGCTGCATCGAGTCGTTGCGTATCGCAACGTGTGGTGAAGTATCAACCACCTGATTTCACCAACGACCTGCGTTGGTTCCAGTCTTGCTGGAAGGAATCCGAGCAGCTCAGCATCCCCCCAGCAGGAACAGCCTGAAGTCCGGGCTGGGGCCCAGTCGCAGCACCGGATCGGGGGACCGGTGCTGCGCTGGGCTGCAGTCTTCCTAGCGGGTGCGCACCAGCGCGTAGAGCGTCTCGGTGCGGACGAAGAGGAACGCGGTCTCGTCGCCGAGGGTGACGACGTTGCCTTCTGCCAGCGCGACCTCGCCGGCGATGGCGGCGCCGTTGACCAGCGTGCCGTTGGTGCTGCCGAGGTCCTTGAGCCAGGCGGCGCGCTGCCAGGCGTCCCAGCGGATCTCCGCGTGCAGCGACGACACGGAGCCATCGAAGAGCCGCACGTCAGCGGTCTCGCCGCGGCCCAGTACCAACGAGCCTTCCGGCGACTCGCGGCCCAGCGACACCACCAGCCCGTCGTCGAGCCCCAGCATCAACGAGAGCGCGTGGCGCGCCACCTGCGGCCGGCCTTCGGTCTCGATGGTGCGGGACAGCTGCTTGTGCAGCGACGCCGACGACTCGGGCGCGGTCCGCTGCACGAGTGCGAGCGGACCCACTTCCTGCAACATGGCGGGCAGCGGGTACGACGCCAACCGCTTGAGCGCCTCGATGGAGGTGGTGAAGGTCGTCACGCGGCCGGGGACTGTAGCCGCCTGACGGCCGTCAAGGCAGGGTCTGGAGGTAACGGGCGAGGTCGGCGGCCTCCGTTGCGTTTCGCAAGGGGTCCTGGCCGCGCGCGTCGGCGCTGGCGAGCCACTTCGTGACCTCGGTGGGCAGACAAACGTCTTCCTTGCTGCAGAAGCGCATCAGCCGCTGGGCCTCTTCGTACCAGACGCGCAGCGACAGCTTGTCGCCGATGGGCATGCGCATCAGCTCGACGAGGGTGACCTTCACGTGGGCCTTGGCGTCACTCATGACTTGTTCTCCACGGCGCTGCGGCCTGAGGCCGGTTCTTCCGCCTGCGCGGGCGCGCGCGCGGCGCCCTGCCCTTCACGCTCGATGGTGATGGTGCCCAGCTCTTCGGCCTTCACCGAGCCGCCGGCGAGCAGCGCTTCGACGATCTTCTTGTGCTGCTCTTCGTGCTCCATCGGCAGCGCGTCGCCGTCGCTCTCGTACTTCACCCACACGTTCTTCTTCTTCGTGGTCGGGTCGATGTCGAGCCGGAGAATCAGCGTGGCCATGTCAGTCCTCCTTCGTGGCGGCGGCGACGTGCGGGGTCGCCGGCAGCAGGTGCGCCAGGGCTTCTTTGTCGAGCACCTTCTTTTCCAGCAACAGCCCGCGCAGCGTCAGCACCAGCGCCTTGTTCTCTTCGAGCAGCTTCCGCGCGCGCTGCCGCTGCTCTTCCAGCACGCGGGCGACCGATTGCTCCATGGCGCGCAGGAGCGTCTCTGAAGCGGGGTCGTCGTGCGCGGCTTCCACGCGGCGCACGCCGACGTCGTCACCGCCCATGCCGAACTGCTCGACGAGCGCGCGGGCGATGTCGGTGGCCCGCTCGATGTCGGCGGCGCTGCCGATGGACAGGTCGTCGCAGAACAGCAGCTCGGCCTCGCGACCGCCGTAGAGCGTGCAGATCTGATCGAGCAGCTGACCGCGCGTCACCACGTAGCGGTGCTGCGGGTCTGAGTAGCTGACGAAGCCCAGCGCGCCGGCGAGGTCGCCACGAATGCTGATGCGCTCGATGGGCGGCGTGTGCGGGCAGAACAACGCCACGACGGCGTGCCCCGACTCGTGCGTGGCCACCACCTGCTCTTCGCGCGGCGTCAGCGCGGGGCGCTCGACCCAGGCCGAGAGCGCCTTCTCGACGTCTTCGACCTCCAGCGCACCTTCGCGTTGTTCGCGCAACCGCAAGCGCGCCAGCGCGCGACACAGCGCCTGCAGATGATCACCCGAGTAGCGCGTGGCCTGGCCTTCGACGACGTCGCCGGTGCGCTTGACCGCGTAGTCGAGCGCGCGCGGCGAGAGCTGCAGGCCCAGCTTCTCGTCGTAGATGCGCAAGATGGCGCGGCGATCTTCCGAGTTGGGAAACGGAATGTGCAGGTGGAACTCGAAGCGCCCGGGCCGCAGCAGCGCGGGGTCGAGCGACTCCACGAAGTTGGTCGTGCCCACCACGAAGACCAGCTCGTCCTTCCGGAAGCCGTCCATCTCGGTGAGCAGCTGGTTCACCATCGAGTGCTCCACGCCGCTGCCCTGGTAGGTGCCGCGCGCGGTGGCAAACGAGTCGAGCTCGTCGAACACGATGATGGCCGGCGCCGCCTGCCGGGCGCGCATGAAGACCTGGCGCAGGTTCTCTTCAGACTCGCCGACCCACTTCGACTTGAGCTCCGGGCCCGAGACGATGGTGACGGCTGCGCCGAGCGAGGTGGCCATGGCCTTGGCGAAGAGCGTCTTGCCGGTGCCGGGCGGCCCCCAGAAGATCATGCCGCGCGGCACGAGCCCTTCGATGCGCTTCATCGTCGCTTCGTCGGCGCTGGCGTCCTTGAGCGCCAACACGTCGAGGATCTCTTTGCGCAGACGGTCTTTGACGCGCGCGTAGCCGCCGATGTCGCCGTCGAGTTGCACGTCAGGCAACGTGAGCTGCCCGACCAGCGTCGCCTGGCGCAGCTGGGCGTACGCGGCCTTGGTGTCGGCCGGGTAGTCCTCGCCGGTGAGCGACGACAGCAGCCGCCGCAGCCGCACGGCGTTGACGCCCGAGACGTGCTTGTAGAGCTGGTACGGCTTCAGCTTGCGGTCGCCCGACAGCTTGCGGCTCTCGCGCTGCGTGACGAGCGCGCCCAGCCGTTCGCGCGGCACACCCAGCAACGTCTCGCGGCGCGGGAACAGGTTCTCGATGACGCGCGGCAACGGGAACGATGGGTCTTTGAAGCCCAGGAAACAGAGCTCCGGGTTCTCGTAGAGCAGCGGAATGACCTCGCGCGCGTCGCTCGTCAGCCCGCCCACCGACGTCGTCAGGAGGTCGAGGTGCGGCAACACCAGCACGCGCTCGGCCACCACGCCGCGCACAGCTTCCCGCAGGTAATACAGAATGGTGGCGACCAGCCCCATGCCCCCTTGCGGCGGCGGGAAGTCGTTCAGCGGGCGGCCGTCGAGGTACAGGAACTGGCGGCCCTCCGGCTTCAGCCGGTCGCGCACACATTTATAGAGGTAGGGCGTCAGCTCCTTCTCGCACTCGACCAGCACCGGCAGGCCGCGGCGCAGCGAGTCGGTGATGCGCGCCAGCTCCAGCGGGTACGCCGCCTCGACGGCCTGAAAGGGCGTCAGGTCCTTCGGCAGCGCCTCTTCTTGAATAGAAATCGACACTTACACGCGTACCTTGATGGTGAGGCTGCCGTTCGGCTCCTCGTGGACCTCTTCGACCTGCCCCAGCTCGGAGGCGCGCTGCTTGAGCGCGGTGCCGGTGACGCGGTTGACGACGCCGTCCAGCTCTTCGCGCACGTCGCGCAGGTGGCCTTCGAGCCGCTCAGTGACGTCGCGGCGCAGCTGCTCTTCTTCGGCGGTCGCCTCGCGCTCGAGGGCGGTGCGCGCCACCTCACGGAGGTGCCGTTCGCGATCGCCGGCGCGCTCCCGGTCTTCATCAATCACCGCGTCCCGCTGCGTGGACAGGTCGACGTCCTTGTGGCCCTCGGCGGTCACGGTCACCTCGCCGCTCTGGAGGTCGACCTCGATGGTGATGCCCCCGCCTTCCTTCCGGGTGGCCACGTCGCCCTCGCGCTGGAAGCCCCGGGCGCCCAGCTCGGCGGCCAGCAGCTCGCGCATGCGCTCCTTCTCGAGAATGGGGAGCAGCTCGATGGTCGACGAGACCCCGTCTTCCACCTGCACGTGCCTCGACAGACTCTCTTTGACGCTGATGCGGTAAGCGCGCGACATGGTTTGGGGAGCCGACCACAGTGGAAAATCGGCTGCAAAAGTCCTTTCCTGATCCAGGCACACAACAACGCACCAGGGTGCTCCGATAACTGCTCAGGAGCTCACAAAATGTCAAAGATCACGCGCCCTTCCTTCAAGAAGACCCTCCCCAAAGAAGTTGATCAGCTCGCCAGGTCGAAGACGGCGACGGTGAAGAAGAACGAGGACGGGTCGGAGGTGCGGGCCAAGAAGACGCCGACCGGTGGCAAGCAGATGAAGACCACCAAGGGTGAGCTGCTGAAGACGGGTCTCGAGTACCGGACCACGCAGACCAACAAGCACGGCACGCAGACGGACCGCACGTACAACCGCACGACCGACCACCTCGGCCGTGAGGCGTCGAGCTGGGAGAAGGTGACCACCTCGAGCAAGAACGGCAAGGACATCGAGGCGGTGCGCGTGCAGAGCCGCGACGTGTTCGGCGTCTCGAAAGAGACGAACCAGAGCACCACGACGGGCCAGAAGGGCGACACGCACACCACGGCCATCAAGAGTGACTCGGCCGACTCGCGCGGCAACGCGCAGCGCTCGCACGACATCACCACGGTCACCGATGACGGCTCGTCGGTCGTCACCCGCAACGACCGCGCCACCAACGGCACTGAGCTGACGACCCGCTCGGAGACCAACTGGGACGGCAACAAGTTCAGCCTGAGCGACGGCGCCGACTGGAACCGCACGCACTCGTTCGACCGCAGCACGCTGACCGAGCGCGACTACGACCCGTCGAAGATCACCGAGAAGTTCGACAAGTTCTCAGGGCCGTTCGGGAAGTTCTGGAAGGCGCTGGGCCTCGACGAGCGCTGGAGCAGCCAGGTCTCGCCCGATCGCATGACCGAGAACACGCTGTTCCAGAACGATCACGCGTCGGTCGGTACGCGCGTGGGCATCACGGGCGGCCAGAGCCTCGCCATCAACGGCGAAGGCGTGCAGGCGCAGTTCAACCGTGAAGCGACGGCCGGCATCTACGCGCAGTCGTCGGGCGCGGTCGAAGGCCGCTACGGCACCGCGTCGTACGACGCGAGCGCCAAGGCCGAAGCGACGGCGTACGTCGACGCGCGCGGCACCATCGACAGCAACGGCCTCGACGCCCAGGTGACGGTCGGCGCCCGCGCCAGCGTGGAAGCCGAAGTGACGGGCCGCGCCCAGACGCAGAGCATCACGCTGGGCGGCCACGAGCTGCACGCGTCGGTGGAAGGCCACGCGAAGGTCTCGGCCGAGGTCGCCGCTGAAGCGACGGGCCGCGTGCAGATCACCCGCGACCCGCCGCGCGCCATCGCGCAGGGCGAGGCGGGCGTCTCGGCGGTCGCCAAGGCCGAAGCCGACATCACCGTCGCCGCGGGCCCGTTCTCGGTGCGCGCGAGCGGCTACGCGTCGGCCGGCGCCGAAGCGCGCGCGAGCGGCATCATCGGCTTCGAAGACGGCAAGCTGAAGATCGGCGGCAGCCTCGGCGCGGCGCTCGGCGTGGGCCTCGGCGGCTCGGTCGACGTGGAGATCGACGTCGAGCAGATCAAGGACATCGCCGTCGACACCGCGAAGGACATCGCCGACCAGAACGGCGACGGGAAGATCGGCTTCGACGACATCGGCGCCGGCATTCGCAATGCCACGCGCGTCGCGCAGAACGTCAGCGGCGCGGTGCGTCGCGCGGCCGACCAGAACGGCGACGGGCGCGTCAGCCTGGCCGACGTCAGCGCCGGTGCGCGCAACGCCGCTCGCGCGGCGACGTCTGCGGTCTCGAACGCCGCCACTGCGGTGACCAACACCGTCGGCAACGCGGCGAGCGCGGTCACCAGCACCGTGTCGGGCGCGGCCAAGAAGGTCGCCAGCTGGTTCGGCTGGTAAGCCCTCACTGAAAATTTCTCCCCACGGCGCTCCGCGATGGCCCTCACGAGGCTGTCGCGGAGTTTCTGTTGGTGCGCGTGCCGTAGAGTGCCGCGCATGACGTATCGATCGGGGGCGCTGTTCACAGCCGTGGTGCTGTCGTCGTGCGAGCTCTTCGCGCCAAAGCCGATGGAGCTGCCGCCCGAGCCGCGGCCGCCGTCGCCCAGGCTCGCGCCGGGCACCCTGCCCTTCACGTTGGCGGACGATCTGACCATCACCGAAGGCGCGGTGGAGGCGCTCAACTTCGGGCGCCGCAACGAAGTGGGCCCGCTGGTGGCGACGAGCCTCTTCTTCGCGAAGAAGGATCTCTCGAAGCAGGTGCAGAGCTCGCTCGTCGCGGTCGCCGCCCTCAAGGACCGCGTGGTCGTGGTGTTCCCCGCGTCGCCCGACGGCGTGATGACCATCGCGCAGGGCGGCCTCGACCGCCCGTGGACCGCGCAGCCGCTCGACGTGGCCTCTCCGCTCTTTCGACCTTCTGTTGGCGCGCTCGACGCCGTGGTCGCGCCTGACGGCAGCGTCATCATCGCGGTGCGCGTGCGCCCGTTCGCGCTGCGCCTGTACCGGTGGACCACTGACGGCACCGTCACACGCGAAGACCTCGCGCCCCCCGAGCGGCCGGTGGAGCACTGGTCGACCTCGCGCTGCCCCGACGTGCGCCTCGACGCCACCGCAAAGGGCGGCGTGGCGCTGGCGTACCTCGGCGATCGCCGCGCGGTGTTGATGTGGAAGAAGCCGAACGCCGCAGACTGGACGACGCACCGCACGCCACCGCTCGAGTACGACGACACGGTGCCCTTCGACATGGGCTGCACCAACCGCGTGCAGTTCGACGCCTCGGGCCTGCCGCAGCTGCTGACGCTGGTGCGCACGTACGACCGTTTCCTCGGCGCGCCGACGCCGTACGACCCGCTGCAGTCGGGGCCCGTCGCGGGCAACGAGCCGGAGTTCCACCCGCGCGGCCTCGTGGGGCGCGCGCCACCGGAGACCGCCGCACACGGCTACGTCATGCGCGCCGATGGATTGCTGTCACGCGGCTTCAACGTCGGCGTCATTCCACCCGAGGCGTCCATCGACGTGGAGCACACGTGGCACGTGGGCAGCCTCGCGTTCGAGCGCCACCCCGGCGGCTACCTGGTGAGCGGCAGCAACTTCGCGTGGACGGGCGGCAGCAAGGCCACGCAGCGATTCCGGGCGTCGGGGCCGGCCATCGAGCCCGCGGCCTTCCCACCGGAGTTCAAGCTCGAGCTGCCCGTCGATTCGATCACCATCGAGGTGCCCGGCGGCGGCATGACGCAGGTGCCGGTGCTCGACGGGCTCGACCCGTTCCTCGCCGCGGAGCACCTCTCGATCGAGCCGTGCGGCAGCTTCAAGGCCTGGAACACGCTGGGTGACCTGCGGCAGCTCACGCAGGGCTTCACGCGCAACTCGACGACGCCGTGCCTCGCGGCGCCGGTCGCGCCGGTGATGAACGACGCCACCACGACGACGTTCAACCAGACGCCCGCGTTCGCGCACGGTGAGCGGCCGTACGACGTCGGCGTGTGTACCGCGCAGCGCGCGCTCGTCATCTGTCTCGGTGGCTACGAGGCCGACACGCGCACCTACCAGGACGACGCCACGGCGCCGCGACTCGTCAGCGTGACGCCCGCGGCCGGCGAGGTGCCGCTCACCCAAACCGAGGTGCGCTTCACGCTCTCGCGCGCACCGGCCGAAGGTGAGCGCGTCATCGCCATCGTGTCGCGCGTCGATCAAGTCGAGGGGGAACAGCAGACGCCGACGGTCGGCGGTGCCGACGTCACCGTCACGCTACCGACGCTCGCGGCGGGCGCGACCTACCGCGTGGCGGTGTGGGTGACGCCGGCTGCCGGCGACTCGTGGTGGCTGTACCTCGATGGTGAAGCGCCGACCGCCGTCTTCACGACGCCGAAGTCGGCCAGCACGCTCGACACCCGGGTGAGTCCACAGCCCTTCCGTTGCGACGGCGCGGTGGTGAACGGCATCTGCGAGCTGTCGTCTCGGCTGCGCGGGCAAGCTGGCAACTACGACGACGTGGGCATCGGCTACGACGTCGCGGCGCGACCGCTCGGCGTGCCCAGTGTGTACGACGCGCAAGGCAACCGGGTCACAGATGCTGCCGGTCAGGTGATGCCGACGGGACAGACGCGCTTCACCTGGGGCAGCGACCTCGCGCGCAACGCTCGGTACGAGGTGCGGTTTCCGCCGGGCATCGTCACGTTCGAGGGCACCGAGTGGTTTCCTCAAGACCTGACGCTGGCGTTCTACACGCGGCCGTAGCGGCGTTGCGACATCAGCCACAGGGTGGGCGGTCTCGACGGGGCCCGGGCATCACGCCACCGACGGGCTTGCCTCTCGGCGCGAGGGACAGTCGCTACAGTCAGGCGGAAAGTGCGAGCCGGGCGAGCCGACGATTTCCAGACCGATGTCTCAACGAACCAGAGGATGTAGTTTACTACTCTCTCAAGGACACTGCCGACACGGGGTAGAAATCGCGTCCACCTCCCGGGCACCTGTTGCGACCTGAGCGGAACGTGTGGCGTGCGGCAGGGCCGGTCTGCGACGTCTCCGGCCTTCGCCACGCAAAGCCCTCCCGCTCAAGGCCAGCGCACCTCACCGCGTCGTGTTGACCGCGTACGAACCCCAGCACTCGAGCTCGCGCGTTCCAGCACGCACCGCACACGCGTAGTCGTTCCCCACACCGAGCGCGGAGAACGTGCCCGTCGGCGACGTCGCGGCGCCCCAGCACTCCACGGTTCCGTCGACGTGAAGGCCGCAGGCGTGCGACCCGCCGAGGTGCACCGACTTCCACGCGCCAGCCGGCAGCTGACCTTCGGCCCGTGACGTGCCGTTGCCCCAACACTCCGCGCCCCCGTCCGCGAACACCCCGCAGGCCAGGTCGCGCGAGCGAGAGAGCGACACCTGCTCGTAGTTGGGCCGCTGTCCACGCACGCCAGCGTCTTGCAACCCGCCGCAGTCCCACCGCGCGGGTGACGCGCGCCGCACGCAGAAGTCGGGGATGGGCACGCCGCTCGGCACGCCGACGACGTCGACGAAGGGACCGGCGGCGATCTGCCCGACGCCGTTCACCACGTGCCCGCCGTCGCGCGTCAGGCCCACCACGCCGTCGCCCACCACCAGCAGCTTCGCGAGCGGCACCTGCGGCGGGTTCTGCCCGCTGCTGCAACGCGGGAAGCCGCCGTCGACGAGCCAACACTGTCGGTTCGGTGCGTCCGTCGAGAACGAGTCGCTGGTGACGTCGCGCAGGTGCCGCGTGGCGTCGTCTTCCGGAGAGAGGCAGATGACGTCGCGGCCCGAGCGCACACAGAAGCTCCGCCAGCCGGCGAAGAGCGTGTCGATGGGCGCTTCCACCAGCGCCAGCGAGTCGGGCTCGAAGGCCGGCGCGGCCACGCCGAAGTCGCGCAGGCCGCCATCGACCGTGCGCCCCAGCGCGCTCACCGTTGAGGTCTGCAAACGCGTAAACGCCGCGTGCGGCACGCCCGACAGGTTGGTGCGCGCCCAGCACTCAAGCCCGGCATCGCGGCGCAGCGCGCACGCTCCGCCGTTCTCGCTCATCGCCAGCGCTGTGAAGTCAGGCTCGGTCGGCCACGGCGCAACGTCGGTGCCCCAACACGTGACGTGACCGTCTGTCGCGAGCGCGCACGCGAACGTGGGCCCCATGCGCACCTGTGTGAAGGTGCCCGAGGGCGGCGTGCGGATGCCGAAGGGGTCTGCGCCCCAGCACGTGAGCGCGCCCGTCGCCGCCACCACGCCGCAGACCGTGTCGTCGTTGTGCGCGAAGTCGCTCAGCGACTCTGACGGCGCGCCGGTGCCACTCGCCGGGAGGTTGCCCCAGCACGTCACCGTGCCGTCGGCGCGCTGGCCACACGCGACCTGACGGAACACCGCCAACCTCGACAACGTCACCGGCGGCGCCGTCGCCGAGCGCGGCTGACCGGCGCTCATCCAGCGCATGGTGCACGTGGCACCGCCGTCGACGCTCAAGGCGCAGCTGGTGTCGATGTCGGGCACCAGCATCTGCGCGAGCGGCTGCGACGCCGTCACCGTGCTCGCACCACACATCGGCACGCCGTCCGTGCGCACGCCGCAGAACTTCGAGCCCCAGTCCACGCGGCGGAACTCACCGACCAACGGCTCCATCGCCTCGAAGCGACCCCAGCAGAACGCGCGCCCCGTGGCGTCGAGCGCGCACAAGCCTGACGAAGAATCGCCCAGCGACACCGGCACGAAGTCCGGCGGCGGACGGAGATCTCCCGTGTTCCGACCCGCGCAGATGACGCGCCCATCGGCGGCGAGGCCACACACGTCCTGCTTCTCTACGACCAGGTCGGTGAACGACCAGAACGTCGGCATCGTGAGCGGCGTCGCCGAGGGTGCGCGGTTGCCCCAGCAGAAGATCTCGCCCATCGCGGTGAGGCCGCACGCGTGGTTCGCCGCAGCAGCGAGCTTCGTGAAGCGTCGCTCGGTCAGCGGGAACGTCTGCGCTTCGGCGCGGCGGCCCCAGCACTTCGCTTCGCCCGTCATCATCAGCGCGCACACGTGATTCCTCCCGCTCGCCACGTCGATGAAGGGCCCACCGGTCGGCACTTCAGACAAGCGGTACTCGTCCGAGCCCCAGCAGCGCACAGCGCCGTCCACGCCGAGGCCGCACGAGTGGAAGTCGCCGACGACGACCTTCACGTACGGGCCACCAGTCGGCGTGCTCTGCATCGCACTGTCGTCGCCCCAACACGACACGCTGCCACCCGCGCCGAGGCCACACGCGTGACCGGGGCCGTCGGCCATCTGAGAGAACACGCTGCGCGGCGGCAGGTGATGACCGACCGGCGAGTGGCCCCAACACCGCGCGAGACCGTCGCTGCCCAGCACGCACGCGGCGGCGTCGTCGGGCGGCAGCGCAGGGTATTCCGGGTCGCAACGCATCGACACCGGGTCGCAGCGCGAGAGCTTCACGCACTCGCTGGTGTCGTGCGCGCACACCGACGAGCACTTCGACGTGCCGAAATCGAAGCCGAGCTGCTCGCACGTGCGCCTCGGCATGCCGTCACACGCCTCGTCGGCCGTGACCTGGCCGTCGCCACACACGTTGGCCACGCCGGGCTCCAGCGTGCAGCGCTGACTGCACACCAGGCACGTCGCCTCGCCGACCGCGCAGAACGGCTTGTCGACGGGAGGGTCGCACGCTTCACCCAGCGCCTCGTCGTGCACGCCGTCGCCGCAGCGCGGGAGCGATGGACCGATGAGCACGTCGCTCTTGCAGCGCAGCGCCTCGACGTCGCTCTCGGTGGGTCCAACAAAGACGGGCACGGTGCTGCCCATCGACAAGAGCGCCAGCACGCCGGCCTCGGTGGCCGACACGATCACCGTCTGCGGCGTGTCCCACGTGTCGGGCGTGAACGTCAGCGACGTCGGCGACAGCACCGCGTATTCGCCCGCCGAGAGCGGCACCGTCACCGTGGCGACGGGCGCTTCAATCAGCCGCAGCGCGCCGGTGGACACGCCGCCTTTCCCATCGACGCGGCCGGTGAACTCACCGACCAACGTGAAGCCGGTGGGGTCGCCACCGATGTTGCACATCACCGGCTCTTCTTGCTCGGCGGGGCACGCGAACAACACGAGCCCCGCGCACATCCACAGCAACGCCTGGCGCATGGGAACGGCAGCGTACCGCACGGCTCCCACGCGTGAGGTCACCTCAGTCGACCGCCGGCGCCAGCAACGAGTTCATCAACCGTGTCGGCTGGCCCCTGTAGAGACTTCAGCGAACAGCGAGCCGCGCGCGTCACCAGATGGTCGCCGCGCCGATGGGTGTGGTCGCGTTGGTGAAGGCCGGACGCGTTGTGTGCAACCCGGTCGTCTGGCTGCGCTCACCGGGCGCTCCGATGACCAGCCCCGCAGCGCTCAGACACACACTCGCGCCGTACTGCGCGCCGCTCGGAGCCGCCGTCTCGCCTGGTCCCGCGGGTGCCAACTTCACGTAGGCCCGCTGCATCCACACCGCGCTCGCGCTGCGCGTGAACACGTACGCCGCGCCCGCGCCCATCGACGCGTTGTTGCTCGCCGTGCCGGTGAGGCCGAAGCCGTTGCCGTCTTCCTCGGGTGCGCCGACGGCGAGCGAGCTGCCCACGAGGCTGACCGACGTACCGAAAGCGTCATCAACATCGATGGCCGACGCCTTGAGGAAGCTCGTGTTGCCGAGCGGCGCGTGCTCGAAGAGGTACACCGCGCCGGAGTTCGACGCGCCGTTGTCGGTCGGCGTGGCGCTCGCGGCGTCGTCACCGGGCGCACCGACGGCGAAGCGGCCATCGTCGGCAGACACCGCAGCGCCGAAGCGATCGCCTACGTCGACAGTGGTGGGCAAGAAGCCCTCGTGCACGCCGTAGTTGCCGGAGCTGTCGGGCGTCCACGCGCCGACCCAGCCCTTGCCGCTCTGGCTCTCGGGCGCGCCCAACACAATGGTGCCGCGGCTGCGGTCGAAGGCCACGGCGGCGCCCAGCTGCTTCGTCGCCGCGCTGAAGCTCAAGCGCGTCTTCGCGGTGAACTGACCGGTGAGCCCGCCGTTCGCCGTCGACGTCGGCGCCGTCAACACGTCAGCCATGCCGACGTCGGTGCAGTTGGCGCCGGTGCAGTCCCACAGCGGAGCGCCGACGACGAGCGTGGTGACCGCGCCGGTCGTGCTGACAGCGACCGCTGCGCCGAAGCTCGACGCCGCCGGGCCCGACACCGTCGCCTGATGGCCCCACGAGCCCTGGTTGCGCTGACGAGAAAAGACGGCGACCTGATTCGCGCCGGGATCTCCCACCGCCAACACCGTGCCTTCTTCGTTGAGCGCCACGGCGCGGGCGAAGTCGACGCCTGTGAAGCTCGCGGCTGACGCGTTGGCGCTCAGCGAGTTGGTCCACCCGCCGCCGTTGACGCGCACGTACGCGTAGACCTGCCCGGCCGCACCAGCAGCACCTGCACCGCGCGCGGCGCCGAACGCGACGGCGTTGCCATCACGCGACAGCGCCACCGCGCGACCGAAGGCACCCGAGGGCACCACCGGAGCGGACTTCGCGTACGTCGGCACGCGGCGCTCGACGTTCAACGTGTACGAGCTGGTCGTGCCGCTGGTCGTGGCCTCGACGACGACTACCGACGGGAACGCGGCGCTGCTGTAGCTGCGCGAGGCGACCGTGCCGACCTTCGTCGCCGCCATGCCTCCGATGACGATGCTCGTCGTCGGCTCGGGCGAGGTCACCTGGACCGTGAAGCCGTCGTCCCACGGCGCGACGTGACTCGTGTACGTCAGCGTCGCTGCGGCCAAGGCGGGCGTCACGGGCCGCGTCACGTTGTCGGTGCCGGACACGACAGCGATGGCTGAGATGGGCGCGAGCAGCGCCGTGCCGCCACCGGTCGCAGCGCCACCTCCAGTCGCAGTGCCGCCGCCCGTCGCGGAGCCACCGCCCGTCGCGGAGCCACCGCCCGTCGCTGCACCACCACCCGTCGCTGAGCCACCGCCGGTCGCTGCACCACCACCCGTCGCTGAGCCACCGCCCGTCGCTGAGCCACCGCCCGTCGCGCTGCCGCCACCCGTCGCTGAACCACCGCCCGTCGCGGATCCGCCGCCTGTCGCTCAGCCACCGCCCGTTGCGCTGCCGCCACCCGTCGCTGAGCCACCGCCCGTCGCTGAGCCACCGCCCGTCGCGGAGCCGCCGCCTGACGCAGCGCCGCCACCCGTCGCTGAGCCGCCACCCGTCGCAGCGCCTCCACCGTCACCGCCGTCCGGAGGCGCCGGCATCTCGCCGCAGGCAGTGCACAGCACGACGACGAGCCCGAGCCACGACGTTCGAGAGAGCATGCGCTCCGTGTTAGCGAACACGCGCCGCGCTGAGATCTCACCGAAACCTCAGCGACCGTTGCGACTCAACGAATCAGCCGAGCGCTTCGCCAGCGCGCACCAACTCCGCAGCCGCCGAGAAGCCACGGTCGCCGAGCCGCGCCCAGTCGCGCACCAGCGCCTGCGCTTCGTCGTAGCCATCGTCCATGAAGCGCACCACGCGGTGCTCCGCGTCCCACACTTGCAATCGACCCAACGCGCGCCACGTCGCCAGCGCTGCACGCCGGGCATCGCTGCGGTCCCTCAGCGGCGCGTCGGTCGACATCGAGCGCGTGAGCTCGTCGGCGGTCCTCTGCTTCTGAAGGAACGTGACGGCAGCGTCGACGAGAAACGTGGCGTGGCGGCGTTGGTTGGCCGCGTCGATCGCATCGAGGAAAGCCGACAACACCACGCTCTGCGCGCGACCCATGCGCGCCACGGCGTCGACCTGCACCACGTCTCGCTTCGTGCGTTCGGCCGACAACCACGCGCGCGCCAGCACCACGCGCAGCGTCGCCAACCAGGGCGCGAGCATCTTCACATCGAGCGGGGGCGCGTCATCCATCGCCACTTCGCGCGCGAGGAACGCGGCGTGCGTCAGCACCGTCAGCGGCCAGCGCCTGAGCTCGAGCTGTCGCGCCAGCGCGGCGTCACAGCCGGTGCCACGCAGCCGGTCCAACAGCATCGTCAACAGCGCGTCTTCAGCGGGCGTCGGCGGCTCCGCCAGCACCAGCGGCGCCACGTCGCCTTCAGCGAGCGGCGTCGAGAGCATCCATGACAACAGACGAACCGTGTTCGCCGTGAACTGCAGCGGCGGCGTCGCGCGGTCCCACGCGCGGTCGAGCCAGCCGCCACCACGCGCGAGGCTCAGCACCGTGCCGCGGGCCAGCGTGTCTTCGAGCAGCCCGCGCGCCGTTGGTCCCAGCTTCGGAGGCGGCGTCACCGGCGTCACCAGCAGCCGCATGGCGTCGATGGGCGGCACCACGCCAACGGCGACGCGCGCCAGCGTGAGCAGATTTCCTTCAGCGCGGGTGACGGCGGCGATCATCGGCGGCGGAACGCGTCGGCGGCCTGGGGCCACCCGTTGATGGTGAGCTGCCCGTTCACGAAGCGCAGCTCCACCGTGTTCGGCGTGTGGAAGCGCGCGTCGTCAGGCGAGTAGCGCGGCGTGAAGAAGTGCATCGTCTGGTTGGTCGAGCCGAGCCAGCGACGGCGGCGCTCGGGCTTGTCCTGCTCGTACCGTCCGTCGACCAGCAAGTCGATGTGTGAGAGCAGCGCGTCGACGTCGGCCGACTGCTTCGCCGTCAGCTCAGCGAGCGTGTACCCGGAATAGATCATCACCGAACGCCCCGCGGCCTTCACGCGCGCGCAGAGCTCGGCGAGCGCGGCTGGCTGCTCGAACGGCTCACCGCCCAACACAGAGAGACCTTCGATGTCGGGCACGTCGAGAATGCGCGTCACCAGCGCGTCGACATCGTGAAACGCGCCGCCTTTGTCGGGCGCGAACATCTCGGGGTTGCAGCAGCCGGCGCAGCGCAACGAGCAGCCCTGCACCCAGAGCGCGAAGCGACGACCCGGGCCTTCAGCCTCGGTGTCGTCGACCATCTGGGCCACGCGGAGCTGCATCACGACCTCTACGGCTTCGAGAACTCCACCGTCGCGAACGAGGTGAGGAACTTCTCGATGGGCATCGAGAAGATGCCGTCGTCGCGGCCGTCGTAGCCGGGCTCGCGCTCACCCCACGGGTTGCGGAGCTGCACCAGCTTCTGCCCGTCCTTCTCTTCGACGCCCAGCAACGTGTACGCGTGGTCAGCCACCACGCCGCGCTCGGCG
This sequence comes from uncultured Archangium sp., assembly GCA_964459885.1. Classification (GTDB taxonomy): domain Bacteria; phylum Myxococcota; class Myxococcia; order Myxococcales; family Myxococcaceae; genus Archangium_A. The sequence continues at coordinate 43,308 of CAYWON010000010.1, forward strand.
GGATCCCACGGCTTGCTGAGCGCGACGACCGCGCCGCCACCCTGCACCGCGTCCTTGATGCGCGCGAAGAGCGCGTCGGGCTTCGACTCACTCGTCACGCCAAAGAAGTCGGTGGTGTGACCGGTGAGCGCTTCGATGGCCGTCGCCGACATGCCGCCTTCGATGGCGCCGAAGCCGCCCTTCCACTGCGCGTAGGCCTTCTCGAAGATCATCGGCCACAGCTCCCGCGTCTCGCGCGCGGCGGCGTACTCGAGCCGGCCGCGGCGGTTGGCGAACGAGCCGTCGATGGTGATGGCCACGGGGCGCGGCGTGGCCTCGCCCTTGTTCCGCTCGAAGAAGGTGACCGTGTAGCTGCCGTCGCGGTTGGTCTTCACCGCGTTGGCGAGCAGCTGCGGGTTGCTCTTGGCGACGGCCGCGAGCGCCGAGATGAAATAGCAGTCGCCCACCTGGCCCTGCAGCGCGTCGTCGGCGCCGAAGCCGTTCACCGAGACCTCACCCGCGCGCGCGTCCCACGTCACGAGGCCGGTCTTCGCGCTGTCTTCGGTGAGCGCGGGGTTCTTCTTGAGGCGCTCGTTGCCGTTGTCGCCGGCGATCTTCGCGAGCGCTTCCATCTCACCAGCGACGAACGCCGCGAGCTTCTGCCGCGCCGCGGGGTCGAAGGCCTGCTTCTGGCGATCGACGAAGCCCGACAGGTAGTGCGCCTCGACCTGACTGAAGTGACCGTTCTTCGCGTCCTTGATGAGCGCGTCGGCTTCCTTCGTCGTCACCTTGCCGTCGGCGAGCGTCTTGTCGAGACGCACCCGGTACCGTTCGGCTTCGCGTTCAATCTTCGAGGGCATGGGCGACGCACCGTAGCAGCACGGTGCGTCGCTCGCACGGCGCCGCGTCGCTCGGAACTACTGCACCGTCGTCGTGCAGCCCTGAACGCCGGTGTTGCGCGCCCAACAGCTCTCAGGCGCGGGCATGCACTGAAACCGCATCTGCCCCTTGCACCAGACCTGGCCGACACGTGAGCTGTCGCAAGCAACGTCCGGGCTTACACCGGTGAACGAAGAGCAGAGCTTGATGCCTTCCGGAGCACCGCCGTCAACGCCCGGCAACGGCGCACATGGCCCGTCGGCCACTACCGACCAACACGCGTCGGCCCTGCACTCAGCGGAACTTCCCTGGCCTGCTGGGCAGAGCCAGGAGCCCGCGTATTCGCGCGAACACGCGACCTGCGGGGCTGTCCCGTCGTTCGAACCGTCGCACAACGGACTCGCACAGGACGTCGCCGTGACCACCAGGAACACGCCCAACACATTCACTCTTCGCGACATTTTGAAACCCCTCGACGCCGCCAGCCCGGCGTCAGAGGTGTACCAAACGACAACTCAGAGCGACAGCACGCCCGACGCGCGGCTCATGAGCGCGAGCCGCCGCTGCGTCACCGGGCTCGTGCCATCGATGAGCGCCTTCGTCTCTTCCAGCACCTGCGCGAGCGGAAAACGCACCACGGAGCTGTCGCTGGTGACGACGCCGCCGGGCACCGACGGCCGCCACGCCACCATCTCGTCGCTGAAGCCGCCCAGCAGCGCGCTCACCGCGCCGAAGCCCAGGCGCCCCGCGACGTGCCGGTCCTGGTAGCTGGGGTTGCCGCCGCGCACCACGTGACCCAGCACCGTCGCGCGGATCTCCAGCGTCGGCAGCTCTTCGCGCATGCGCTCTTCCGTCAACCGCACCAGCCGCGTGCACGGCACGTTCACGCCCTCGGCCTTGATGATGAGGATGCGCCGCTTGCCGCGCGCGAAGCCGTTCTTGATGACCGCGCGCACGTCTTCGATGAGCTGCGCTTCGGTCTTGCCCGACTCACGAATGAGCACGGCGTCGGCGGCCATGGCGATCGCCCCGGCCATCGCCAGGTAGCCGCAGTCGCGCCCCATCACCTCGACCACGAAGGCCCGCCGGTGCGCCCGCGCCGTGTCGGCGATGCGGTCGCACGCCTCGACGATGGTGTTGAGCGCGGTGTCGACGCCCAGCGAGGTCGACGTGCAGCCGATGTCATTGTCGATGGAGCCGGGAATGCCCATCACCTTCACGCCCTGCTCGTGCGCGAAGAGGTGCGCGCCGGTGAGCGAGCCGTTGCCGCCGATGACGATGAGGCCTTCTGCGCCGAGCTTCTCGAGCTGCACCTTCGCCTGCGCGCGGCCCGCGGCGTCACGGAAGCGCGCGCTGCGCGCCGAGCCGATGAGCGTGCCGCCCTGCCCGCCGGCCACGTCGACCTCGATGTCCACCGAGACCGCGCCGTCGCTCAAGACCTTCGTCAGCTCGCGAAACCTGCCGTCGATGAGGCCGTCGTAGCCCTCGAGGCTGCCGAAGACCTGCAAACCCTGCCCGGCGGCCAGCTTGGCGATGGCGCGCAGGGCGGCGTTCATTCCCGGCGAGTCGCCTCCCGAGGTCAGCACGGCAATGCGTTTCATGAGGGGGACTCCGAAAAGAGGTGCGCGCACGGTAAACAGGGGCCCGCTTCACTGCGATGAGAAAAGTGCGGCTCCACCGCGCGTGCGCCTTGTCTCATCTGCGCGGGTGAACGAACCTCGTCGTCTGGCCGCGCACGAGAAGGACACCGCAATGAATCGCACCCTCGTCACCCTGCTCTTCTGCGCTGCGCTCGCGGCGTGCATCCCCAAACTCGACGGCGCGCCGTGCACCACGCACGAGGAATGCCCGGCTGATCAGTTCTGCGCCGGCACCGTCTGCGCCGTCGGCCCGCGCACGGGCGGCGGCACCGGCGGAGGTGACGGCACCGGCGGAGGTGACGGCACCGGCGGAGGTGACGGCACCGGCGGCGGCACGGCCACAGGCGGCGGCACCTCGACAGGCGGCGGCACTGCGACGGGTGGCGGCGACGGCAGCGGTGGAGGCACCACCACGGGCGGCGGCTCGGCCACGGGCGGCGGCACCACGACTGGCGGCGGCGACGGCACGACGGGCGGCGGCGCAGCGACGGGCGGTGGTGAACCTGACGCCGGCGTCGACACCGAGCCACCGCTGGTCATCGCCACCACGCCGACCAGCGGCAGCATGTCGGTGTCCATCAACACCGACCTCGAGATCGTGTTCAGCGAGTCGATGCGGCAAATGTCGGTGCTCTACCTGGCCAGCAACGTCAGCTTCGACGGTGGCGTGTGGAACACCGACAGCACCCGCCTCACGCTGCGCCCGACGGCGCCGTTGAGCTTCGACACCGCGTACAACGTCAGCGTCACCGGCCAGGACCTCGCCGGGAACTTCATGGCGGCGCAGTACTCGTACGCGTTCCGCACCGAAGCGACGCCCGACACCACGCCGCCCAGCATCGAATCGACGGAGCCGCCGGACGGTGGCGTCAACGTGCCCACCACCGCCGAGCTGCTCGTCACCTTCAGCGAGCCGATGAACCCCGCGTCGCTCGACGTCGAAGCGACGCCGCCGCTGAACTTCGCAGCGCCGATCTGGAGCGGCGACAACCGACAGCTGTCCATCAGCTCGTCGGCGCCCATGTCGGCGTCGACCACCTACGCCATCTCGATCGAAGCGCGAGACGTGGCCGGCAATGCGCTGCCCATGGGCTCCGGTTTCACCTTCACCACCGCCGCGCCGCCCGACACCACGCCGCCCACGCTGGTGAGCACCACGCCGACGGCCGGCAACAACGCCACGCCGAACGACTCCGTGCTGCGGCTCACGTTCAGCGAGCCGATGAACATCAACTCGCTGGTGCTGACGCCCGACCCCGACCCCGGCCTCGGCGCGCCGACCTGGACCACGGGCAACGCCGAGGTCACCTTCGCCGCGCCCGACGGTGGCTGGGGCTACTCCACGCAGTACGAGGTCGAGATCACCGGCTTCGACCTCGCCGGCAACGCGCTCACCACGCCGTCGCTCAAGTTCAAGATCGAGCCCGAGCCCGACACCACGCCGCCGACGGTCACGTCGACCGCGCCCGCCACCGGTTCGATGAGCGTGCCCTACACGGGCAACATCGAGTTCAACTTCAGCGAGCCGATGAACGAGGCCGACACACAGGCCGCGCTGATCAGCTCGCCCAACATCAACTGCAGCTTCACCTGGAACGCCGCGAAAACGTTGATGGTCTGCAACCCCGTGGCCGACCTCGCGGCCAACACCAACTACACGCTCACGCTGGGCGTCGGCGCGAAGGACCTCGCCGGGTTGCCGCTCGCGGCGCCGTACGCGCTCAGCTTCCGCACGGCCGCGGCGCCCGACACCACGCGCCCGACCATCACCTCCACCAACCCGACGCACGGAGAGGTCGGCGTACCGCGCACGGTGCTCGTGACATCCCCCCGCATCGGCTACGGCCCGCGGCCCATCTCGGTCACGTTCAGCGAGCCGATGAGCCAGGCCTCGGTGCAGGGCGCGTTCTCCATCACCAGCCCGACGGGCTTCAACGGCGGCTCCTTCCGGTGGACGGGCAACACGATGACGTACACGCCGCCCGCGGCCTTCGACTACGGGCAGGTCGTCACCTTCCAGATCTCCACGGGCGCCACCGACCTCGCCGGCAACGGCCTCGCGTCCACCGCGACGGTCAGCTACCGCGTACGTCGGCGCAACACGGCCAACTTCTTCGCCACCAGCGCGCAAGACTCGCTGCAGGGCTACACGTCTTCGACCACCGCCTGTGGGAGCCCCACCGCTTCTGTCGGTTCCACCGTCGCCGCAGCGGGCGATCGCACGAACACCTACGCGCCGATCGTGATGTGGCGCGGGTTCATGACGTTCTCGATCGCCTCGCTGGCGTCGCTCACTGACGTGAACATCGTCAGCGCCTACCTGTACGCCACGCAGGTCTCCTGCACGGGCAACCCGTACACGACGACGTTCGGCAGCGCGATCGAGGCGTGGCACGTCAACTACGGCGCCACGTTTGAAGCCGCAGACTGCAACAGCTCGAACCTCGGCGGCCGCCAGTACACGCTCTCAAAGGACACCGTGCTCGAGGTGAAGTCTGTCCTCGTGACCGACGCCGTCGAAGACGACTACGCCAACCGCTCGGCTCGTGGCTCGCGCTCGCAGTTCCGTATTCAGACGGCGAACGCTGCCACCGACAACGACACGTTCTACGACTACTGCAACTTCGCGACGAACACGGCCTCGACGACGACCAATCGGCCGTACCTCCGCATCACCTACGAGTACGACTGAGGCTTGCGCTAAGCCGCCGTCACCGTGCTGCGCCTCGCGCTGTCGTTCTCCCTGCTGATCGCCACCGCCGCGCTCGCCCAGAGCGATGGCGGCACCGGCGTGCTGACCCGCGCCCCGACGCTGGTGCAGTCGGTCGAAGCCATCTTTCCGCCCGAGCTGGTCGACGGCGGCGTCGGTGGCGACGTCACGCTGGAAATCGACCTCGGCACCGACGGGCGCGTCACCAAGGCGCGCGTCGTGAAGAGCGCGGGCGAGCTGTTCGACGCCGCGGCGCTCACCGCCATCGAGCAGTTCGTCTTCACGCCCGCCGAGGTCGACGGCGCGCCCGCAGCCGTGCGGCTCGGCTACACGATGCACTTCGTCTACCGCGCGCCCGAGCCGGAACCGGAGCCCGTCGACGCCGGCACGCCCGTCAACTTCAGCGGCCTCATCGTCGAGCGCGGCACACGCGACCCACTGCCCGGCGCCATCGTCGTGGTGCAGGGCCTCGAGGCGTACGCCGGTGACGACGGCCGCTTCGAGCTCAAAGAAGTCCCGGAAGGCACGTGGCCCATCGTGGTGCTCGCGCAGGGCTACGAGAAATACGAGGTCACCGAGACCTTCACGCCGGGCGCGCGCACCGAGGTCACCTACTTCGTGCGCAAGCAGTCGTCAGGGGGCTACGAGACCGTGGTGCGCGGCCAGCGCGAGCGCAAAGAGGTGACGCAGGTCAGCCTCAGCCGCGAAGAGATCCGTCTCATCCCCGGCACGGCGGGCGACGCGTTCCGCGTGGTGCAGAACCTCCCCGGCGTGGCGCGCGCGCCGTTCGGCATCGGCCTGCTCGTGGTGCGCGGCGGTAAGCCGTGGGACACCCGCACATACGTCGACGAAGTGCCGGTGCCGCAGCTGTTCCACTTCGGCGGCCTCTTCTCGACGTACAACGCCAACCTCCTCGAGGGCATCAACTTCCAGGCGGGCAACTTCAACGCCGACTACGGCCGCAGCATCGGCGCGCTCATCACCGCCGAGGGCCGCACGCCGTCGCAGAAGGGCATTCACGGCTACGTCGACATCAACATCGTCGACGCGTCGGCGCTCATCGAAGTGCCCATCAACGAGAACTGGAGCTTCGCCTTGAGCGCGCGTCGCAGCTACATCGACGCGTTCCTGCCGGCGGTGCTGAAGCTGATTCCCGGCGCGGAAGACGCCGTCAGCTTCACGCTGGCGCCGCGCTACTGGGACTACCAGGCGCGCCTCGAGTACCGGCCGAAGTCGGGCCCCACGCGCTTCTTCGTCAGTTTCTTTGGCTCGTCAGACGCGCTCGTGTTGGCGCTGCCCAACCCGTCCGTCGACCCCGAAGGCCGCGGCACGTTCGGCACGTCCATCCTCTACAACCGGCTGCTCGTCGGCCTCGACCACCGCTTCTCGCCCAACGTCACGCTGCGCAGCCGCACCTCGGTGGGCTTCGACGAGCTCTCGTTTCAGGTGGGCGACGACATCTTCGCCAAGGGCACGCAGTTCCCCATTCGCACGCGCGAGACGCTGACGTGGTCCATCCCCGAGTGGCGGCTGGAGCTCTCTGGCGGCGTCGACATCGGCCTCATGCCGTACGTCGTGGAGATCCAGTCACCGCCGCTGCCCAAGCTGAACCAGGTGCCCGACCCGTTCTCCGCGAAGCGGCTGCAGTACGTGAAAGAGACGCCGTTCGCCTTTGAGCCCGGCGTCTTCCTGCAGGCCCTGTGGAAGCCGTGGGAGCCGCTGAAGATCATCGGCGGCGTGCGCGCTGACTACAATTCACAGATGAACAAGGGCTGGGCCGACCCGCGGCTCGCCGTGTTCTGGCAGCTGCACGAGCGCATCGCGGTCAAAGGCGGCGTGGGCATCTACCACCAGACGCCCGATTACCGCACAGGCCAGCTCTCGCGTGGCTTCGGCAACCCAGACCTGCTCGCGGAGGGCGCCAGACAATACATGCTCGGCGCTGAAGGCCGCATCATCGACGGCCTGACGCTGGACCTTCAATTCTATTACAAAGACCTCTTCAATCAGGCGCGCGCCACGCTGGGCGACACCAGCGGCGTCAGCGGTGACGTGCCCGACCTCCGCTACACCAGCAACGGCCGCGGCCGCGCGTACGGTATGGAAGTCCTGCTCCGCTACGCGCTCACGAAGAACTTCTTCGGGTGGATCGCCTACTCGCTCTCGCGCGTGGAGCGCGACTTCTACGGCGGCACGGTGTGGGGCGTCTCTCAGTTCGACCAGCCGCACAACCTCATCGTGCTCGCGAGCTACAAGCTGCCGTTCGATTTCATCGTGGGCGCGAAACTCCGCTACACGTCGGGGCCGCTGACGAGGCCCATTCGTGGCGCCATCTACGACGCCAACGCCAACTATTTCTATCCAATACAAGACACGCAGTACTCGCGACGACTACCGGACTTCTTTCAGCTGGACGTGCGCCTCGACAAGCGCTTCGTCTTCGAGCAATGGATGTTCGCCATCTACCTCGACGTGCAGAACGTGACGAACCGGCAGAACGTCGAAGCGGTGTTGAACAGCTACGACTATTCCGAGCAGGCGTATTTGACGGGCCTGCCGATTCTGCCCGTGCTGGGCCTGAGGGCTGAGTGGTGAAGCGCGCGCTCTTCGTCATCGTGTTGGCGACGCTCACCGCGTGCGAGCCGCCGTTCCGCCCAGAGACGCTCGTCGAGAACCTGCGGCTCATCGGCGTCAGCGCGTCGCCGGCAGATCTCCGGCCCGGCGAGACCACGCAGCTGCGCGCGTTGGTGCTCGACCCGTCTCGCGTGCAGCCTTCGACGGTGTTGTGGCTCGGCTGCGAAGCCGACCCGTACAACCGCAACACCTCGGCCTGCGCGAACCCCGACGTGCTGAACGACCCGTCGGCGCTCGGTGGCTCGAGCGGCCAGCTGCCGCCAGGCGTCAGCGTCATCGGCTTCAACGACCAGGCGGCGTACACCGTGCCTGCCGGCTTGTTCGACGTCTTCGCTGACGACGACCCGCGACGAAAAGCCGGCACCGTCGGGCAGATCATCGCGTTCGCCGTCGCCGAGACCATCAGCCCCGCCGCGACACAGGAAGAGCTGGAGGCGCTCTTCGCGCGCGTGCAGCGAAAGGAAGTGAAGTCGGTGGTGGCGCTCTTCCGCGTGAACATCTTCGAAGGCGAGGCGCGCAACACCAACCCCGTGGTGACGTCGTTGACGGTGCACGGCGAAGCGTGGCCCCGCGGCGCGCGCGTGCTCGTGAAGCCGGGCGAAGCAGTGCCGGTCGACGTGCTCGCGCCCGACGAGACCTTCGAGCCGTACGTGCAGTCGACGCCGAGCGGCGACGAAGCGCTGAACGAGCGCGTGCTGGCGGCGTGGTACTCGACGTCGGGCCGCTTCACCGAGACGCGCACGGCGCTGCGGGAAGAAGTGAAGACGGTGTTCACCGCGCCCGGCGCCAGCGACGAAGACCCGGTGCCGGAGCGCCGCACCGGCGAGCTCTACACGGTGTTCCGCGACACGCGCGGTGGTCAGGCGTGGCGCGCGTGGCCGTTCTTCGTGTGCGACGAAGCCGCGACCGCGCCGACGGTGACGCAGGTGGACTGGCCAACGATGACGAGCCAGCCAGTGGTGCTGCGCGGCACGTCGCTCGCTTCAGTCGTCGATGTCATCGTCGACGGCGTGGCGCTCGAGCGCGGCGTGTACAGCCCGACCAACGACACGTGGGAAGGCTACCTGCCGACGGCGAGTGCCATCGGTAACGCACGCGGTGAGATTTTCGCGGCGAACTGCACGCGCGCGCCGCTGACGCAGTGACTATGAGCGTCGGTGCACCCCTTCCTGGGAGAACCCATGCACCGCTTGCTGCTCGCTGCGCTCGTCGTCACCACTGGTTGTGCCACCACGTCGGCCACGTCGACGCCGCCGCCCGCCGCGAAGGCCAGCACGCCTGAAGCGACGCGGCTCGCCATCACCAACGTCATTCCTTTCGACGTCGCCGCGTGTGGGCCGCGCGCGCTGGCGCTTGAGCCACTGACCAACGAAGTGCTGATGGGCGCGCTGCTGTCGCTCGCGCCCGCGATGCAGGAGTGCTTCGTCGACGCGACGGCGCGTGAAGGCGCGGCCGAGCTGAAGGTGAAGGTGACCGTGGCTGAGGCGGCCATCGACGTCGCGTTCACCGGCACGGGCGCGTCGAGCTCCGGCAAGGCGTGCGTGGAAGGTGTCATCAAGCGGCTGCCGTTGAAGGGCGCGGCGACGGCGGAGGTCGGGGTGCCGGTCGGCGGCGCCATGGTGCAGCTCGGTGAGAACGCGGCGAACGACGTGGCCGGGAAGCTGCGGCTCGCGCAGCGCGCGCAGTGCGGCTGCTACGAGAAGTTGGGCGCGGCGGTGCCTCCGTCGCTGAGCGCCGCGGTCGACGTCAGCGCCGAGGGCCGCGTGCAGGTGACGGTGACTGGCGGCGGCGAGCTGGGCTCCTGCCTCGAGAGCGGCTTCCGCGCCGTCGACCTGGGTCGCGACGCGGTGAAGCTGACGTGGCCGCTGCTGCTGAAGAACGCGCACGCCACCGAGGTGGACGCGAACGTGCCGGCGACGCTGCGCTTTCAACAGCTCGATGGCATCCGCGGGCAGCGCGCGGCCGACGTCGTCATCGCGGCGGGGCGTCGGTTCGCGACGGCCACGGCGTACGACACGATGGCGCGCGACTACAAACGCAAGCCGGCGAAGGGGCTGCTCGACGCGGTGAAGGCGAAGTGCACCCAGGTGCTGGCCGCCGACGACGCGCAGCGCGACGCGGTGAAGGCGCTCATCGCGGTGCTCGAGACGAGCCAGAAGCTGGTGCAGGACGAGAAGACGAAGGACGCCGCGTGGGAGCAGGTGGAAGGCCAGCTCGCGCAGCAGCTGACCGCCTCGACCGGAGAGGTGGTGCGCATCGAAGCGCAGCGTAAGAATGACGAGGGCGCCTGCCCGAAGTCGAAATGACGAGCCTCTTCTCTGACATCGCCCAGCTGGAAGCCGAGGGCCGACCGTTCGTGTTGTGTACGGTGACGGCGTCGCACGGCAGCACGCCGCAGAAGCCGGGCTCGCGGCTGGTGGTGCTGCCCGACGGCTCGCTGCGCGGCACCATCGGCGGTGGGGCCATCGAGAAGCAGGTCATCGACGCGGCGCTGGCGCTGCTGGCGAGCGACGAAGACACGAAGACCATCGAGACGCACCTCACGCACGACCTCGGCATGTGCTGCGGCGGGCGCATGACGGTGTTCCTCGAGAAGCACGGCGCGCCGGTGTCGCTGTATGTGTTTGGCGCCGGCCACGTCGCGAAGGAGCTGGCGACGCTCGCGCACCACGTGGGCTTTCACGTCACCGTCGTCGACGAGCGCGCGGAGTGGTTGAGCGCCGAGCGTTTTCCGTTCGCGGTGCGACGGCTGGAACAGCCCGACGTGGTGGCGAAGTCGTTGGCAGGCGGCGCGCACACGTACTGCTGCGTGACGACGCACGATCATCCGTTGGACCAGGCGTGCGTCGAGGCGCTGGTGAAGGCGCCGCTCGTGTACCTGGGCGTCATCGGCAGCAAGCGGAAGGCGCTGATGTTCCGGCAGCGGATGACGGCGGCCGGGTTCTCCGACGCGGAGGTCGCGCGGTTCGAGAGCCCGATGGGCGTCGACATCGCGGCGCTGACGCCGGCAGAGATTGCGGTGTCCATCGTGGCGCGGCTCATCGCCGTGCGCCGGGGCAGCGCGTAGCCTGGTTGCGTCTGCGTCGAATGGGCGGGTTGCGGATAGGTCGAATGAGGCCTACTTTCCCCGCATGCAGACCACCTCCCGTCAGCTTGAAGAACAGATTCGTCGCATGACGCCGATCTCAGCGCGGGCGGCGGAGAAGGTCGGCGTCGAGAAGCTGCACCAGGTCCTGGGCAAGCTGGCGCACGCGCCGGCGCGGGCCCGCGCGTGCCGGCTCGTGGGACCGAAAGGCGAAGAGGTCGCGCTCCCAGACGCCGTCTTCTACGTGCTCGAGCGAGTCGCAGAGGTGCTGGCGCGCGGTGACTCGGTCACCGTGGTGCCAGTCGGCAAAGAGCTCACGACGCAGCAGGCAGCAGACCTGCTCAACGTGTCGCGGCAGTACCTGGTCCGGCTGCTCGACGAAGGCCGCGTGCCGCACACGAAAACGGGCAAGCACCGGCGGCTTCGCATTGAAGACGTGCTGTCGTTCAAGGAACGCCGCGACGCAGAACGAGGGAACGCGCTTCGTGACCTCTCGCAGCTCACCGAGTCCTTCGCCGGCTACGACGCAGAGCTGAAGTAGCTTGCGCACGCGGAATGCTCGTCGCGCCCTTCGTGGTCTCCTTGATGGCTGAGGCCCCTTGGCTCTGACCGGGCTTGACCCTAAAGACGTGATGACTATAGGTGGCGACTTCGAATGACTACGAAGGATCTCAGAACACTGCGCTTGGCGTCAGGCCTGACGATGACCGAAGTAGCTCGGCAGGCGGCGGTCACGAGCCACCAGCTGCGACAGTGGGAGCGTGGGCTCGCGTTTCCGAATCGAGACGAAGTTCAGCGTCTATCTGCAGTGCTCAAGGCGTCGCCGAAGACGATCGCGCAGGCGCAGAGACGCCACGCGGCGAAAGCGGTGCCGGGCGAGGGCTACACAACCGCAGAGGCCGGCCAAGGTGAGGTGTACCCCCCTCGGCAAGTTCCGTCGCCGAGCAAGAAGAGAGTTCTGGATCTGTTCTGCGGGTCCGGCGGACTATCGTTTGGTTTTGAACAGTCCGGCGCGTTCGTGACGACGGCTGGCATTGACCTGCTTCCTGACCGCATCGACACGTTTCGTGCCAATCATGCTCACGCGACTGCGGTCGCAGGCGACCTACGTGCATTTGGGCTCGATGAACTCGCAAAGGTTGTGGGCCCGGTCGACGTGGTGGTGGGAGGTCCACCGTGCCAAGGTTTCTCGTCCATTCGACCTTTTCGTAACCTTACAGAAGGAGATCCCCGCAACTCACTAGTTGAGCACTATGTGCTGGTCATTTCGAAACTGCGACCGGCGTGGTTCGTGTTCGAGAATGTCGTTGGTATCCTCACACATGAGCGCGGGAACAGGTTGCACGCTGTGCTCGAGGGCCTTCGCGGCGCAGGTTACCAAGTCGAATGGCGAATCCTGAACGCCGCATTGTTCGGCGTTCCGCAATACCGTGAGCGGTTAGTAATCGTTGGGAACCGATTGGGCGTACCGTTTCAATGGCCCACTCCAACGAATTACATCGAATACAAGAGCATGGCTGGCGCGAGGCCCGAGGTTTTGCGCACTGACCCGCTCTTCTCCGGTCACCTGCCGGCCGCTGTAACGCTCAGTGATGCAATCGGCGACCTTCCGCCACTGGAGTCGGGAGCAGAGTCCATGTCCTATCGACGCGCGGCGAACCTCACTGACTACCAAGCAGAGATGCGAGAGGGTAGCGAACACCTTTCCCTCCACCGAGCGACCAATCACTCAAGTCGAATGTTGGAGATCATCAGACATTCAGGCTCGAACATCTCAGCGTTGCCACCAGGCATGGTCAGGAGCGGATTCAGTTCATGCTACAGCCGTTTAGCTGCGGATCGTCCAAGTACGACGTTGACAGTCAACTTCGTGCATCCTGCATCGAACCGTTGCATTCATCCCCACCAAGATCGAGCACTCACGCCACGCGAGGGGGCTCGAATTCAGAGTTTCCCGGATCGCTTTGAATTCAAAGGAACGTCTGCACAAATAGTGAAGCAGATTGGCAACGCGGTGCCTCCGAAGCTCGGTCGCGCAATCGCTGCGGCCATTGTCGCATCGGAAGCGAAGGGCGCGCGAAAACGGCGCTGAAACGCGTTAGTCGTCGACTATTTCGGGAAAAGCGCTGCTATCTGCCTGTGGCGCTTGCCACCGACGGCGAATGGGCAGCGATTGAGGTCGCAATAGACAACGCTCAATGCTTCCATACCTGCAGCGTTGAACACTGCGGTCTTTCCAGAGTCGCCAGCTGTATTGCTGACATTGAAATGCTCTTCGTTCAAGACGCCGGCACGCACCTCCCAGATCCAAACGACCTCACCGCGCCTGTCGCGGTCGAACGTGCTTGTCCCTCCCAACACATACCGAACCGTGACATGCGGACCAGGCTTGACGAGGTGGCCTTTGGGCTTGTTGTCCTCCAGCGCGACTTTGATCTCAACGTCTTGACAGCCAGGCGCCGTTCCAAGCAGATCTGGATACCTGTGTGGGCCGTTGGGGGCAAAGTTGCCGCCCGAGTGTTTCACCACTCCACTTCGAAAGAGATTTCCCAAGATCGCTGACAGGTTGGCTAGTTCGACCAGTCGTGAGAGTCGTTCGCCACCGCCGTCCGTCAGAGTGACATCGATCACATCCGTCCGATCGTAAACGAAGTCGATAGCCCCGCCGATGACCTTGGCTGTCAGTCCAAGTCGTTGGAGTTCGATCGTGTCCCGAAGGAACTTCGGATTGTGTGTCCGCGTCATGTTGCCGCGCTCACTCGACCGACGCCCTTCAAGAGTTCCGCCACAGGTACTCTCAACGCGCGCGCAATCTGAATGAGATTCAGCACGCCCACGTTTCGCTCACCGCGTTCAATGCCACCTAGATAGGTGCGATGCAGTCCTGCGAGATCCGCGAGTTCTTCTTGAGACAGTTTCGCCTGCTGCCGGAGTTCGCGGAGCTGTCGACCGAGCCGCTTCAGGTCTGAGTCCATCGTGCAGACTCTTGGACCATGATGACGATCGGTCTACAGACTATAAGTATCGGGACGCGCGGCTGAGCTCGTGTTCCGAGATGAGCGTTGATCACCGAGGCGCGCGCGCAGAGACCATGACGCTCTCTCAAGTTCAACGTAGCCTTCACGCCGATGCTGCGGCTGCTCACGACACTCCTCGTGCTCACTCTGACGGCCTGCCCGCCGCAGCCCACGCCCGACGCGTCGGTCGAGCCCCCTGACGCCGCCGTCGACGCCGGCCCCACCGACGCCGGTCGCCCACCGCGCGACGCGGGCACGCCCGACGCCGGCTTCACCGCCGCGCCCATCGAGAGCTGGTGCCAGCAGCTCGCCCTCGCCGACTGCACGCGCGACGTGCGCTGCGGCCGCCTCACCGACGCGGGCTTCGCCGGCTGTCTCACGCTCGCCACCGCCCCCGCCCGCTGCGACCAGGCCGCCTACACCCGCGGCGTGCGCGAGTTCCGCGTGCAGTACCTCGAGGCAGAAGCGCTCCGCTGTCTCAACGGCTACGCGCACGGCAGCTGCGAAGACGCGCCCGACGGCTGCAGCACCACCTTCGCCGGCCTCGCGCACCCCGACGCTGGCTGTCTGCAGGCCCTCGACTGCAACGACGAAGGCTTCTGCGACCTCTACGACAACCAGTGCCCGCACCGCTGCCGCGCGTGGCTGCCGCTCGGCGCGCCCTGCGACACCACGCGCAACCGCTGTGCGCCGTTCGACAGCTGCGAGAGCGACGACGCTGGCGTGCGCCTCTGCCGCCCCGGCCTGCAGCCCGGCGACGCGTGCCTCGACTACTCCGCGTGCGGCGAGGGCTCCATCTGCAGCAACAACGTCTGCACGCGCGTCTCCATCGAGACCGCCACTGAGCCCTGCGGCCAGTTCAACGGCTACCCGCTCTGCCCCGCCGAGCATTTCTGTCACCGCCCCGACGGAGGCGCCGGCACCTGCCAACGCAAGGCCGGCATCGGCGGCACCTGCGTCGGCGCCGCGAGCTGTCTGCCCAGCCTGCGCTGCACCACCGTGCTGACGACTGGCACCTGCCTGCCCAAAGCCGCGTTGAACGAGCCCTGCGTCGACTACGCCGACTGCCAGGACGGGCTCTATTGCAAAGACGCCGACCTCCGCTGCGCCGCGCTGCCCACCGCCGGCGGCAGTTGCTCGTACGAGGCCACCGCGTACCGCTGCGCACCTGGCCATTCGTGTGCGTATTCGAGCACCTCCGACGACACCTGCGTGGCGTGGAAGCAGCCGGGCGAGCCCTGCAGCTATACTGGGGAGTGCCTGTCGAACGACTGCGGGTACGGCACCTTGCCCGACGGGGGCTTCGGTGGCACATGCAGGGCGAATTGCTCGCAGAGGGCCGATGGCGGGCAGTAGCTGGTTGAACGAACCTTGAAGCATCACCGCACTCAGCTCCTTCTGCTCGCCGTGTCAGTGGCGGCGCTCGTGTCCTGCGAGTTCTCGGCGCCCATCACTCGGCCGCGTGAAGACGCCGGCGCTTTCGACTCCGGCACGCCTTCCTATGATGGCGGCGCGACGCTCGACGCTGGCCTCGCGCCCCTCGAGGCGTGCGCGCTCTTGAACGAAGCCCGCTGCGCCGCGCTCGCCCGCTGCGGCCTCGTGCCCGACACCGTCGAAGCCCTCGGCAACTGCGAGCGCGCCTTCGAAGCGACGTGGTGCGGCCCGACGACCTGGCCCAACCACGTCACCGCCGGCAGCCTGCGCCTCGACTCGTCGCGTGCGCTGGCCTGCGTCGGCGCGCTGCAGGTGCAGGCGTGCACCGACTGGCCGAACCTCCCCGACTCGTGCTCGCGCTTCCTGCTGCCGCGCGCCGCGCTCGGCCAGCCCTGCTTCGACGGCTACGACGAGTGCCTCGAAGGCATCTGCCGCGGCACCGCGTGCCCGCGCACCTGCCAGCCCAAGGCCGTCCTCAACGAGCCGTGCACCAGCGACATCGAGTGCCGCACGGGCCTGTTCTGCCGCACCTCGCCGCTCAACCCGGGCACGGGTCAATGCGCGATGCCGTCAGCGGCCAACGAGCTGTGTCTGCAAGACGCCGACTGCAACACCGGGCTCGTCTGTTCCCAGCAGCTCTGCAAGCCGCTGCCTTCGCCGGGCCAGCCGTGTCTCGAAGGCCGCTGCACCGACGCCGCGTACTGCGACTGGGGCGTCAACGGCGGCACCTGCACGCTGCGCAAAGACGAGGGCGCGACCTGCATCACGGGCGAGTGCCAGAGCGCGTTGGTGTGCGACCCGTACGACGGCCGCTGCGCCCCCATCGTCTCGTCGATGCACGAGCGCTGCACCGCGGCGTCGAAGTGCCCCGCCGGCACCGTGTGCGTCGGCCTCGACGCGTCGGGCGCCGGGAGCTGCCTGCCGCACGCCGCCGAAGGCGAGGCCTGCCTGCAAAGCGACCACTGCCAGCGCTGGCTCACCTGTACGCCGGGCGACGCTGACGCAGATGCGGGCGCGAGCTGCCAGCGCAAGCAGGACGCCGGCACCAGCTGCCACAGCGACACGCAGTGCCAGGCCAGCGGCTTCTGCAGCACCGACGCCTGCGCCGAGCTCCCGCTGCCCGGTGAGAGCTGCGCGGGCACCCGGCGATGCCGCTGGGGCTTGTGCCGCGACGTGGCGGGGGCTGACGGTGGCGCGGTGTGCGGCGCGGCCTTCAGCGCAGGCACCATGTGCCGCAGCGACGCCGAGTGCGCGTCGGGCACCTGCCGCGACGGCCTCTGCCTCGCGCGCTGCGTGCCTTAAGGCCGCCAGTCGTTCGGCAGCGGGAGCAGGTCCATCCACGGGCCGCGCGACACGCCGGCCATCGCCGCCACCATCTGCTTGCGCACCCAGGGCACGCGCGTCGACAGCGGGAACACGTAGTCGCGCACCGGCTGCAGCCACGGAAAGTCAGACTGGAAGAACGGCGTCAGCGCGCGGGTGATGAACTGGTACCAGCCCAGGTGCCACCGCCGCGTGCGCGAGTAGGTGAAGAGCGCGTCGGTCACCGACTCGCCGGTGCGCATGGCTTCCGACAGGAACCACGCGTCGAGCAGCGCGAGGTTGCAGCCCTGCCCCAGCTGCGGGCTCATCGCGTGCGCGGCGTCGCCCAGGTACACCACGCGCTCGGTGTTCCACGGCCACATGACGACGTCGTGGTACTCGCTGAAGAGCAGCGCGTCTGAAGACGGCAGCTGCGCCAGCACCGGCGCGGCGTCAGGCACGTCGGCCAGCACGCCCTGCTTCCACACTTCGAAGTCGCCGCGGCGGAAGGCGTCGAGCCCCGCGCCCGGCAGCGAAAAGAAGAAGCTGACCATGCGCGGCCCGCCACCCGGCCCGTGCCCCGTCGGCAGCAGGCCGATGAGCCGATGCGTGCCGCGCACCACCTGAAAGAGCCGCCCGGTGAAGCGGTTCGCCTCGTCAGGCACGATGGCCCACAGCGCGCCCCACGGGTACCGCTCGACGCTCTTCACGAAGGCCGTGTCGTCGCGCAGCGAGCTGCGTGCGCCGTTGGCGACGATGACGAGGTCGTGGCGCCCCAGCTGGGCACGCGTGCCGCGCTCGACGACCGAGTGCGTGCCGTCGCGGTGCACGTGGAGATCTTCCACGTCGACGCCCGTACACACCGTGACGCCGTGCTCGCTGCACGCCGCGCGGTACAGCACGTCGAACAGCACGCCGCGGTGCAGGCCCACGCCGTAGAGCCCGGGCTGCAGGTGCGCGTACTCCAGCTCCATCACGCGGCGACCGGCGGCCGTCTGCACCGTCAGCTTGTCGATGACGTCGCCCTTCGGCACCACCTGCTGCTCGAGGCCCAGCGCGCGCAGCACGGCCATGCCCGTGGGCTGCAGCATGATGCCGGCGCCCAGCGTCGACGGCTCGGGCACGCGCTCGTACACGGTGACGCGATGACCCTGCCGCGCGAGGAACAAGGCCGCCGCGCTGCCGACGGTACCGGTGCCGACGACGCCGACGTCGAGCGTCTTCATGCGGGCTGAACGAAGTTGAGCCGGTAGCCGTCGGGGTCCGTCACCACCAGCTCGCGCGTATGCCACGGCTGCACCTCGGGGCCGGCGGTGGGCGCGTTCAGCTTCTGCGCGCGCTCCAGCACCGTCGCCAGGTCGGTCTTCGAGGTGAACGACAGCAGCACGCCCCAGCCGCGCTTGCCGTCGACGCGCACGCCCGTGGGCGCGCCGACCAACATCACGTCGCCGTGCGCTTCCCACCGCAGGTGAATGAAGGTGCCGTCGGCGCCGACGCGCGCGAAGCCCAGCGCCTCGTAGAACTCGGCCGACGCCTTCGGGTCGAGGACCAACAACTTGGCGAAGAAGTGCAGCTCGCTGCTCATGGTGGCGGCTCCTTACTTCAGCAGGGCCGCGCGCACGGCCTCGAAGCGCGCCGAGGTGACGGTGCTGCGGCGCCACGCCAGAAACAGCGCGTTGCGCGCGGGCTTCTTCGGCTGCAGCGGCAGGCGCTTCACTTCTCCGCGGGCCAGGGCTTCACGCACGAGGTAGTCCGGCAAGACCGCCACGCCGACGCCGCGCTTCACGAAGGCCAGCTGGAACTCGAGCGAAGGCACCTGCACCACGGCCTCGGTGGCGGGCTTGCTGCCGCGGCCGAACGTCGCCTTCCACCAGGTGTCGTGCATCGGCCTGTCAGCCGCGAAGGTGATCCACCGCAGCGCCCGCGCCGACGCCTCATCGAAGTCACGGCACGGCAGCGTCGGCGGCGCGACGGCGAGCAACGTCTCATGGGTCAGCAGCTGCCCTTCGATGCCCGGCAGCTCCGGAGGCCGGGCGAAGATGGCGAGGTCGAGCTCGGCGTCGAGCAGCGCGCGCTCCAGCACGCTGGGGACGTCGAAGCGCAGCTGCAACCGGAGCTCCGGCGCTGCCGCGAGCAGCTTCGGCAGCCGCGGCTCGAGCCACTCGTGACCGAAGCTCCGCGCCGTGCCGAGCGTGATGACCCCGCGCAGCGACGCGCGGCGTGCGCCGAGCCCGCTGATGGCGTCCGAGATGGCCGACAGGTGCGCCGACGCCGTGTCCAGCAACGCGCGGCCTTCTTCGGTGAGCCGCACGCGACGACCGATGCGCTCGAACAACGCGTGGCCGACCTCACCTTCCAGCGCGCGCACCTGCTGGCTCACCGCCGAGACCGAGACGCCACGCTGCTTCGCCGCGTCGGCAAACGTGGCGGCGCGACCCGCCACCACGAAGGTCTGCAATCGCTCGAGGTTGACGCTGTTTAACATGGCTTCACAGCCTAGCCAGTTTCTTTCGCTGCACTGCACAGCCATCTGAGCGCATCAAGGGCGTGCGGCAACCAACCAATGGAGACACTCACCATGAAGACGTTGAAGATCCTGATGTTGCTCACCAGCCACGCCCAGCTGGGCGCCTCCGGAAAGCCCACCGGCTTCTGGCTCGAAGAGCTGGCCACGCCCTACTACGTGTTCTCTGACGCCGGCGCCGACGTGACGCTCGCGTCTCCGCGGGGCGGCGCAGCGCCGGCCGACCCGCGCAGCACGCAGGACGCCTCGGCCGAAGTGAAGCGCTTCACCAGCGACGCCGCCGCGCAGAAGAAGCTCGCCAACACCGTCGCGCTCTCGACCATCGACGTCGCGCAGTACGACGCCGTCTTCGTGGTGGGCGGGCACGGCACCATGTGGGACCTCTCGACGAAGGACGTCGGCGCGAAGCTCAGCGCGGGCTGGAACGCCGGCAAGGTGCTCGCGGCTGTGTGCCATGGCCCCGCAGCGCTGGTCGAAGTGAAGGACAAGGACGGCAAGCCCGTCGTCGCGGGCCGTCGCGTCGCGGCGTTCACCAACGACGAAGAGAAGGCCGGCGGCGTCGAGAAGGACATGCCGTTCCTCCTCGAGTCGAGGCTCACCGCGCTCGGCGCGAAGCATGAGAAGGCGCCGCTGTGGCAACCCTTCACCGTGACCGACGGGCGACTGGTGACCGGCCAGAACCCCGCGTCGTCGCGCGCCACGGCCGAAGCGACGCTGCAGGCGCTGAAGCGTTAGAGCGCCGCGGCGAAGAACTTCGAGTGCTTCGCGAGCTCTTCCATGTACCCGCGCACGTCGCGCTGCGCCTGCTCGGACAGCTTGCGGAAGGGAATCACGTGCTCGTCAGGCACGTAGCGGAACGTGAAGTTGATGCGGCGGGTCTCGAAGTCGCTCACGTGGATGTCGAAGCGGTGGCCGCCCTTGGTGTCCACGCGCTGCACGCGGTGGAAGGTGCGCTTCTTCCACTGGTCGCCACCGAAGATCTGCAGGCTGCCGTCGTCGAGCCACTGCTGTTCGACGACGGCGTCGCGGTCTCCAGGCTTCCGGCTGCTGACGAACTGGAACATCGCGCGCTCACCCAGCGACAGCGACGCCACGGGGCCCGGCTCGAAGTCTTTGTGCTCGCCCACGCGCGCGGTGTCGACCCACTTTCCGTCCGTGAGGCTCGACCCGTAGAAGTTCACGAGGCACGTGTTGAGGTGCCAGCCCGCAGGCATGTCGTCGCCGCGGAACATGCGCCGCGCGCGCTGCTCGATGACGGCGACCAGCTTCGCCAGCACCGGCGGTAACGGCTCGGCCTCGACGCAGCGGTCCAACAGCCCGGCTGGTGGCCGGTAGTAGTCGAGACACGCGAACTGCCAGTTGCCGAGCCAGTACACCGGGCGCAGCAACCGCCGCTGCGTCTCGCCTTCAGGCAACGGGCGGAAGTCAGAGAAGCGGTTCTCCCAGATGGGCCGCAGCGTGCCGAGCCACGAGAGGATCTCCGCGCGCGCCGCACGCGACAGGAAACCCGCGTCGTAGTGCAGGCCCTGCGTGCGTTGCGGCTTGGAACGGAGCGGGTACTTCGTGCGCATCGCCGGCCCACCTAGCACGCGTGGTATGGCCGTCGTCATGAGCGAACGGAACCTGCTGATGATTCCCGGGCCGATTGAGTTCGAGCCCGCCGTGCTGCGCGCGCTGGGAGAGAAGACGCGGAGCCACCTCGACCCGGTCTTCATGAAGGCGTTCGCGCGCAGCATCAAGAACCTGCGCACCGTGTTCGCCGCGCCGTCAGCGCAGCCCTTCGTCATCGCCGGCAGCGGCACGCTCGCGATGGAGATGTCGGTCGCCAACCTGATTCAGGCCGGCGACAAGGCGCTGGTCGTCAACACCGGCTACTTCTCGGACCGCATCGCCGCGATGTTGAAGCGCCACGGCGCCGAGGTCACCGAGGTGAAGGCCGAGCCCGGCGACGCGCCGAAGGTGGAAGACGTCGAGGCCGCGCTCGCGGCTGGCGGTTTCAAGGTGATGACCATCACGCACGTCGACACGTCGACGGCCGTGCTGGCGCCGGTGCAGGCGTACGCCGCCGCCGCGAAGAAGCACGACGTGCTGGTGGTGGTCGACGGCGTGTGCAGCGTCGGCGGCGAGGCGCTCGAGATGGAAGCGTGGGGCGTCGACGTGGCGTTCACCGCGTCACAGAAAGCGCTAGGGACGCCGCCCGGCCTCGCGGTGCTGCTCGCCGGCCCGCGCGCGATGGCCGCGTGGCGCGCGCGTACGAAGCCGGTCGCCGCGATGTACCTCGACTTCGCCGAGTGGCTGCCGATTCACGAGGCGTACGAGGCCGAGAAGCCCGCGTACTACGCGACGCCCGCGGTCAACCTCATCATGGCGCTCGACGTCAGCCTGCAGCAGCTGGTCGCTGAGACCATGCCCGCGCGCATCGAACGGCATCAGGTGGTGGCGAAGACCATGCGCGCAGCGTGGAAGCGCCTGGGGCTCAAGCTGCTCGCCAGGAGCGACGCGCTCGCGGCCAACACGCTGTCGGCGGTGTACTACCCGGACGGCGTCGACGCGGCGCTGGTGAAGAACATCGGCCTCGAGGGCGTCACCGTGGCCGGCGGCCTGCACCCGGCGCTCAAGACGAAGTACTTCCGCGTCGGCCACATGGGCGCGGTCACGAAGAACGACGTCAGCGCCACCATCGCGGCCATCGAGCGCGCGCTGAAGCGCTGACACTCAGCCCACGAGCCCGCGCAGCCACGCCTCGCTCGCGTCGTCCGCCGGGAAGTAGCTCTCGATGGTGAGCTCTTCTGCGGTGACGTCGAGCGGCGTGCCGATGGTGGTGAGCAGCGTCAACAGCCGGAGCTCCACGTCGCCGTTCTTCAGGTGCACCTCACTCGACGGCGCGGTGCCGACGAGCGCGGTCGGCAGCGCGTCGATGCCTGGCAGCCTCGAGACCTCGTCGAGCAGCCCCGCGCGCGCCGTGTCGTGCGGTTGACGCAGACATTCCTGCCGCAGCCGCTGCATCGTGAACGCGGCGACCTCGACCCAGTTGGTGATGAACGGGCGCAGGCCTTCCGGGTGCAGCACCGCGCGCACCACGTTGTCCATCGGCGCGCTCGGTGTGAAGTGCGCGAACAGCCGCCGGGCACCGTCGTTCACCTGCAGCACGTTCCACGTTCGGTCGACGAGCACCGCACCCCACGGCTCTTGCTGCGCCAGCAGCAGCTCGACGGCGCGACGCACGGGCGCCATGCGCAGGCTCTCAAGGCCCTCCGACGCGTAGACCTGCGCGAAGCCGGCGGCGGTCAGCAACACGTTGCGCTCGCGGAGCTCGAGCTCCAGCGCGCTCGACAGCAGCAGCACCATCTCGCGGCTGGGCTTCGCCTTGCTCGTCTCGAGACAGCTCAGGTGCCGCGTGGAGATCTCCGCGTCACCTGCGAGCGCTTCCTGACTCAACCGTCGCGTGGTGCGCCAGCGCCGCAGCATCGTGCCGAAGGTGTCCGTCACGACGTTGAGCCTGTCATGACCTCGGAGGTCATGGCGTGGGGACCTGGGCGCGCGCACTGTGACGGCATGCGCCTCCTCACCGCCCTGCTCGTCTTCGTCATCTTCACCGGTTGGACCATCACCATCGCCGTCGAACACGGCCTCTTCGGCTTCCTCACCGTCGCCGCGCGGGAGCCGTGGGCGATGCAGATGCTCGTCGACCTCGCGCTGGCGCTCTTCGTGGCGACCGGCTGGGTGCGCGCCGACGCGAAGCGCCGCGGCCTGCCGTGGCTGCCGTACGTTGTGGCCGCGCCCATCGTCGGGAGCCCGGCGGTGCTCGCTTACCTCGTGCACCGCGAAGCTGCGGCGCTCAGGAAGCCCGCATCCGCGCCCGCGCCGTGACGAGCGCGAAGCCCAGCAGGTTCTGCCCGCGCCACTTCGTCGGGTCGTGAATCAGCGGGTTGTCGCGGCCCAGCCCCACGCCCCAGATGCGGTCTCGCGGCGCCGCTTCGACGAGGACCGCCTCGCCCGTCGCGAGCAGGAACTCGCGCAGCGCGGGCGTGGCGCTGAACTTCGCGAGCGATCCGCGCGTCACGGCGTCGAAGCGCGCGGCGCTCCACTTCGCGTCGTCGTAGTTCCGCACCTCACGCCCCAGCTTCTTCACGAGGGAAGGCTCATGCGTGGTGAGGATTCGCGCCAGCGTCTCGCCGTCGCCGCACACGCGCGCCTTCTCGGCCATCATGAACTGCTCTGCCGACGAGTAGCGCACGTCGTCGACGACGAATTCACAGCGCCACCACTGCGAGAAACATGCATCGGACAGTCGGCCGTCGCCGCGCGGCGTGTGCCCGTAG
The DNA here is from genome assembly GCA_964459885.1 of uncultured Archangium sp. Lineage (GTDB taxonomy): Bacteria > Myxococcota > Myxococcia > Myxococcales > Myxococcaceae > Archangium_A. Next base: position 66,834 of record CAYWON010000010.1, read on the forward strand.
AACGGTTGAAACGTGAAGGCCTCACCGCGCGACAGCGCCTGCAGAAGTTCGTGGAGGTTGGTCATGGCGGCCCGACGGCGCCAATAAAGTAATACTGACTTGATTTGACGACATCGGTTTCGTGGGCCAGCGCGTCGCGGTGCGCGCCGCGAGGGTGATGGCGTCGCCGACGAGCGGAGAGAAGAGGTAGCGGCCACCGACGGTCACGCCGGTCAGCTCGGCGTTCCGCAACAGCGCGTCGCGCTCGGGCCTGTCACGGAGCACGGCGTCGCTGAGCGCGTAACCCGTCGCCGACGGCGAGATGCCAAAGACCAGCGGACCGGAGTCGACGTCTTCGCCCCCTTCCGTTCCTCGCGGCCACTCGCGGATGCCACCGAGCCAGCCGCCAACGGCGGTGTCACCGAAGGTCGTCCAGAGCTTCTCAGACTGTTCCGCAGCGAAGGGCTCATCGACGAGAGGCAGGTACAGCGCGTTCCACGCGGCGCCGCTGCCACGCGCGCGTTGTCCCGGCGCGAAGGTGAGCAAGCCGTTCTCTTCGTCGAGCCAGTCGCGTTTCGCTGCGGAGAGCCACGCCGTGATGAGCGGCCTGTGCGTCGGCGTTCCCGTGCACGCGTCGTATTGAGCGAGCGCCGCCAGGACGACCACGTTGTCGGGCACGTACGTCTCGCCCGGGTACGTCTCGAGGAGACCAGCGCCGACGCGTCGTGCGAGCAGGTCTGCCAACTGCGCGTGCAGCGCTTCGTCACGTTCGCCGCCGAGCAGGCACGCGACGTCCATCGTCAGCACGAGATGGCCCATGTAGCCCGCGTGGCCCTCTCGTGAGTCGAACGCGTCGGCGCCCCACTGCTTCGTGTCGTACGCGCGCAGCTCCGGCGACGCGAGCAGCCGCGCGAAATCGCTCGCGTCGCGGGCGTAGTCAGTTCGCTGCGATGGGTTCGTCGTCGCCAACTGCAGCGCCGCCATCGACGCCGAAGAGATGGTCACCACGGCCCACTCACCGTCGAATGGGTGACCAGGCGCGAGGCCGGGCAGTTGGTGGCGGTGAATGCGCTCGGCGACGTAGGCGTAGCGAGCGACCGTGTCGTCCGTGGCCACGCAGGCGTGCACGCGAACGACGTTGAGCAGGAGGACTGACAACACCAGCAAGAGCGCTCGCTTCATACCGACAGCGTGCGTCGCCGGCGGAGCCCTCGGCGGCGTGTCACGGTCAGCGGTTCAGAACGCTGGCTGAACGGTCGCTACGAGGCCCCCTCTCCCGCGAAGTGGGAGAGGGTTGGGGTGAGGGCGCGCGATTGACGACTCACAGCACCTTGAGCGCGCGGCGGTAGTACGCCTGCCGGTCGGCGAGCCCGTTGTACCCGCCGTTGATGCGCCGGGTGACCTCGAGGAAGTTGCCTTGGTCCGCGTAGCGGTTGAGGCCGCGCGAGTTCCAGAACCACGCCGCCGTGCGGAAGCCAACGCTCGGCTGGGCCGCCATCTTGGGGTTCTTCTCAAGCGGCAACCCCAGCGCGCGACCCGCCGCGCGGTAGTTCGAGCGACCCGTCAGCTGAATCGGGCCGCGGCCTTTGTAGCGGACGCCATCGCCCGGGTAGATGTTGCCGAGGTCCCGGCGGCCTTCGTACGCGCGGCCGGAGGCGATCTCCTCGAAGTACCGCAGCGACACGCTCTCGTGCGCGAGCTGCGCGAGGAACATCGCCTTGCGCTGCTTGGTGTTGATCTTCGCCTCGGCCATCGCGCGGTTCAGCAACGGCAGGTACGCCTTGGCCTTCGAGAGCGGCAGCGTCGGCATGATCGAGCGCAGCTGGCTCAGCGTCACGCCCTTCGACAGCTGCTTCATCTTCGCCAGCTGGTTGGTGCCGATGGCGCCGTCGACCTTCATGCCCTGCGTGCGCTCGAACGCGCGCACCGCCTTGAGCGTGCTCTTGTCGAACAGCCCGTCGACCTTGCCCGGGTTGAAGCCGAGCTTCTTGAGCAGGGCCTCGCTGGCCTTCACCGCGCCGCTGCGCTCGTAGAGCTTCTGCGCCGGGCTCGCGCTGCTCTTGGTGAGGATGAAGCTCTTCTGCAGCGCCTTCCACGTCTTGGCGTCGACGGTGCCGGTCGCCTTGAGGCCCGACTTCGCCTGGAACGCCTTGAGCGCGCCGGCCGTGCGCTCGTCGAACACGCCAGTGGTGCGCTTGGGGCTGAAGCCGGCGGCCACGAGGTGCTTCTGCACGTTCGCGACGTGCGCACCCTTCGCGCCCTCGCCGAAGCCCTTCGTCGCCGCCTGCGCGGTCGCGCGATCGGCCCGGGTCTGCGCCTTCGACGGCGCCACGCGACGACGTTCCGGCGGGTGGGCGAGCGCGCCGACCTCACGACGCAGCGCCGCGCGCGCCGTCTTCGCGAGCCAGCCAGCGCCGTCGGGGAGCTCCTTCTGATCTGCGCGGAACGCCTTCACCGCGTTGGCCGTGTCACGCGAGTAGATGCCGTCGGCCTTGCCGACCTTGTACCCAAGCTTCGCGAGGCGCTGCTCGAGCACCTTGATGTCCTTCGACTTGTCGCCGACGGACACGAAGAGGTCCTTCTTGTGCTTCTGACGACGCGACCACGTGTACTCGAGCTTCGCGGTCGTCTTCTCGTCGAGGCCGCCCGCCGTCGAGAGGCCCCACGCCTTCTGGAACTCCTTGAGCGCGGTGTCGAACGCCGGCGTCTTCTTGCCGTCGATCTTTCCAGGGCTGTACCCGAGCTTCGAGAGCAGCGTCTCAGCGCGCTTGAGCTGCTTCGCCGTGGGCGCAGGCACCACCGGTGTGGTCGGCGTCGTGGGAGGCGGAACGGTCGGCGTGGTGGTCGCAGCGATGCGCGTCGTCATTCTGCATCATCGAACGTCGGTGCCGCGATGTTCTGAGACGCGCCTGTCAACGCGCGCGACAGATCGACGTGCATTTCCCCACGAATTTCCGGGCCGAATTTCTACGGCGTCCAGGTGATGCGGTACGTCGCGCCGCGCCCGTGCAGCCGCGCGATGGTGACGGCGAGGTCCTTCGCGCGCGTGCAGCCCAGGCCCTCGGTGAACATGCCCCTGTAGAAATACGGAATGCCGCCGACGTCGGACACCTCGAGCTCGAAGTCGCCGGGGCCCAGCTTGCGCGACACGATGTCCATGAAGTTGGTGCCGGCCTGCAGGTTCTTCGACATGCGCGGCATCGTCCGCTCCGCGCCGATGAGCCGCATCATCTGCACGATGGCCTTGCCGATGAGCGTCTGCGCGAAGCCGCGAAACGAGAGCGCGCCCAGCAGATCTTCAGACTCCTGCGCGGGCAACTCGGGGAACAGCTCGCGCTGGAGGTACTCGAAGCCGCGGTGCATCACCTCGACCGGGTAGTACGGCACCGTGTCGAACGGATCGATGCCGTACTCCTCACGCAGCGTCTTGCGCTGCGCGTCGCTGAGTCGGTCCCCCACGCCCAGCTTGAACGTCCCCTCGACCGCGACGGCGTAATAGAGTCGTTGTTTCACTGCACGCCGCCGTCGCGCGCGGCCGAGAACGGCTCGTCGCGCAGCGGGTACTTCGAGGCGTCAGGCAGGTCGTAGTGCCACCACTCCATGGGGTTCTTCTTGAAGCCCGCGGCCTCCATGGTGGTGCGCAGCAGCTCGCGGTGGGCGAGCGCTTCCTTCGTGCCGCCCTGGAACTTGTGGTGCGCTTCCTTGCCGAAGAAGTCGTACCCCGACGGGAACTCGACGTCCTTGCCGTCCAAGGTCACGAGCCCCAGGTCGACAGCGCCGCCGCGGTTGTGGTTGCTGCCCTTCTTCGGCTCGGCCACGTAGCCGGGCACGGGCATCACCTTCCACAGCTCGAACTGCACGTGGTGCGGCCGGTAGCAGTCGTACAAGCGCAGCCGGTAACCCTTCTCGCGCAGCACGTCGGCCGCGGCCTTGAGCTGCTTCGCGCTGCGCTCCAACAACAGGCACCGCGCGCCGTCCGGGTACACCTGCTTCTTCATGAAGTTGTCGGCCGTGGCGTAGCGCAGGTCGACGACGGCGTCGGGCACCAGCGAGACGACCTCCACCAGCGGCTCGGGAGCGGCGGCCAGCGTCAGCGCGAACAGGGCGGGCAACATGCTTCAGCGTCCCACGTACCGGGTGGGGTCGGGAACGCCTGCTTCGTCGAACCCCTTCTTTCGGAGGAGGCACGAGTCGCAGCGCCCGCACGCGAGGCCGTCTGGCGACGGGTCGTAGCAGCTGTGCGTCAGCGAGTAGTCGACGCCCGCCGCGACGCCAGCCTTGATGATGTCGGCCTTCGTCAGCCCCGAGAGCGGCGCGTGCACCGTGAAGCGCGCGCCGTTGACGCCAGCGGCGGTGGCCAGCGTGGCGAGCTGCTCGAAGGCGCGCACGAACTCAGGACGGCAGTCGGGGTAGCCGGAGTAGTCGACGGCGTTGACGCCGATGTAGAGGTCGGTGGCGCCCACCACCTCCGCGAGGCCCAGCGCCAGCCCGAGGAAGATGGTGTTGCGCGCCGGCACGTACGTCACCGGGATGTCGGTGCCCAGCTGGCTCACGTCGTCGTGCTTCGGCACCTCGACGTCCGCCGTCAGCGCCGAGCCGCCGATGGACCGCAGATCCATCTTCACCACGCGGTGGTCGACGACGCCGTTGGCCTTCGCGACGGCCTTCGCGCGCTCGAGCTCGACGACGTGCCGCTGGCCGTAGTCGATGGACAGGCACACCGGCTCGAACCCGTCGCGTCGCGCGAAGCCCAGACACGTCGCCGAGTCGAGCCCGCCCGAGAGCAGCACCACTGCCTTCTTCTTCGTCATGCGGCTGCTTTGCGTCAGCGGCGGCTGCCCTGCAACTGGTAGCGCACCACGCACCCGTCGCACCTCGCCTCACACGCGCCGCCGTCTTCGAGCCCGAGCGAGCGCACGGTCGTCGACAGCTCGCCGCACAGGCGCACGCCGTCGTAGCCGTCGGCGTTGCGACCGGGCGCGGTGACGCCGGCGTCGTCGGGCATGGGCACGCCTCCGTCGAGCGGCGCGGCGGGGCACACGCCACCGGCGGCCGCGAACTGCGAGCGGCTCAGCACCGCGAAGTCCATCGCCTCGACGAGCTGCGTGCGGCACGCCTCACAGCCGGTGAAGACGCGCGGCGCTTCACCGACCGCTGAGAAGTACTGGCCGTCGAAGGTGGCGGTGCGCGTGTAGTTGTTCAACGTCACCCAGGCACCGTTGGTGTCCGGGTCGCGCGACAACACCACGTCGAAACCGAAGGCCTCGCCCTTCAACTCGTCCAGCTCGCAGACGCGCTCGACGGGCGTGAGCGCCACGGCCCAACTGCCCAGCGGCTCGCCCGGCGGAGGTTCCGGTACGCACGTCATCGCCGCCACGCAGGCCAGCGAGACGACCCACCTCATCGCAGCGACTCGAGCGCGGCCAACGCCACCGCCCGGAACGCGGCGCTCTCGCGCAGCACCTTCGCGGTGTCGATGCGACGCGGGTCGGAGCCGCGCACCGCGTCGTCCCACTGCGCGAGGACACGACAGAGCGCCAATGACGCCGGGTACGACTTGAACGCGCGCACAGCGGCGGCCTCGACGCCCGGCACCGCGCCGAGGCCACGCAGCGCGACGCCGGCTTCGCTCAGCGAGAGCGCCAACGCCAACGCCGCCGGGAGCTCCGCCTGGCCGAACACCGTCAGAGCGCCCGCGCCCAACACCAGCCGCGAGTCGGCGAGCCACGCCTCGACGCCGCCGCGCGTGTCGAGCGAGACCTTCAGCTCCGGCGCGCCAAGGCTGCCGAGCGACGCGTGCAGCACCGCGAAGAGCCGCGGCATCGCTTCATCGGTGACGGCCACCGCGCTGGCGGGCACTGACGCCGCGCCGAAGTCCCACGTCATGGCGCGCGGCGTGACGGCCGGCGCGGGGCCGGTGCTTCCAGACAGCGCGGCGCCAAAGCCGTCGGCCAACACCCCGTGGTCCGCCCGACCTGACAAGCGCAGCGCCTCGGCGAACAACGTCCACCCGTCGATGTCAGTGACGGCGTCGGCCAACAACAGCGGCCAGGCGCGCGTCGACAGTGCGGCGCCCTGCTGCGTCGGGGCGAGCCGCTCGGCCAACAGACGCAGCAACGGCGTCGGCAGCGGCGCTTCGTCAAGCAGGCGCGAACCGAGGCGCACGGCGAACGGCACCAGCTCGGCGCGCAGATACCCTTCGAGGATGCGCTCGAACTCTTCGCGCGTGTCGGCGACCTTCTCTGACAGCGCGAAGGCCTCGCCATGCAGCCCGAGCTGCTGCGCGAGCGCCACCCGGCGACGAATGAGCTCGGGCGTCTCGTCCAGCTGACCCAGTAGGCCGTAGGCGTCCTTCGCGCGGCCGAGCTGCTCATACGCGGTGGCCAGCGGCGCGCGCCAGCGCACGACGGCTTCGTCACCGGCGAGGTCCGCGAGGCGCTCCACCATCGACGCGAAGCGGCCCGCGTCACCGTCGACGTAGAACGGCACCAGCTCGCGCACCGCCGCCAGCTGCGTGCTGTCTTCGACCAGCGCACGCTCGTACGCCGCCTGCGCGAGCGCCGGCTCGTTCAAGTGGTGCTGCAGCAGCCCGGCGCGCTCCACGTGCAAGACGGCGCGCGCGGCAGGCGAGGTCTCCAGCGGCGCCAGCACGGCCAACGCGTCGTGCGCCTGCTGGAAGCGACCTTCATCGCGGTGCAGCGTGGCCAGCGCGCGCAGCATCGGCGCCCGGCGGGCCGGCACCTGCGCGGCGACAGCTTCGAAGAGTTCCTGACGGCGCGCGCTTGGCAGCTCGGCCTCGTGCGCCAGCAGCGCCACCAGCGTGTCGGCCGCCGACGTCTCGAGGGCGCGCTCCAGCAGCGGCACCGCCGCGCCGGTCTGGACGAGGCCTTCCACCTCGTCCAGCTGCTTCCAGTCGACGGCGAGCTCGATGCGCAGCGCAGCCGAGCGCGTGGGCGCAGCGTCGGCGAAGGCACGCAGCGCGGCGAGGTCACGGGCGTCGCGCACCAGCGTCAGGTACCGCTCGGCGGCCGGCGAGTCAGGCGAGGCTTCGGCGTGCGCCTTCAGCGCCGCGCGCACCTTCGCCTCGTCACCGGCGGCCTCAGCCAGCGACACCGCTTCGTCGTAGCGGCCATCGCGCAGCGCGGGCGCGAAGGCCACGTCGAGGGCGCGCGCCGGAGCGTCCAGCTCGAGGAAGCGGCGGCCCGCGTCGGTGGGCGACACCACGCCAGGCACCTCGCGCAGCACGCGCTCCAGCACTTCGCGCGCGGCGTCGACGTCGCCAGCGGCGCGCCACGCCTCGAGCGCCTGCAGCAGCATCGCCGCGCGGCCAGCGC
>CAYWON010000011.1:0-73189 GCA_964459885.1 uncultured Archangium sp.
GCGCCGTACAGCCAGTCGCCGGGCACATGGGCGTACGACACTTCTTCACCGCGCTCGTTCGTGAGGCCGACGACGAAGCGCACCTCGTCGCCGCGCGCCGATGGCAGCTTCCACCACGTGCTGATGACCGCTTCGCCACGCCGCGTCGCTTCGGTCGGCAGGCGCGCGCCGAGCAGCTCGAGGCCATCGCCGAAGTCAGCGCGGGGGGCGGCGTCGGCGGGCGGCGAGGTCAGCAGCTCGCTCGGGCGTCGTTCCCAGACGTCGCGGCGGGCGAAGAGCGACACGTAGTAGTCGTCGGTGACGCGCCAGGTGCGCACCGGCACGTAGCCTTCGCGGAAGCGCGCGTCGTCCCACAGGTCGAAGTGGTGGTTGTTGCCTGACAGCGTGCCGTCGAGCGCGTCGAGGCCGGGGTTCTGCGCGAAGCGGAGCGCGATTTCCTTTTCACGGGCCTTCGGCGGGTACGCGCTCAGCAGCGTCCACTCGGGCGCGCGCTTGAAGAAGTAGTCGCGCATGCGCTCGGAGAAGGCGGCCTCTTGCGCCGAGCGACCTTCCGACACGAACGCGTGCAGGCCCAGCTGGTGACGCGTGCGCGCGATGGTGCTGTCCATCAAACCGATGAGGTCGAGGAAGCGCACGTCAGGCGCGTGAAACGGCGCGGCGCCCATGTCTTGCGCGGCGACGAGGCTGCCCGGCGTGGCGTGGCGCGCGAGGTAGCGACCGATGGACGCCTCGACACGGCCGGGCATCGAGTCGTGGCCGTCGAAGCCGTCGTACGCCCGCCAGGTGACGAGGAAGTTGCCGCTGACGACGCCGATGACGAGCAGCCACGCGACGACGCCCGCGACGCGCCCGAGCCGTGCAACGAGGTTCGAGAGGCCCAGCGCCGCCAGCAACGCGAGGAAGGGCAGGGCGGGCACCACCAGCCGGTACCAGTGCATCTCGTCGCTGCCGACGCGGTACTGGAACGCGAAGAAGGCGAGCGTGACGACGAGCATGAAGCGCTTCTGCGCGCGGCGCGTGCCGTCGATGAAGGCGAAGGGCGTCAGCAACAGCAGCCCGCCGATGCCGTTGAAGCCGAGCATCTGCCGCGTGGTGTCGAGGCCCGCGCGCCAGATGAGGTCGCCGGCGCCGGTCTTCACCCAGTACGTGTTGGGCACGAGCGCGCCGAAGTACGCCCAACGGAACGCGACGAACGCGAGCAACGGGGCGATGACGGCCGGCGCGTAGCCAATCAGCACAGGCGTGAGCGTCCGCGTACGGAGCGCGTCGATGACGAGCCAGAGGCCGAGCAGACCCGCGACGAGCACCAGCTCAGGGCGCGTCATGCAGGCGGCGGCGGCGAGGAGCCCCGCGATGACGCCGTCACGCCGCGTCGGCGCCTCTCGCCACAGGACCACGGCGCTGGCGAACGCGAGCAGCGCCGCGAGCGGCTGTTCCATGCCGCTCGTCGCGTAGAGCACCAGCGTCGACGAGGTGGACAGCCAGAGCGCCGCCATGAGCGCGGTCGCGGCGCCGAACTGCCGCGACGCGCGCACCACGAGCAGCAAGAGCGCCACCATCAACCCGGCGCCGAGCCACTGCGTGAGCTGCGCGAGGTCGACGTTCATCGCCGCGAAGGGCGCGAGCAAGACCGTCCACAGAAAGTTCGTGAAGCCTTCGAGGCGCTCGCCGGGGTTGAAGACGAGGCCCTGGCCGGTCGCGAGGTTGCGCGCGTAGCGGAACGAGATGAACGCGTCGTCTTTGATGAAGTCGAGCACGGCGAGCGCGCCGAGCAGGTAGAGGCCGATGGGCAACAGCGCTGCGAACTTCGGGAGCGCGCGCGGTTCAGCGGTCGGCGCAGCGCGACGGCGCAGGATGAGCGCAGCGATGATTGCGAGTACAGCGGCTGTGAGCCACCCGAGCCAGGGGCGAAGCACTTCGAAGCGCGCGGCGGCGATGAGCCACGCGCCGGAGCGTTGCTTGGCGGCGCGGTCGGGTGACGCCGTGACGTCGACGCGGCCCACGCGCACGCGGTCGTGAATGATGCGCGGGCGCAGCGTGGCGAGCGTGGCGCCGGACGTGGGCTCAAGCACGCCGAGGGTGAGCTCAAGGGCTCCGGCACAGTCGGCCGGGAGTTTCAGCGACGAGGTCCACTTCGTCGGGGTGTTCCACGAGAGCTTGGTTCCCGTGGTGCTCGCTTCGCAGCCGTCGGCCTCGGCGATGAGCAGCGGGACCCAGTCACCGGGCGGGCCGCCCGTCGGGACGAGCTCGATGGTGAAGGGCACGTCGTCGCCGGGCGCGGCTTGAGTCGGCAGCTCGACGGCGCGGACCTGGAGGTTGGTCTCGAACGTGGGCGCGCCGCATGAAGAGGCAACGAGCAGCGCAAAGGTGCAGCGGAGCAGGCGTCTCACGGCGAGGCCGCGCAGCATAGCTGTGAGGAGCCAGGTGTTTACGCACCACCTCACCCAGCCTCTCCGCCGCGGCGGAGAGGAGTCCACCGTTCGTCTATGGTCCACCGCCGTGACCGAACGACGCGCGCTGCCAGCGTGGCTCCTGCCCGCGTACTTCGTCGCACTCTGCGTCGGCTTCTTCGTGGTCCGCGGCACCAGCTACTTCCGAATGACGCACGTGGACCTGCCGTCGTTCTGGGGCGCGGCGCAGCTGGTCTTCAACCGCGGCGAGAGCCCGTTCTCGCTCGACGCGCTGCGCGCGATCACCGCCGACGACACCACGTTCCCCTGGCTGTACCCGCCGCCGAGCCTCTTCGTCTTCGCGCCGCTGGCCGCCGTGCCCTACGCGACGGCGCAGACGCTGGTGCTGGCGCTCAACCACGTCTTGCTCGTCGTGCTGGCGTGGCTCATTCCCCTGGGGCTCCTCAAGCTCGACCCTCGTCGCGACGTGCTGGCCATCGCCGCGTGCCTCACCTTCGTGGCGTTCTTCGGGCCCGTCTTCGTGACGCTCTACAACGGGCAGACCAACCTGCTCGTCACGCTCGCGGTCGTCGTCTTCTGGCTCGCCGCGCGCGACCACCGAGACGTCATTGCCGCGCTGGCGTTGACGCTCGCGGTGCTGCTCAAGACCTACCCGCTCATCTTGCTGCCGCTGCTCTTCATCATCGGGCGCCGAAAGCTCGTGCTGCTGACGCTCGGCGCGTTGGCGCTCGTGGCGCTGGCTTCACTCGGCCTGCCCGCGGGCCTCTGGACCGACTGGTGGACGAAGGTGGTGCCCGCTGGCGGCTACGGCGCCACGCCGCACGGGCTCTTCGCGCCTGACTCCGTGTTCAACCAGAGCCTGCACGGCGTCTTCTCGCGCCTGCAGCTCGCGCCGCTGACGTGGTTGGCCTCGGCGCTGGTGCTCGCCGTGACCACGCTCGCCACCGTGCGCCGTCGCGAGCTCGAGTACGTCGTTTCTCTCGCTCTGCCCGCAGTCTTCCTCATCGCGCCCGTCTCGTGGGAACACCACCTGGTGACGCTGTTGCCGGTCATCGCCGTGCTGGCCTTCTCGCGCACGCAGCGCGCGTTCACCGTCGCCGTCATCATCACCGCGCTCGTCCTCTCGCCCGAAGCGCTGCTGCCGCTCAAGGGCGTCGCGGTCATCGCGCTGTGGGGGCTCGCGCTCATCAGGCCGCGTTTCTCAGCCCGCTTGGAGATTTCGAGTCAGTCACCAGCGGCTTTGCGGTAAGCCGCTCCTCGCCATGGCGACCCCAGCGAAGACGGGCGGCTACAAGCGGATCCTCCTCAAGCTCTCGGGCGAAGCGCTGATGGGTGATGAGAAGTACGGCATCCACCCGCACACGCTGACCCGCATAGCCGGCGAGGTGATGGAGCTGCGCAACGCGGGCGTCGAGGTGGCCATTGTCATCGGCGGCGGCAACATCTTCCGCGGCGTGCAGGGCGCGACGACGGGCATGGACCGCGCGAGCGCCGACTACATGGGCATGCTCGCGACCTGCATCAACTGCCTCGCGTTGCAGGACGCGCTTGAGAAGTCCGGCGGCAGCACGCGGGTGCTCTCGGCCATCAAGATGGAGCAGATCGCCGAGCCGTACATCAGGCGGCGCGCGGTCAGACACCTCGAGAAGGGCCGCATCGTCATCTTCGCGGCGGGCACCGGTAACCCGTACTTCACGACCGACACGGCCGCGTCGCTGCGCGCGATGGAGATCAACGCCGAGGTCATCTTGAAGGCCACCAAGGTCGACGGCGTCTACGACTCGGACCCCAAGAAGAACAAAGAGGCGCGTCGCTACCGCACGGTCACGTACATGGACGTGCTCAAGAACAACCTCAACGTGATGGACTCGACGGCCATCTCGCTGTGCATGGACAACAAGCTGCCCATCGTCGTGTTCGACATGACGGCGCAGGGCAACATCGGCCGCGCGGTCCTCACCCCTGGCGACATCGGCACCGTCGTCGGCGCTGGCGAGACCGTGCTGGCCTGATCTCTCAACCCACCTCCAACCAGAGCAAAGGACACCACCATGGCGGCGCATGACGATGCGGTGAAGAACCTCCAGGACTCGGTCAAGAAGTCGATCGAAGCGCTCAAGCAGCACATGACGAAGATCCGCACGGGCCGCGCGAACGCCGCGATGCTCGATGGCGTGCGTGTGAACTTCTACGGCACGCCGACGCCGCTCGCGCAGACCGCCGCGGTCGCCGTGCCCGAGCCGCGCCTCATCACGGTCAAGCCGTGGGACAAGAGCATCATCCGCGACATCGAGAAGGCGCTGCTCGAGGCCAACCTGGGCCTCACGCCGCAGAACGACGGTGAGATCATCCGCCTGCCGATTCCTCCGCTGACCGAGCAGCGCCGCAAGGAGATCGCCAAGCAGGTCAAGTCGACCGGCGAAGATCACAAGGTGGCCATTCGCAAGGCGCGCCAGGAAGCCAACGACAAGATCAAGAACGCGCTGAAGGACAAGGTCATCACCGAGGACGACAAGAAGCGCGCTGAAGAGAAGGTGCAGAAGGAGACCGACGCCGGCATCGCGCAGGTCGACGACGTGGTGGCGAAGAAGGAAAAGGAAGTGCTCGAGGTCTGAGTCGTCAACCGGGGGACCGCCTTGGCCCAGCCGCGCATTCTCGTCGCCGAGCCATCGGCGCCCATCGCCGCCGCGTTCCGGAAGTTCCTCGTCGGCTGGGCTGACGTTCAGCTCGTGTCGTACTTCGACGAAGCGCTCCAGCTGGTGCGCGCGCGGCCGCCCGACGTCATCATCGCCGCCGTCGACGAGCGCTTCGACGGCGAGCTGATGGTGCCGCAGGTGCGCAAGCTCGCGCCCGAGACCGCCGTGGTGTTGTCGTACCCGTCGGCCGAGGTCGAGCGCGCGCACGATCGCGCCCGGGCCGTCGGCGCTGACGGCTTCGTCGTCGGCCCGCCCAAGAAGCACCACGTGCTGGGTGTCGTGCAGGCCGTCACGCGGCTCAACACGCTCGCCGCGCAGCTGCGCCAGCTTCAGGCCAAGTTCGCCGAGCTCAAGAGCGTCGCGCCGTCGTCGCGCATCAAGGCGCGGCGTTCACCCGTCGGCGTCAACGCGCCCGACGAGGCCTTCTTCAAGAAGTACATGCTGCTCGAGGTCAAACGCAGCAAGCGCTACCACTACCCGGTGGCGCTCTTGCTGGTGTCGCTCGACAACCTCCGCGCCGCGCTCGGCGAGGCCGCGCCCGAGTTCCAGCTCGCGGCCATTCGCGCCGAGTCGCTCGAGGTGTTGTCGGCGTTGCTGCGCGACATCGACGTGGCGATGCCGTTCGGCGAAGACAAGTACCTGCTGTTCTTGCCGCACACGCCGCTCAAGGGCGCCACGGTGGTGGCCGAGCGCGTGGTGCAGAAGCTCAAAGCCCTCGAGACGTTCCCCAACGGCACCGTGTCGGTGGGTGTCGCCAGCCACGACCCCGGCGTCGCCAAGCGCGACCAGGTCAGCTTCGGCGGGCTGGTGCGCGAGGCCACCGACGCCATGAAGCGCGCTCAAGAAGCCGGCGGCGATCGCTTCGACGCGCCAGTGGTCGCCAAGCCCAAGAAGAACCGCATCTCGATGGGTTGAATAAAGAAGTGTGTGGCGGGCATGCGCGCGCTGGTTCCTGCGTTACCTGAGCCGCCATGGTCTTCGAGCGGAGGGTGTCCGGAGCGTTTGTGACGAAGGTGTTTCGCGGCGCGTCGGGCACGCCGCTGGCACAGTCACTGCTTCGTGAAGGGCTTGATGTGACCAGCCCGTCAGCAGATGTGCCGGTCGAAGCGTTCTCTCGTTGGTTGGGGCTGTACTCCTCGGCGCTGCGGCCGGAGCTGAACCGCGGCGAGGCCTTGCGCCGCTTCGGCTTCGAGCTGGTACGCGAGAAGTACGAAGGCGTGTCGTTGCGCGACGTGATGACGATGCTGCCGGAGCGCTTGCAGCACGTCGGCGCGTTCCTCGACGTGTCGATGACGCAGGTGACGCCGCACCGCTACGTGGCGCACTTCGACGACGTGGGGTCGCTGCACACGTTCTTCCTCGGCATCTTCGAAGGCGCGACCTCGTCGACCGGCGTGCCGTCAGAGGTGCGCTGGAGCCCCGAAGGCCTGTCGGGCGCCCGCTACGAAGTGCGGGTTGAAGCGCCGGCGAGCTTGATGCCCTTCCACGCCGCGTAGGAGCGCATCAGCAGCGTCTTCTGCATCGACAGCGCCGAGACGCCCGCAGGTCCGGCGTGCGCGCTGCACACCGGCAGCTGAATCGTCCACGTGGTGGTGCGGCTGGCGACGCCGGGCATGCGCACGCTGGTGATCATGTCTTTCGGCGTCGTCGCCGTCGCTGGTTCAGCACAGCGCAGACAGCGGTGACCGAGCGCGGGCTGTGCGCCCACTTCGACCTCCAGCCCGTAGACCGCGTACGTGGCCACGAAGTCGCTCGGCGTCGCGTACATCTGGCCGTCCTTCACGTGCACGTAGTCCTGGCAGTGGTGACAGCGGAGCCCGTCGATGTCGCGCGGCACGCCGGTCAGCTCGCGTCGGCACAGCGGGCACGGGCCCTTGCCCGAGAACGCGCGGCTGGCGGCGAGCAGTGAGAGCCCCGCGATGCCAAAGACGGCGGCGCCGAGCCCGGCCATGAACCCGTGCGACCGCGCGAGCCACGCCAGCCCTGCGCTGAGTCCCAGCAGCACCAGACCGCCCACCAGCTTCTGGCGCGACGAGCCGGTGTCGATGTCCAACGGCACTCCGATGGCGCTCATGTCGCTTTGACACGCGGGCCCACCGCAGGGTGCAAACTCACGGCTCGCACGGGAAGAACGACGCGTCGCCCAGCGTGCACAGGCCGTCCTTCGTGCGACTGACCTCGAGGTCTCCGAGCGCTCTGACGCGGCGGCCGTCGATCTCGAACTCCAGCGGCGCGCCGCGACCCGTGACGCGGTAGCGGCCAGACTTGAGCGCCCACCGTCGCTCGGCGTACGGCGGCACCACGTCGTCGTCGCCGCGCGTCACCTTGACCGGGTGCCAGATGGCCATCCACAGCGGGCCTTCCGAAAGCAGCGTGTGCGCTTCCTTGCAGAGGTCGCGCGTGGGGTTCCCCATCGGTGGTTCGCGCGGCCGACACGTGCCTTCGCAGCACGCGATGTCGTCGCGCAGCACGCCCGCCGGCGTGAAGGTCTTGATGTGCGTGCAGAGGTCGCTGAGGTGCGCCTGCACGTAGGTGCCGCCGTCAAACGCGCCGACGACGTTGTGTTGGCAGCGCCCGGTGAGCATCCACAGCAGCTCGACGTCAGCGCGCGCCTTCAAGACCGCAAGGTCCGCAGCGGTGGGCGGCGGTGGTGGCAGCGGCGGTGGCTTCTTGCAGGCCGACGCGAGCACTCCGAGGAGCACCACCACGCCAGCGCGCATGGCTTTAGAGCACCTTGCCGGGGTTGAGCAGGCCCTTCGGGTCCAGCACGCGCTTGAGCTGACGCATCAGCTCCAGCTCGACGGGCGTGCGCGAGTAGCCGAGCCAGTCGCGCTTGAGCAACCCGATGCCGTGCTCCGCGCTGATGGAGCCCGCGTGCGCGCGCACCAGCTCGAACATGTGTTGATCGACGTCGTGCACGCGCGAGAGGAACTCGTCCTTCGTCATCGTGTCGGGCTTCATGATGTTGACGTGCAGGTTGCCGTCGCCGATGTGGCCGAACACGCACAGCTCCCAGCCGGGGTAGCGCTCGGCGAGCAGCTTCTCGAAGCCGTCCGAGAACCCGCGCAGCTGGGAAATCGGCAGCGCGATGTCGTTTTTGTGTGGAAGGCCCGTCGCAGACAACGACTCGCTGATGCCTTCGCGCAGCGTCCACAGTGACTTGCGCTGTCCTTCATCGGCCGCGAGCGTGCCGTCTTTCACGAGGCCCTTCTCGAAGAGCCCCGAGAGCCAGCCGTCGATGTCGCGCGCGGCTTCGACCTCCAGCAACACGTAGTGCGAGTACGTCGCTTCGAAGGGCGGCCGCACCGAGCGATGCATCGCCAGGCGCCGCGTGCAGGCGTCGGTGAAGAACTCGTAGGCCATCACCGTGAACGGCCCGCGGCGCGCGGCTTCGAAGAGCTCCAGCACGCCCTGCAGCGAGTCCAACGCGAAGAGGAACACGTCGACCTTCTCGGGTAACCGCGTCAGCTTGAGCGTCGCTTCGGTGATGACGCCGAGGATGCCTTCAGAGCCGATGAAGAGCTGCCGCAGGTCGACGCCGGTGTTGTTCTTCTCGAGCGCGCCGTTGAGCTGCATGACGTCGCCCTGCATGGTCACAACAGTGAGGCCCAGCACCCACTGGCGCGTGAGCCCGTAGCGGATGACGCGCACGCCGCCGGCGTTGGTGGCGATGTTGCCGCCGACCTGGCTGCTGCCCTTCGACGCGAAGTCGACAGGCCAGGTGAGCCCGACCTCGGCGCAGTGGTGGTGTACGGCTTCGGTGATGGCGCCGGCCTCGACGTGCACGGTGAGCGCCAGCGTGTCGACGGGGCCCAGCGCGCGCATGCGCTCGAGCGAGAGCACGACCTCGCCGTGCTCGGCCACCGCGCCGCCAGCGAGGCCCGTGCGGCCGCCCGAAGGCACGACCTGCACGCCGTGCTGCGACGCCAGCTTGAGGAACGCGGACACCTCGGCCGTGCTGCGCGGGCGCACCAGCAGCGACGGCGCGGGCGTGAAGACTTTCGTCCAGTCCTTGCCGTAGGTGGTCAGCTCGTTGGGGTCGCGCGTCGCGAAGTCAGCGGGGAAGTCACGCGCCACGGCGTCGAGGAAGGCCTGCATGCGGCGCCTTGTAGCGTGAAGTCTTCACCTCCGCCGCGCTTGTGGGGTTTGTTCCCCGGCCATGAAATTCAGGGACGCTGCCCGGGCGCGCTCGGCGCTCACGTTGTTGTTGGTGGCCTCGGCGGCGCGCGTGGGGCTGTACCTGCTCGAGCAGCTCGTCAGCCGCCTCGCGCACGACGTCTACGGCTCGCCCACCGAGCTCGTCTTGCAGCTCTTCTGGGTCGGCCTCGCGGGCGTGACGGTGGTGGGGCTCATTCAGCTCTCGTCGGCGCTCGAAGACTCGCTACTGCCGGTGCTGACGGCGGCGCTGGTGTCCCTCAACGCCGTCGGTGACCTCGCCATCAGCGTGATGAGCGTCACCGGTAACCTCGGCATCTTCGGCGCGGGCAGCAGCGCGCTGTTCGGCATGTCGATGCTGTTCTCGCTCGTCGAGCGCGGGTTGTTGTTGTGGCTGTTGGTCAGCCTCGCCACGCCGCGCTTCTCGTGGACGATGCCGGTCGCTGCCGTGGTGATGCTGCTCTCGACAGTGCGCATGGCTTTCAGCTTCGCGATGTCGAGTGGCCTCGTGGACCCGCAGCAGCTCTACGCGTCCGGCGTGTATGGGCTGGTGACGGGGCTGGTGAGCTTCGGCAACGCGTTCGCGGTGCTGGCCATCACCTGGTTCGCGCGGCTCGCGGTGCTGGAAGCGGCGAGCGGTGCGCCCGCGGTGCCGCCGCGCGAGCAGGGGCTGCAGCCGACCACCGTGGTCGACGCGCCGGCCAGCCCCACCATGGACTTCGTCGCAGGCGGCGCGCTGCTGCTCATCGGCGTGGCCGTCACCGTCATCTCGGTGTCGGCCGCGTCGAACGGCGGTCGCTACGTGGTGGCGACGGGCGCCATCGGCGTGGGCATCGGCCGGTTGATTCGTGGCTTCATTCGCCTGGGAAAACAGGCCAGCTGACGGCTACGGCGCGAAGCACCAGAAGTCAGCGCGGTTCTCGCCTTCGGCCTGTGCGGGGCCCGGGCCCTGGCCGGTCGTCAACACCACCTCGACGCCTTCGGTCTTCACCGCCGCGTTGCCGCGCGGGTTCAGGTGCACCAGCCACGCACAGCCGACGTCGCGCGCGCGCCGCAGGGCTTCGTTCACGATGGGCTCTGGCGCCGTGAGGTTGTTGTGAAAGACCTCGAGCCGACCCAGCGGCCGCGCGCCGGGCGGGAGATCTTTCTGCGCGATGATGAGGGCTTCCTGCTTCGCCGCTTTGGCTTCGAAGTCAGCTTCGTGCGCCACGAACCGCGAGGTGACGCAGCCTGAGAGCAGCAACATCACGAGGGCAGGGCGCATGGTCTTCAGAACCGGAAGAGGATGAGGCCTTCGGGCGGCGACGGCTTCTTGTGGCCCACGTCGACCTCGCCGAACGCGTTGACGGGGAACAGGCTCGCTTCACGCGGCGCGGTGTTCTTCGCGGGAGGCGGGCCCTTCGCTTTCTCCAGGTCTGCGCGCTCGAGCTCCTTGGCCGCGGCGGTCAGTGACGGGTCCAGCTCCTTCACCTTGAAGCCGGTGGCGTACGCGGCCTGCAGCTGCGCGGCGGCTTCCTTCTGGTGTCCACGCTTCGCTTCGACGAGCGCGAGGTCGTAGGCGGCGCGACCGCGCGTGCGCCACTCACCCGGCGCCGTGGCGAGGTCCAGCGCGCGCTCGAAGTACGCGGCGGCGGCGTCGACCTCACCCTCGAGCCAGTGCGCCCAGCCCAGCCGCAGCAGGTGCTCGGCGCGCGGCGGCGTCAGGCGCGCCAGCGGCTCCAACGTCTCTTCGGCCTCGGCGAGGTTGCCGCCGTCGATGAGCCGGCTGCCCAACTCGAGCCGCGCTTCAGGGCTCGAAGGCGACAGCAGGAAGCCCTTCTTCGCCGCGGCGATGGCCTCGGTGTGCTTGCCCTGCCGCGCGAGCGCCTTGCTGAGCCGCCCGTGCGCCCACGACGACGCCGGCGCGACCGACAGGTAGCCCTGCCACGTCTTCTCGGCCTCGGCCCACGTGCCCAACGCAAACTGCGTGTCGCCGAGGTACGCGCGCGCGATGAGCTCGCCGGGGTGCCGCTTCACGACGTCTTGCAGGAACGCGACGCCGGCTTCGTTCGACTGGTAGCGCGTGAGCAACCAGAAGCGCGCCAGCGTGTAGATCTCGAGCACGTCGTCGGTGTCACCGAGCGAGGCGAGCGACTTCGCCGCCGCCGCGTCACCGCCGATGATGGCCTGACCCAGCGCCGAGACCGCCGCCGCGAAACGCAAGCCCGGGTCCAGCTCCAGCGCCTTCTGGCAGGCGGCCACCGCGCGCTCCAGCTCGCCACCGTCGATGAGCGCGGGCGTGTCGACGGCCAGCGGCTGGCGCAGCACCACCGGGTAGCAGGCGCCGAGCTGCTGCAGCGCTTCTTCGTTCGTCGACGAGGGCTGCGCGTTCAGCTTCTTGGGCAGCGCGATGCCGGCGAGCGCGGTCTTCGCGAGCGCGACGGAGCCTTCGTCGAGCGCTTTGCTCCACGTCTTGGGCAACTTCGTGGTGAACGGCCTGGGCTTCTTGCCGTCGACGTACACGCCCGAGAGCACCAGCTGCTCACCCGACGCTTCGAGCGAGAAGGACACCGCGCGATCGGCGCCGACAGCGAGGCGCAGCGCGTCGGCGTTGCCGGCCTGCGAGAGGTCGGCCGAGAAGCCCTCCTCACCCATGGCGCGCAGCGTCTGCTTCAGGTGCAGCTCGCTGGCCTTGTTGGTCTGCTCGACCAGCTCTGACGCGCGCGCTTCCATCAACAAGGCCAGCTGCTGCAGCCTGACGTCGCTCGAGCTGGGCGGAAAGAACGCAACCACTGGAGCCTTCGGAGCCGCGAGGGCCGAGAAGCCACACAACGCGACGAGCAGTGCAGGGCGCATGGCGGCGAACCTTGTCACAGCTTTTGGCTACGGTGCGCCGCGTATGACGACCTCCGCGTTGCTCAAGAAGCTCTCGTACAAAGGGGGCGTGTGGTTCGCGCCCAACGTGCCGACGAAGGTGAAGCCGTTGCTCAAGGGGCTCAAGCAGACCACGCGCGCGCCGAAGCAGCCCGACGCGTCGATCCTCTTCGCGGTCGACAGCAAAGAGCTCGCCCGCGTGTTCAAGAAGGTCGAAGGCAAGCTGCGCGGTGACCCGGTGCTGTGGGTCTGCTACCCGAAGGGGAGCTCGGGCGTGGAGACCGACTTGAACCGCGACGTGCTGTGGCACGCGCTCTGGCCCAAAGGGCTGCGGCCGGTCTCGCAGATCTCCCTCGACGACACGTGGAGCGCGATGCGCTTTCGCCCGCAGGGCCTCGTGAAGTCGAAGCCCGGCGAAGGGCCGAGCGCTTTCGATCACCCGCCGGTAGACATCATCCCACGATGACCTTCGCCTATTCCGTACACGCCGAGTTCGACACGCCCGCTCTGTGCACCGAGTGGATGGACTGGTTGCTCCACGGCCACCTCGAAGACGTGGTGCGCGCCGGCGCGTTGTCGGCCGAGCTGGTGCAGTGGAACGAGACGCGCGCCGAGTCGCGCTACACGTTCAAGGACGCCGCCGCGTTCGCCACCTACGAGGCCACGCACGCGGTGAAGCTGCGCGCCGAAGGGCTCGCGAAGTTCCCGCCGTCGCGCGGCGTGCGCATGAGCCGTTCGACCGGGGAGCTCAAGGCGCGTCTGCCGTAGTGCGTCATGCGTCGGTGGTGTCTTGCGCGGTGAAGCACGGCTATTGAAGCGCCGTGCACATCAGCGTCTTCGATCTCTTCAAGATCGGCATCGGGCCTTCGAGTTCCCACACGGTCGGGCCGATGCACGCGGCGCAGCGCTTCGCGACACGCTTGAAAGAAGACGGGCTCCTGCCGCGCGTGACGTCGGTGAAGGCGGAGCTCTTCGGCTCGCTGGGCTTCACCGGCAAGGGCCACGGCAGCGACGTGGCGGTGATGCTGGGCCTCGAAGGTGAAGCGCCGCGCACCATCGACATCGACGCGGTGCCGGGCCGCGTGGCGCGCATTCAGCGTGAGCTGCGACTGCGGCTGTTGGGTGAGCGCGAGGTCGCCTTCCGCCCCGATTCACTCATCTTCCACCGGCGCGAGAAGCTGCCGCTGCACAGCAACGGCATGCGCTTCACCGCGTACGACGGCGACGAGACCGTCGCGCAGCGCGTCTACTACTCAGTGGGCGGCGGCTTCGTCGTCAACCACGAGGGCACGCCCGAAGGCGCGGTGACGCTCGAGTCGGCGGTGCCGCATCTGTTCACCACAGCCGACGCGCTCTTGGTGCTGTGCAACTCGACGGGGCTGAGCATCTCGACGCTGATGCTCGAGAACGAGGTCGCGCTGCGCCCCGAGGCCGAGGTGCGCGCGGGCTTGAAAGAGATCTCCGACGCGATGGTGGCGTGCATTCGTCGCGGGTGTGAGCGCGAGGGCATCTTGCCCGGCGGCCTCAAGGTGAAGCGGCGCGCGGCCACGCTGTCTCGCCGCCTGAAGACGGAGCCCGACGCCGACCCGCTCGTCATCATCGACTGGGTCAACCTCTGGGCGCTGGCCGTGAACGAAGAGAACGCGGCGGGCGGGCGCGTGGTGACGGCGCCCACCAACGGCGCGGCCGGCATCATTCCCGCGGTGCTGCAGTACTACCGGCGCTTCGTGCCCAACGCCGATGAAGAAGGCGTGCAGCGCTTCTTGCTCACGGCCGGTGCTATCGGCGCGCTCTACAAACGCAACGCGAGCATCTCGGGCGCGGAGGTCGGCTGTCAGGGCGAGGTCGGCGTGGCGTGCTCGATGGCGGCGGGCGGGCTCGCGGAGGTGCTGGGCGGTACGCCGGAGCAGGTCGAGAACGCGGCGGAGATCGGCATGGAGCACAACCTCGGGCTCACGTGCGACCCCATCGGCGGCCTGGTGCAGGTGCCGTGCATCGAGCGCAACGCGATGGGCGCGGTGAAGGCCATCAACGCCGCGCGGCTCGCGCTCTCGGGCGACGGCAAGCACAAGGTGTCGTTGGACAAGGTCATCGCCACGATGCGGTCGACCGGTCGCGACATGTCGGCCAAGTACAAAGAGACGGCGCGCGGCGGCCTCGCGGTCAACATCGTGGAGTGCTGACGCAGCGCGGTGTCACTGCAGCTGTGCCGTCGTTAGTCACCCTTTGTCTGATCGGACGTGGGTGTTAGTTGCGCCCCGAACATTTTCACGCAGAGGGAAGTCATGGACATCCGCATCACGAAGACGAGCAGCCCCAAGGTGAAGCCGCCGGAAGCCGAGCTGGGCTTCGGGAAGTTCTTCACGGATCACCTCTTCGCGATGGACTTCACGACCGAGCGGGGGTGGCACGACGCGCGCATCGAGCCGTACGCGCCGTTCCAGGTCGACCCGGCGGCCGGCGTGTTCCACTACGGCCAGGCGATGTTCGAGGGCAGCAAGGCGTTCCGTGGCGCTGACGGGCGCATTCGCCTGTTCCGCCCCGAGATGCACGCCAAGCGCATGGCCGTGGGCGCGCCGCGCCTGTGCATGGAAGCGCCGTCCGAAGCGCAGATGGAAGAAGCGGTGCGCGCGCTGGTGAAGGTCGAGGCCGACTGGGTGCCGAAGTCAGAGGGCACGTCGCTGTACCTGCGCCCCACGCTCATCGCGACCGAGGGCTTCCTCGGCGTGCGGCCCTCGAAGCACTACCGCTACTTCGTCATCGCCTCGCCGGCCGGCAACTACTTCGGCGGCAAGGGCCTCAAGTCGGTGCGCATCTGGGTCGAGACCCACGACGTGCGCGCGCCGCGCGGTGGCCTCGGCGCGACCAAGGCTGGCGCCAACTACGCCGCGTCGCTGGCGTCGGCGATGAAGGCCAAGAAGGAAGGCTTCGACCAGGTGCTGTGGTTGGACGGCAAGGACCACGAGTACGTCGAAGAGGTGGGCACGATGAACGTGTGCTTCCTCATCGGCAAGACGCTGGTGACGCCGCCGCTGAGCGACTCGATTCTGGCGGGCGTGACGCGCGACTCGGTGCTGACGCTGGCGCGCGGCATGGGGCTGACGGTCGAAGAGCGCCCGGTGTCCATCAAGGAGCTCAAGGCGGCGCATCAGTCGGGGCTCTTGACCGAGGTGTTCGGCACCGGCACCGCGGCGGTCATCTCGCCGGTGGGTGAGCTGGCCTTCGTCGGCGAGAAGCTCATCATCAACGGCGGCGCGCCCGGGCCCATCGCGCAGGCGCTGTACGCCGAGGTCGGCGCGATTCAGCGCGGCTCGAAGCCCGACGTGCACAGGTGGCTCGTCGACGTCGACTGAACCGGTTCGTTTGAGCACGAACCGTGCGGATTTTCTGACGGGCCGTGCGGCACTCTGAGTGGACAACCGTGATGGGCGGGCGCACTTACGCGCTCGCCTATGTGGTTGGTTCGAATCGCGCTTCAGCGGCCGTACACGTTCGTCGTGATGTCGATGCTCATCGTGATCCTCGGGGTCTTCACGATCCTGCGCATCCCGACAGACATCTTCCCGACCATCGACATTCCCGTCGTCTCGGTGGTGTGGAGCTACGGCGGCCTCCCTCCTGAGGAGATGGAGAAGCGCATCACCACCAACTACGAGCGCTTCGTCACCACCGTCGTCAACGACATCGAGCACATCGAGAGCCAGTCGCTGACCGGCATGGTGGTGGTGAAGGTGTTCCTGCAGCCGGGCGCCAGCGTCGACGCGGCGGTCGCGCAGATCACCGCGGTCAGTCAGGCCGCCGTGCGCCAGATGCCGCCGGGCACGGTGCCGCCGCTCATCATCCGCTACTCGGCGTCGAACGTTCCCATCATCCAGGCGGCGCTCGAGTCGGACACGCTCAGCGAGCAGCAGCTCTTCGACCTGGGCTTCAACTTCCTGCGCGCTGACATCTCGACCATCCCCGGGTCGCAGATCCCGTTCCCGTACGGCGGGCGGCAGCGACAGATCCAGATCGACATTGACCCGCAGCGTCTCTACGCGTGGGGCCTGTCGCCGCGCGACGTGAACACCGCGCTCGGGCTGCAGAACGTCATCTTGCCCGGCGGCTCGGCGAAGATCGGCGAGAGCGAGTTCCCCATCATCCTCAACTCGAACCCCGAGCTGCTGGAAGACATCGGCAACATCCCGCTGCGCACCGTCGACGGAAAGACTGTGTTCGTGCGCGACGTGGGCAACGTGCGCGACGGCTCGGCGCCGCAGACCAGCATCGTGCACATGGCCGGCCGCAAGGCCGCGCTGATGACCATCTTGAAGAACGGCAACGCCAGCACGCTCGACGTCGTCGACGCGGTGAAAGAGGTGCTACCGGGCGCGCTCGCCAAGCTGCCGAAGGAGCTCAAGGTCTCGCTGCTGTTCGACCAGTCCATCTTCGTGCGCGCGGCGGTCACGGGCGTCATCACCGAGGCGCTCATCGCCGGCGCGCTGACGGCGCTGATGATTCTGTTGTTCCTCGGCAGCTGGCGGAGCACCGTGGTGGTCGTCGTCAGCATTCCGCTGTCGATCCTCACCAGCATCATCGTGCTCGGCGCGCTGGGGCAGACGCTCAACGTGATGACGCTGGGCGGCCTCGCGCTGGCCGTCGGCATCCTCGTCGACGACGCCACGGTGGCCATCGAGAACATCCACCGCAACCTCGGGCAGCGGAAAGGCTTCATCCAGAGCATCGTCGACGGCGCGCAGGAGATCGCCGTGCCCGCGCTGGTGGCGACGCTGTGCATCTGCATCGTCTTCGTGCCCGTGGGCTTCATCACCGGCTCGGCGAAGTCGCTCTTCGTGCCGATGGCCATGGCCGTCGTGTTCGCGATGCTGATGTCGTACGTGCTCTCGCGCACGCTGGTGCCGACGATGGTGCGCGCGCTGCTCGAGAAAGAGGCCGCGAACCACGGCCACGTGCACCCGTTCTTCGCGGCGTTCAACCGGCGGTTTGATCAGCTCCGCACCTGGTACGGCGGCTGGTTGGCGTGGGCGCTGGCGAACCGGCGCACGGTGGTCATCGGCTTCTCGTTGTTCGCCGTCGGCTCGATGAGCCTCATGTTGCTCGTGGGGCGCGACTTCTTTCCGGCGGTCGACGCCGGCCTCATCAAGCTGCACGTGCGCGGGGTGCCGGGCACGCGCATCGAAGAGACCGAGAAGCGCTTCGCGGAGATCGAAGACACCATTCGCACCGTCATCCCCGAGGACGAGATCGCCACGCTCATCGACAACATGGGCATCCCGACGTCGGGCATCAACCTGTCGCTGTCGGAAGGCGCGCTCATCTCATCGGCCGACGGGCAGATCCTCATCGCGCTGCACGAGCATCACCAGCCAACCGAGCAGTACGTCTCGAAGCTGCGCCGCGTGTTGAACGAGAAGTACCCCGACACGACCTTCTTCTTCCTCGCGCCAGACATCTCGACGCAGGTGCTGAACTTCGGCCTGCCTGCGCCCATCAGCGTGCAGGTGACCGGCGCGGTCGGCAACGAGGCGGCGACGTACGGCATCGCCGAGCGCATCGCCGAGGAACTCAAGAAGGTGCCGGGCGCCGCCGACGTGCACCTCGCGCAGGTGCAGCACCGACCGCAGCTGCGCATCGACGTCGACCGCACCATGGCCAGCGGCATGGGCCTCACGCAGCGCGACGTGGCCAACGACGTGCTGGTGTCGTTGAGCTCGAGCTCGCAGGTCGCGCCCAGCTACTGGCTCGACAAGCGCGGCGTGCAGTACCTCGTGGCGGTGCAGACGCCGCAGTACACGATCGACTCGGTCGACGCGCTCAAGACCACGCCGCTCTCGCTGGGCGCGCGCGGCACGCCGCAGCTGTTGTCGAACGTGGCCAGCGTTCGCCGCAGCACTGGCCCGGTGAACATCACGCACTTCAACGCCACGCGGACGTTTGACGTGCAGGCCAACGTCGAGGGCACCGACCTCGGCAGCGTGGCGAGCGCCATCGACCGCATCGTCGAGGGCATGCAGAAGGACTTCCCGCGCGGCACCAGGGTGAAGGTGAAGGGGCAGATCGAGAGCATGAACTCGTCGTTCCGCGGCCTGGGCTTCGGCCTCATTTTCGCGGTGCTGCTCGTGTACCTGTTGATGGTCTTGAACTTCCAGTCGTGGGTCGACCCGCTCATCATCTTGATGGCGTTGCCGGGCGCGCTCGCGGGCATCTCGTGGATGTTGTTCCTCACGCAGACGAGCTTGAGCGTTCCGGCGCTGATGGGCTCGCTGATGACGGTGGGCGTGGCGACGGCGAACTCGATTCTCGTGGTCACGTTCGCGAACGATCAACGCAAGGTCGGCCGCGACGCCGTGCAGGCCGCGCTGGCGTCGGGCATGACGCGCCTGCGCCCCGTCATCATGACCGCCGCGGCGATGATCATCGGCATGCTGCCCATGTCGTTGGGCATCGGCGACGGCGGTGAGCAGAACGCGCCGCTCGGTCGCGCCGTCATCGGCGGGCTGCTGGTGGCCACGGTGACGACGCTGTTCTTCGTACCCGTCATGTACAGCGTGCTGCGCCGCAAGGCCGCGCAGCCCGACCCTCTCGTGGAGCACCTGTGAGCGAACCAACTGGACACGACAAGCCGCTGGTTGAAGACGATCTCGGGTTCGAGCTGCCCAAACCGACGAAGGTGTCGCCCAAGCGGGGCGCGCTCATCGGCGGCGTCGCCATCGCCGCGCTGGTGGCGCTGTTCCTCTTCGGCTTGTTGCCGAAGGTCTTCGGTCGTCACGAGCTCGAGCGAGAGACCACCAGCGGGCTCGGCGCGTTGCCGCGCGTCGAAGTGGTGCAGCCGAAGGTGTTGAGCTCCGACCGCGCGATGCTCTTGCCGGGCACCGCGCAGCCGCTGGAAGACACGGTCGTCTACCCGCGCGTGTCTGGCTACGTGAAGAAGTGGAACGTCGACCTCGGCGATGACGTGAAGGAAGGCGACGTGTTGATGGAGATCGACACGCCGGAGCTCGACGCGCAGCTGGAGCAGGGCAGGGCGCAGCTCGCTGAAGCCGAGGCCGCGGTGATTCGCGCGAAGTCGGCGGTGCAGGTCTCGACGACGATGGCCGAGCGCTACAAGTCGCTGGCGCCCGCGGGCATCGCCTCGCAGCAGGACTACGAGCAGCGGCAGGGCCAGGCCGACGTCGACAGCGCGAACGTCGGCGTGGCGACCGCGAACGTGGCGGCGGCGCAGGCCAACCTGCGGCGGCTGCAGCAGACCAAGGGCTTCACCCGGGTGACCGCGCCGTTCGCGGGCCGCGTGGTGCAGCGCTTCGTCGAGCGCGGCATGTTGGTGAGCGCCGGTACGCAGACGCCGCTGTACCGGCTGCAGAACAACGACCCGATTCGTGTGTTCATCAACGTGCCGCAAGACGTCGCGCCCAGCGTGAAGGCCGGCGCCGACGCGACGGTGACGGTGCGCGAGTTCGCCGGCCGGGAGTTCAAGGGGCAGGTCTCGCGCGCCGCCGGGTCGCTCGACAGCGTGTCACGCACCATGATGACCGAGGTGCGCGTGCCCAACCCGGAGCATGAGTTGCTCGCCGGTATGTACGTGCAGGTGGCGCTCAACCTGCCGGTGCCGCACCGCTTGCTCGAGGTGCCGGCGACGGCGCTCTATTCAGATTCCAAGGGCACGCGGTTGGCTGTGGTCGACGCGCAGAACAACGTGGCGATGCGGCGCATCGTCATCGAGCGCGACATGGGCTCGACGTTGCAGATCTCCACCGGCCTCGAAGGCGACGAGCGCATCGTGAAGCTCGCCAGCTCCGCGCTCGACGACGGGTCGAAGGTCGACATCATCCAGCCGGCGGCTCCCAAGGCGGAACCCGCGAAATGAACTTCCGCGCGCTCGTCATCGGTGGCACCGGCCAGGTCGGCTCTGCGTTGCTGCGGGCGCTGGTCGCCGAAGCGTCGTGCCTTGAAGTCGTCATGGTGACCCGCAAGGCGGTGTCTGCGCCGCTGCCGCCGCGCGTACGACAGGTGGTGCTCGACACGGCCGCGCCGGGCTTCGAGGCCGAGGTGACGATGGTCGCGAAGTCGCTCGAAGGCCGCGTGGTCGCCGCGTCGTGCGTTGGCGTGGGCGCGGGCTCGAACAAGTGGACTGAAGACGAGCTGAAGGCGTTGGAGGCCGGTGTCGTCGGCGCGTTCGCTCGGGGTTGTCACGCGGTGGGTGTGCAGCACTTCGGCCTGCTGACCGCGGTGGGCAGCGATTCAAAGAGCCGGGTCAAATACATCCGCGTGATGGGGCTGAAGGAAGAAGCCATCGAGGGCATCGGCTTCAAGCGGCTCGCGATCTTCCAGCCCGGCATCATCGGCGGCAACGCGCACACCCCGAAGGTCGTCGACTGGCTGGGCAAGTTGATCCCCGGTCGCTTCGGCACCGTGCATCAAGACGACATCGGCCGCGCGTTCGTGGCGGACTTCGTGAAGCACGCCGACGCGTCGGGGGTCGTTCGCTACGAGAACGGCGCCATGCGCGCTGCCTCGGCGGTGTGACAGCGGCCGTACGACGAGCGTACCGTCGCCCTCATGCCGCGACATCACGACACCAGGTTGCTCTCGGTTCGCCTGTCCGCAGCGGCTGCGGCGCGCGTCGCTCGGCTAGCGAAGGCGCGACACACCACCGTGTCCGCGGTCATTCGCGAGGCGCTGGAAGCGCTCGGCGAGCCGTCGAGTCTGTGGGACCGCGTGAAGCCCCTGATCGGCAAGAAGGGCTCTGGCGTCGGAGACCTGTCGTCCAACAAGCAGCGCCTGAAAGACTTCGGCGCGTAAGCGACTACTTGCGGACCTCGGTCACCAGCGCGTCGACGGACTTCTTGGCGTCGCCGAACAGCATGCGCGTGCCGTCGAGGTAGAACAGCGGGTTCTCGACGCCGGCGTAGCCCGCCGCCATGCCGCGCTTGAACACCACCGTCAGCTTCGACTTCCAGACCTCGAGCACCGGCATGCCGTAGATGCTGGAGCTCGGGTCATCGAGCGCGCCGGGGTTCACGATGTCGTTGGCGCCGATGACCAGCACCACGTCGGTGTTGGGGAAGTCAGCGTTGATGTGCTCCATCTCGAGCACGATGTCGTAGGGAACGCCGGCTTCGGCGAGCAACACGTTCATGTGGCCAGGCAGACGCCCCGCGACCGGGTGAATCGCGAAGCGCACGTTGATGCCCTTCTCGCGGAGCGTGTGCGTCAGCTCCTTCACCGAGCCCTGCGCGCGTGACACGGCCATGCCGTAGCCCGGCACGATGACGACGTTGCGTGCTTCGAGCAGCCGCCGCGCGACCTCGTCGGCCTTCATCTCGGTGACTTCACCCGCGGGCTGCGCACCGCCGGGCGCCGCAGGCTTCGCGTCGCCGGTGCCGAAGCCGCCGAACACCACGTTGAGAATCGACCGGTTCATCGCGCGGCACATGATGATCGACAGAATCGTGCCCGACGCGCCGACGAGCGCGCCGGTGACGATGAGCAGGTCGTTCGCCAGCATGAAGCCCGCCGCCGCCGCCGCCCAGCCCGAGTAGCTGTTGAGCAGCGAGACGACGACCGGCATGTCAGCGCCGCCGATGGCCATGACGAGGTGCACGCCCAGCAGCGACGCGAGCACCGTCATGATGACGAGGAACAGGAGCCCGTCGTGGCCCGACGCCAACAAGAACGGCCAGCCGAGCCCGATGATGGCCGCGGCCACCAGCGCGTTGAGCGCGTGACGACCGGGCAGCAGCAGCGGCTTGCCCGACAGCGAGCCCTTCAGCTTGGCCCACGCGACGATGGAGCCGGTCAGCGTGATGGCGCCGACCGCGATGCCCACCCAGATCTCCACGAGGTGGACGGTGTGGCGCAGCGCATCGGGCGCCGCGTTGACGGGCCGCAGGTACGACGAGAAGCCGACCAGCACCGCGGCGAGGCCGACGAACGAGTGCAGCACGGCCACGAGCTCCGGCATGCCGGTCATCTCGACGCGCCGCGCGAGCCCGCCGCCGATGACACCGCCGACGACCGCCGCGCCGACCAGCAACATCAGCCCGTGCGTGCGCGCCGACAGGTCAGACGACAGGCCCCACGCCACCGAGGTGACGACGATGGCCAGCACCATGCCGAGGATGCCGAAGAGGTTGCCCTGCGACGCCGTCTCTTGCTTCGAGAGGCCGCCGAGCGAGCGGATGAAGAGCACGCCTGCCGCGAGGTACGCCACGTCCAACAAGCCAGCGGTCATCATCGGCCGTGCCCTCCGTGCGAAGGCGCAGCGGGTGCGGCGTCGTCTCTCCTGAACATCTTCAACATGCGCTGCGTGACGAGGAAGCCGCCGGCGATGTTGATGGCCGCGAACAACACGGCCGCCGCGCCCAGCAGCGACGCGACGTCGAGGTCACCGCCCACCTGCAGCATGCCGCCGATGATGATGATGCCGGAGATGGCGTTGGTGACGCTCATGAGCGGCGTATGCAGCGACGGCGAGACCGACCAGATGACCTGCCAGCCGACGAAGCACGCCAGCACGAACACGGTGGAGTGCTGCAGGAACTCCGGCGGCGCGAAGCGACCGAGCAGGAAGAGCACCACGATGAGGACGAGGCCGCCGATGGTGCTGCCCCACGCGCGGCGCGTCGGCGATTGAATGTGCTGCTGCGCGGGCTTCGCGGCGGGCGGCGGCGCTTTCTTGGGCGGCGGCGCTGGCTCTTTCACCGGCGCGGGCGGCAGCTTCTCTCCGCGGTGCAGCAGCAGGGCAGGGCGCACGACGTCGTTCTCGAGGTTGATGTCGAGCGTGTCGCCTTTGCCCAGCTCGCCCGCGAGGTGCCAGAGGTTCATCGCGAAGAACCGGCTCGACGTCGTCGCCATGCGGCTCGCGAGATCCGTGAAGCCGAGGATCTGCACGCCGTTGTGCACGACGATCTCACCGGGCTTCGTCAGCTCGCAGTTGCCGCCTTGCTCGGCGGCCATGTCGACGATGATGGAGCCGGGCTTCAAGCACTCGACCACGTCGCGCGGCACCAGCGTCGGCGCCTTCGCGCCCGGCACGAGCGCGGTGGTGATGATGACGTCGACCTCGCGCGCCTGCTGGCGGAAGAGCTCCATCTCGGCGGCGATGAACTCCGGCGACATCACCTTGGCGTAGCCGCCCTGGCCTTCGCCGGCTTCCTTCAGCGAGACCTCGAGGAAGCGCGCGCCGAGTGACTCGACCTGCTCGCGCGCCGCGGCACGCGTGTCGAACGCGCGCACGTCTGCGCCGAGCGCCCGCGCCGCACCGACGGCCGCGAGCCCTGCGACGCCCGCGCCGATGATGAGCACCTTCGCGGGCGGCGTCGCACCTGCGGCGGTGATCTGCGGCGAGAAGAAGCCCTGGTAGTGCGTCGCAGCTTCGACGACCGCGCGGTAGCCCGAGAGGTTCGCCATCGACGACAGCACGTCCATCTTCTGGGCGCGCGTCACACGCGGGACCTTCTCGAGCGCCAGCACGGTCGCCTTGCGCGCTTCGAGTGCGCCCAGCACCGCAGGGTTGCGCTCGACCTGAATCAACGAGACCAGCAGCGCGCCTTCTTTGAGCTTCGCCGACTCGTCGACGGTGGGCGGCCGCACCTTGAACACGGCGTCGCTGTCCCACGCGGACTCGACGACCTCCGCGGCCGCGGCCACGTACGCGTCGTCGCTGATGCCAGCGCCGCTGCCTGCGCCGCGCTCGACGCGCACCGCCAGCCCGCGCTCCTTGAACTTCTTGATCGACTCAGGCGTGGCCGCCACCCGCTTCTCGCCGGGCAGCGACTCCTTCGGGACACCGATGACGAAACTCACGGGCGCACTTCTTAGGTCGCGCAGTCACCAGTCGATACCGCGACGTTTGCCGCGTCGCGTCGTCAGGGCAGCAAGAGGCTGTCTGGAAAGCGCTGCAGGAAACGCGCGGTGCGAGCGGCGGCTTCGTCGTCACGACCGGCTGTGTGCAACGCCTTGATGAGCAGCGCTTCTCGTTCTTCCTCGAGGCGGCCGGCGGGGAACTCGCGCTCGTGGCGTTGCAGCTCGCTCAACGTCGTCGCGATGTCGCCGCGGGCCAGCGCCGCGCGCGCGACCTCGAGCAGCTTCCGCTCGGTGGCCAACGACACATCGCGCGAACTCTCGGGCTTCGCAGCGACGGGCTCCTTCGGAGGCCTGGGCTCGACGCGCGGCGCGGTCGGCGCCGGAACTTCGACGGGCACCGGCACTTCAACGCGCACGGGCACCTCGACGCGCACCGGCACTTCCACACGCACCTCGCGCGGCTCAGGTGGGAACACGTAGCGGTCCACCGCCACGCCGGCGCCGACGCCGGTCAGCAGCAGCGCCAGACCGCCGCCGATGAGCTTCGCGGTGGAGATCGACGCGGCGACCGCTGGCAGTGAGGTCGCGAGGCGGGCGGCCACTGTCGCTTCGAACGCAGGCGGCGGCGGAGGAGGCGACACGTCGCGCAAGAACTGGAGCTCTTCAGGCAGCGGCGGCAATTGTTCGCTCACGCGACACCTCCGCGGCGGGCTTCTTCTTGTCGGTACCGCTGCACCGCGCGCGCGACCTCTTCTCGCGCCAGCTTGAGCCGCGAGTACGTCGTCGGCGCTGGGCAGCGCATCAGCTCGGACACCTCGTTCACCGACAAGCCCTCGAGGTCGTGCAGCACGAACGCGGTGCGGCGCTCGTCGGGCAGCGACGACAACGCGGCCTGCAGAATGCGGCGGCCCTGCTGGTCGGCGACCGAGTCGTCGGGCGCTGGCCGCTCGTCGGTCATCACCGGCATCGGCTCGGCCACGCGCTTCGAACGGCGGGCGTCAGAGAACACGCGGAACGCGATGCCCATGAGCCACGGGCGCGCCGGTCTGCTCGTGTCGTACGAGTCCCAACGGCGCGCTGCGGTGACGAACACGTCGTGCACCAGGTCCTCCATGTCCGACTCTGCGGCTCCCAGCTTCCACAGGAAGCCGTACAACGCCTTCATTTCCGCGCGGTACAGCGCGTCGAGCGCGCTCCGGGCACTCATGCGTCACACCTGTCTTGGCGGCAGCAGGCGGCGTTCATGAAGAAATCGTCAGCTCCACGGTGAAACCGAACGAGAGCGACACCGGCCAGGTCACCCACACCGGCGTACCTTCGAGCGACAGGGTGGTGCGCGTCAGCACCGCCGTGCCTTCGAGCCACGGGCTCAAGGCGACGAGCTTCGTTGGCTGAAAACGCAGCGCCACGCGCGCGCCGGCCTGGGCCATGAGCGAGGTGCGGCGTTCCTCACCGAGGTCGAACTGCAGCGCGCCCAACGAGCCCACGAGGCACCCCTGAAAGAGGCTCAGCTCGACGCACGGCACGGCGCTGCCAAGAAAGAGAAACGAGCCGATGCGGCGGTCGTCGACCTGCACGCCCGACGGGAGGTGCGCGCGCGCTTCGAGAGAGAACGAGAAGTGCGAGACGGCCACGCCCGCGCCGACCTTCGCGCCAGCGGTGAAGCCGGGGACGGCGCCCGCGGTGCCCAGCAGCGCTGCCGACGCTCGCAGTTGAAACGTCGACTGCTTCACGGCGACGGGCGGCGGCGCGCTGACGACGGGCTGCGGTTCCGGCGGCGCGGGCGCGGGTTCAGGTTCTGGCTCTTTCGCTGGCGTAGCGCGTACGGCCGGGTCGAGCGCGAGGGAGATCGCCAGCTCGACGGCCGAGGCCAGCTCCATGCAGTCGCCGCTGGGTGAATCGAGCGTGCGCTTGCCGACGCGACCGCTGGCGCGTGTGACGGTGAGCTGCGCGGTGACGGCCGGTGCTTCGGCTGGCGAAATGACGACCGACACGAGCTCCGGCGCTGCATCGACGAACGGGTCGCGGCCCAGGCGCGCGGCGACCGCAGCGTGCACCCAGCGCTCATCTGGACAGCCCTTCACCGATGCGTCGACGCGGTACTCGAGGCGCGCTTCTGGAGCGGCCACCAGCGCAAGCATGACGACGGGCCCCAGCATCGCGAAACGCACGTACCAGACGGAGGGCCGAAAAATTCTTCATAAAAGCGCCGCGTCGTTCCCAAGACAGGGCATGGAGATTCTCGTGAGCAGCAGAACAATTCGGGCAGCAGGGATCGTGGCGGCGCTGTGCTTCACCGCGTGCGACGTGCAGGTGAACCTCGGCGACGGCGGCGCGGGCGGCGGCACGTTCCTCACTGGCGGCGGCAGCGGCGCTGGTGGTGGCTCGGCGACGGGCGGCGGCAGCACCACGGGCGGTGGCAGCGCGACGGGTGGCGGCAGCGCCATCGAGCTGTGGTGCTCGGCGTCGCGCGCGTGCCCGTCGGGTCAGTTCTGCTTCAACGGTCTGTGCGCCATCGGCTGCCAGTCGAACGCCAACTGTGCGAGCGACCAGTACTGCGCGACCGACGGCGACATGCTCTGCCACAACAAGGTGGTGCCCACGTGCACCGTCGCCGGTGACTGCGGCGAGCAGCAGGTCTGCACGTCGGGCTTCTGCAGCACGCCGCCGCCTGCCACGCAGTGCAACCCCGACAACGTGCCCAGCGGCAACGACGGGTGCGACGCGCGGTCGGTGTGCCTCGACTCTTCCGACACGGCGATGGAAGACCCGCAGTGCCACACGTTCCCCGCGTGCGCGGCCGACAAGACGTGCCCCACGGGGACGCAGGGCGCGGTGTGCAACGACGGGCTCATCCCCAACAAAGACAAGATCTGCCTCATCGGCTTGTGCCGTGAGGTGGGCAACTGCCCCGCGAACTGGGCGTGCGTGAAGGGCGTGTCGACCGACGTGCTGGGCCTGTGCTCGTCACGTGGGTTCGGTGCGCCGTGCTCGGGCGCCGCTGACTGCCTCAGCGGCAATTGCTCACAGCCCGTGCCGGGCTTCCTCGGGTGGTGCCAGTGAAGACGCTTCGCTTCGTCGTTCCCCTGTTGGCGCTCGCGGCGTGTTCGCCGCCGGTGCCGCCCGTCGACGTCTGCGCGCCGAACCCGTGCCTGGGTGATCGCTTGGTGTGTACGGCGGTCAACGGCGCGCCCGTGTGTTCGTGCCGCGCAGGCTTTCAAGACGTCGCGGGCGCGTGCGTGCAGCCCGGGCCGTGTGACGCCAACCCGTGCACGCAGGCCAACCGTGGCGTGTGCGTCGCGTCTGGCAGCACGGCCGAGTGCCGGTGCGACAGCGGCTTCGTCGAGAACGGCAGCGGCGCGTGCGTCGCCGCTCAGACGTGCGCGTCGAGCCCCTGCACCACGCCGGGCAAGTCGGTGTGCACCGAGCTCAACGGCGCCGTCAGCTGTGCGTGCGACCCCGGCTTGCGCGATGACGGCCTGGGCGGCTGCGTGAGCGACAGCCCGTGCGCCAACAACCCGTGCACGCAGCCCAACCGCGGCGTGTGCGTGGTGTCGGGCATGACGGCCGTGTGCCAGTGCGACTCGGGCTTCGTCGACGACGGGGCCGGGGCGTGCGTGCGCCCGCCGTCGTGCCAGCCCAACCCGTGCACGCAGGCCAACCAGTCGGTGTGCAACGTGTTGAACGGCGTCGTCACCTGCTCGTGCGATGCGGGCTACCGGCTCGACGCCGTTGGCCAGTGCGTGCCGACGCAGGTGTGCAACCCCAACCCGTGCACGCAGCCCCACCGCGGCGTGTGCACCGAGTCGGGCGGCGTGGCGGTCTGCGGCTGCGACGCGGGCTACCGCGACCAGGGCGGCGCGTGCGTGCTCGAGAACGCCTGCGCGCCCAACCCCTGCACCCAGCCCAACCGCGGCGTGTGCAGCTCGGTCAACGGCGCGGCGGTCTGCGGCTGCAACGTGGGCTTTCACGACGTGAACGGCGCGTGCGTCGCTGACGACGTGTGCGACCCCAACCCGTGCACGGCGGCCAACCAGAACGTGTGCACCACCGGCGCCGACGCCGGCGCGCAGTGCGCGTGCAACGTGGGCTACCAGGAAGGGCCGACGGGCTGCGAGCTCATCCCCACGCCGACGTGCGCTGGGCAGCACGCCACCGGTGACGCGTACGAGCCCAACGAGTGCCCGATGCTGGCCACGCCCATCACCTCGGGCGTGCCGCAGCAGCACACCTTCGAGCCGGCCGGCGACATCGACTGGGTGACGTTCACCGCCGACGCGGGCGCCGTCTTGCGCGCTGAAGAGTCGGGGCCCATCTCGTCGCGGCTGTCGCTCTACGCGGCCGACGGCACCACGGCGCTCGTCACCAACGCCACCAACCTGCTGACGACCAAGCTGCAGCAGGGCGGCGCGTATTACGTGCAGGTGCGCGGTACGTCGGCCTCGAGCACCGGCGCCACCACCCTCGCCGTGACGCTGTCGACCGACGACCACGCCGACTCGCGCGACGACAACCCCGTGACCCTGACGCCGACCGCCGCACCCGGCGCCAGCGTGAGCGGCACTTTCGATTTCGCGGGCGACTCGGAGTGCGTGGCGGTGCCGGTGCAGGCCGGCCGCATCTACACGTTCGCAGAGACCACCACGGCCAACGTGTACCTGTCTGTCGTGACCGCCACGGGCTCGTTCATTCCTTCGACCGACAGCGAGGCGCTGCGCTTCCGGGCGACGACGTCGCAGACGCTCTTCCTCTGCACGCGCGCGTACACCAGCACGCACCTCGTGCCGTGGTCGCTCACCGTCACCGACGTGGGCGTCGACGATCACGCCGACTCGCGTGACGACAACCCGGTGACGCTCGCGCCCACCTCGTCGCCGGGGGCCAGCCTGAGCGGCGCGTTCGACTTCGCGGGCGACACCGACTGCGCCGCCGTGCCGGTGCTGGCGGGCCGCGTCTATGCGTTCGCCGAGACCACCACCGCCGACGTCTACCTCACGGTCTACACAGCGACCGGCACGTTCATCTCGACCACCGACAGCGAGTCGCTGCGCTTCGAGACCGACACCGCGCAGACGCTGTTCCTCTGCACGCGCGCCTACAACAGCGCGCACCTCGTGCCGTGGACGCTGACGGTCACCGACCTCGGGGTCGACGACTTCGTCGACTCGCGCAGTGACAACCCGACGACGTTGACGCCGGTGGCGACGCCGGGCGCGAGCGTGTCAGGCACGTTCCAATACCCGGGCGACACCGAGTGCTTCGCGGTGCCGGTGCAGGCCGACCGCATCTACACCTTCGCCGAGACCACGAGCGCCGACGTGTACCTCACCGTGTACACCGCGACGGGCACGTACATCTCGACCACAGACAGCGAGTCGCTGCGCTTCGAGACCGACACCACCGAGACGCTGTTCCTCTGCACGCGCGCGTACAACAGCGCGCACCTCGTGCCGTGGACGCTGACCGTCACCGACGTCGGCGTTGACGACCAGGCCGACTCGCGCGCCGCCGCGATGACCGCGCTGACGCCGGGCGCCAGCCTCGCGGGCACGTTCGACTACGCGGGCGACACCGACTGCGTGGTGGTGCCGGTGCAAGCGGGCCACGGCTATTCGTTCGCCGAGACCACCAGCACCGACGTGTACGTCACGGTCTACAGCGCCACGGCGACGGTCATCGCGACGACCGACTCGGAGGCCGTGCACTTCAAGGCCGCCAACACCGAGTCGCTCTTCTTCTGCGTGCGCGCGTACTCGAGCGGGTCGCTGGCGAGCTGGTCCATCAGCGTCACCGACAACGGGCTCGATGATCATGCCGACACGCGCGCCGGCGCCACGCCGCTCACCGTCGCCGCGACGCCGACGGCGGGGCTCGGTCAGTTCACCACCGACTACGACTATTTCTCGTTCACCACGACGGGGCCGGTCGCGCTGCGCGTGGTGACGACGGGCGTCTCGAGCGCGCTGCGCGTCGAGACCTCGACCGGGGCTGCCGTGGCGACCGGCGCGGGGCCCGGCTCGCTGACGTTCTCGGTGACCGCCGCGGGCACGTACTACGTGCGTGTGTCGGCCAGCCTCGGCGCGTACACCATCGCCATCGAGAACTGACGTCAGCCCAGGAGGTCGATGCCCAATCGGAGAATCGAGAAGGGCATCACCTTCGGCATCAGCGACACCAGCAGCACCACGCCGCCGTGGCTCAGCAGCGCGCCGACGGGTGACTTGAACTTGTCAGCGAGGAACGAGGTCACGGCGGCGTACCCGCCGAACCACGCCCAGAAGAGCAGCACGGGAATGAAGGCGCCCGCGAACAGCGTTTTCAGGCTGAACACCGCGCCCGCGAGGATCCACAGCGCGAGCACGACGAGGTGGGCGAAGTTCTTCATGGCGTTCATGGGCGGTCTCTCCAGTGCTGCGGTGTGTGGAGATGAAACGCCTGAACATCAGAAAGTGTGCGTTACGCGTTGATGCCGCGTTGATAAGCTCCGGTGTGTGATTAACCTCCAGAGAATCGAGGGCTTCTATTGGGTGGCCAAGACGGAAGGCTACGCGCGGGCGGCGCGTGCGTTCCCGTACCCCATCACCCAGCCCGGCGTTCACCAGCAGGTGCGGCGCCTCGAAGACGAGCTGGGCGTGAAGCTCTTCGAGCGCGTGGGGAAAGACCGCGTGGTGCTGACGGCGCGCGGGCGCGTGCTGTTCGACGCGGTCTCGCCGTTCTTCGAGCAGCTGCCGGCCATCGAAGCGCGCGTGCGCGGCGGGGTGGTGGGCGGCACGCTCAAGATGCACGCCGCGGGTCACCTGCTGCGGCACCTGGTGCCCGAGTGGCTGCGGCGGCTGCAAGACGCGCGGCCCGACATCACGGTGGCGCTGACCGAAGTGCAGACCGCCGACCTCGCGCAGCTCCGCGCCGGTGAGACCGACCTGCTCGTCGACTGGTTGCCAGAAGTGCCCAGCGACCTCGAGGCCCGGCAGATCGGCAAGACCGAGGCGTGGATCGTGGCGCCCACGCACGGTCCCTTCGCGCAGAAGAACGGGCTGACGTTGAACCGCCTCGCCGACGTGCCCTTCATTGGGTACCACTCCGACCGCACGCTCAAAGGGCTGCAGCTCGAGGCGCTGCGTCAGCACGGCATCACGCCGCGCGAGGCCTTCGCGGCCGACTCGTCAGACACCATCCTCGGCTTCGTGGCTGCCGGCCTGGGCTTCTCGCTGGTGCCGTGGCTCAACGACGCCGGGCCGAAGCTGCACGGCGTGGTGGCGCGGAAGCTCGAGCGGCCGGTGACGTCGTTCCCCATCTTCGCGGTGTGGCGCAAGAGCAGCGGCCTGCACCCGCTCGTGGAGGCCGCGCTCAACGTCGCGCCGAAGCTGTGAGCTTCGTCAGGCTTCCCCGCGCCGAGCGTTCTGCTACGCGGTGACGACACTCGAATCAGGAGAAGACCGATGCGTTGGTTGGCGTTGATGGTGAGCGTGGTGGTGGGGGCGGGGTGCGCTTCGGCGCAGTGGGCGGCGGCGTCGTCGTTGGCCGCAGAGCAGTTCCCCAGGAGGGACGCGCTGCAGAAGGTGGCGTTGCGCACGCCGACGCTCGATCTGGCGCGCAAGAGCGCGAAGTCCATCGACAACTGGACGCTGAAGGGCCCGCTGCCGACGGTCGCCGTGGTCGAGCGTGTCACTCCGAAGACGCCGTGGGAGGTCGCGGTCTCGCAAGACGTGCCCGCCTTCGGGCCCGCGATGAGCGCCGACATGCAGTGCATCTCGCGTGAGGTGGCGCACTATTTCCTCGCGCGCGACGAGTATCCCGGCAACGCGCTGCGCACGTTCATCGAGCGGCGCTGCGCCAGCACGGCCGCCGACACCCAGCTCTGGGCGCTCACCGGTGAGGTGCCCGAGAAGGTCACCGACGAGAAGTGGCTCGAGAACTGGCGCGAGGGCATCAAGGCGCACCTCAAAGACGTGAAGGCGACGCTCACCGGCATGCACGTGCTGCGCGAGGGCAAGAAGGGCGTGGTGGTCTTCGCGTACACCACGCCGCGCGCCGAGTTCGCAGCGCCCATTCAGCTGGTGGGCACCAACGGCAAGATCGTGCTGCGCGGCCGCGTCACCACCAGGAACGTCGAGCGCCTCTCGGCCCTCATCAACAAGGGCGAGTACGGCGTCGCCGAGTGCAAGACGCTCGAGGTGCTGCGGCCACCGGAGTTCGCCTTCGAGTGTCCTGTCGACGCCGCTGACGAGCGCGCCACGGTGGGCATCGCGGCCTTCGAGCCCGGCCGCATTCTCGGGCAGGGCGTCGCTGACTTCACGCTGTGGCCGGCGGGCAAGGCGAACGACACCTGGCAACGCGCGAGCGACAGCAGCGACGTCGCGAAGGGCGACTTCAACGCGCAGTTCCTCGGCGCGGTGAACCGTCTGCGTCAACGCGCGGGGCTGCCGATGGTGAGCGAAGCGAAGCAGCAGACCGCGACCGCGATGCAGCTCGCGCCGCACTACTTCGCTGCGCAGCTGGGTGAAGGGAACCCACGCGACTCCGATGAGATCGCCCTCGGCATGATGGCCGGTTGGGACGTCGGCGTCGACGTCATGAGCTCGGGCTTCGGCAACGCCGTGGTGATGGGCTCGCGCGACCTCTCGGTCTTCATGGACTTCGCGCTCGACAGCCCGTTCCAGCGCAAGGCGCTCACCGAGCCGCGCGCGAAGTTGATCGCCATCGGGTCGCTCGACGACTCCGACAGCGCGCTGGCGGCGATGTTCGCGACCTACGTGCCGATGGGCGCGTTCGTTCGCCAGGAGGCCGAGGAGGCCATCATCACGCGCCTCAACAAGCTGCGGCAGGACCGCATGTTGGGCCTCGCGCAGTGGACGCTCTGGCCTGGCGACGTCGGCGGGGTGGTCGAAGCGAAGCTGAAGGCGCGCGCGTGGACGCCCATCGACGCGCGCGCGTACGTCGTCGACAAGACGCTCGAGGTCGCGAAGGGGCAGATCGTCGGCTACGTGCAGCTCGTCGACGACCTCGACAACTTCCAGTTCCCGCCGGAGGTGTTGATGCGTTCGGACATCAACGTGTTCCTCGCGGTCGGCACCTACAAGGCCGAAGACTGGGCGCAGTCGCGCTACGTGGTGTGCTTCGTCGTCGCCAGCACGAAGGACATCGAGACCGCGTCGCGCTGAGTGCGAGGTGCGCGCACACGCACGTACTGAACGCCTGTCGCACTGCTTATATATGCGGGCCACGCGCGGCCGGTTCACTCCTCCAGCGTCACGAGGATCTGCCCGGCGGTGACCTGGTCGCCTTCGCGCACCAACACCGCCTTCACCACGCCGTCAGCCGGGCTGCGCGTGGCCTGCTCCATCTTCATCGCCTCGAGCACCAGCAGCGTGGCGCCGGCCTTCACCGCGTCGCCGGGCTTCACGTTCACCTTCACGACCTTGCCGGGCATGGGCGCCATGAAGCCGCCCTTCAGCGTCGGGTCTTGCGGCATCGGGAAGCGCGGCGTCAGCTTCAACACCTCGCTGCCGTGGCGCGCGTGCACGAAGACCGTGTCGTCGACCTGCGTGACGCGGAACCGCTCGCGCAGCCCGTCGGGTGACTCCAACACCAGCGCCGGCGCGTCGAAGTTGACGACCTTCCACTCGCCGCCGCCGACGAGGAAGCGGCTCCCGCCGAGATCGCGGTACTCGACGCGCGGGCCGTGCTCGTACTCGACGAACTGGTCAGCGAACCGGTTGTTGCGGAAGCCGGTGACGACGCCCGGCAGGTAGCTGTCGTGCGCACGCCTCGTGAGGAAGCCGGCCAGCGTGGCGGCGATGGCGCACTGACGCCGGCGCTCGGCGTCGACGGGCTCGGCCAACGCGTCGCCGAGGTGCTCGTCGATGAAGCCGGTGTGCAGCGCACCTTCGCGGTACTTCGGGTGCGAGAGCAGCCGCGTGAGGAAGCCGTGGTTGGTCGTCACGCCCTGCACCGAGAGCCCGTCGAGGGCGCGCAGCAGCCGCGCGTGGGCGTCGTCGCGGTCTTCACCCCACGCGATGAGCTTCGCCACCATCGGGTCGTAGTGCATCGACACTTCGCCACCCGACTCGATGCCCGCATCGACGATGACGCCACCGACCTCGTGCGCGTGGAAGTCGTGCACCGGGCCCACGCTGGGCAGAAACCCGTTGGCCGGGTCTTCGGCGTAGAGCCGCACCTGCACCGAGTGGCCGTGCTGCTTGAGCTCGTGCTGTTCGAACGGCAGCGACTCACCGCGCGCGATGCGGAGCTGCAGCTCGACGAGGTCTACGCCCACGACCTGCTCCGTGACGCGGTGCTCGACCTGCAGACGGGTGTTCATCTCTGAAAAGTAGAAGCGCCCGTCGCCGTCGACGATGAACTCCACGGTGCCCGCGTTGGTGTAGCCGATGGCTTTGGCCACCTCGACGGCAGCGGCCCCCATCGCCGCGCG
Organism: uncultured Archangium sp.; assembly: GCA_964459885.1. Classification (GTDB taxonomy): domain Bacteria; phylum Myxococcota; class Myxococcia; order Myxococcales; family Myxococcaceae; genus Archangium_A. Next base: position 34,353 of record CAYWON010000011.1, read on the forward strand.
CGTCTCGGCGTTGAGCGCCATCGAGGGCGTCTCTTCGACCACCTTCTGATGTCTGCGCTGAATGCTGCACTCACGCTCGAAGAGGTGCACCACGTTGCCGTGCGCGTCGCCGAGCAGCTGCACTTCGATGTGCCGCGGCCGCTCGAGGTACTTCTCGATGATGAGCGTGCCGTCGCCGAACGCGTTCTTCGCTTCGCGCTGGCCCGACTCGATGGCCTCGCGCAGCTCGTCTGGCTTGCGCGCGATCTTCATGCCCTTGCCGCCGCCGCCCGCTGACGGCTTGAAGATGACGGGCAGGCCCAGCTCGAGCGCTTTCTTCTCGAGCAGCGCCGTCGACTGGTCGCCGCCGTCAAACCCGGGCACCAGCGGCACGCCGCGCGCGCCGACGAGCGCCTTCGCTTCACGCTTGAGGCCCATGGCACGAATGGCCTCGGGCGTCGGGCCTACGAAGGTCAGGCCCGCGTCGATGATGGCCTGCGCGAACTCGGGGTTCTCCGAGAGGAAGCCGTAGCCCGGGTGCACGCAGTCGGCGCCGGTCAACTTCGCGGCGCGCAGCACGGCGGGCATCGAGAGGTACGAGTCTTTGGACGGCGCGGGGCCGAGGCGCACGGCCTCGTCGGCGAACTTCACGTGCGGCGCGTGAGCGTCGGCGTCGGAATACACAGCGACGGTGGCGAGGCCCAGGCGCTTGGCGGTCTTCATCACGCGCAGGGCGATCTCGCCGCGGTTCGCGACCAACAGTTTGGTGAGCGTTCTCATGGTCGTGGCTTCAGTGGCGGAAGACGCCCCAGCTGGTGGTGCCCTCGACGGGGCGCGAGTACGCCGCCGACAGCGACAGCGCGATGACGGTGCGCGTGTCGCGCGGGTCGATGATGCCGTCGTCCCACAAGCGCGCGGTGGCGTAGAGCGCGCTCGACTGTTGATCGATCTGGTACTCGACCAGCTGCTTCATGCCCGACAGGCCTTCTTCGTCGACGGGCTCGTTGCGCTTCTGCGCCGCGTTGCGCTGGATGATCTCGAGCACGCCGGCCGCCTGCTTGCCGCCCATCACCGCGATGCGGTGCGACGGCCAGGTGAAGAGGAACCGCGGCTCGTACGCACGCCCCGACATCGCGTAGTTCCCGGCGCCGTAGCTCGCGCCCATCATGATGGTGATGGCCGGCACCGTGCTGTTCGACACCGCGTTGATGAGCTTCGCGCCGTTCTTGATGATGCCGCCCTCTTCGTAGCCGCGGCCCACCATGAAGCCGGTGATGTTCTGCAGGAACAGCAGCGGCACGTTGGCCTGGTTGCACAGCTGGATGAACTGCGCGCCCTTGTTGGCGGACTCCGAGAACAAGATGCCGTGGTTCGCGAGGATGCCGACGGGGTAGCCGTGCAGGTGCGCCCAGCCGCACACCAACGTGTTGCCGTACAGCGGCTTGAACTCCGAGAAGCGTGAGCCGTCGACGATGCGCGCGATGACCTCGCGCGGGTCGAAGGGCACGCGCGGGTCTGGCGACACGACGCCGAGCAGCTCCTCCGCGCTGAACTTCGGCGGCTCCACCACGCGGGGCAGGGCGGCGCCGTGCTTGCGCCAATCGAGGTGCGCCACGACTTCGCGCGCAAGGCGAAGCGCGTCGCGCTCGTTTTCAGCGAGGTAGTCCGACACGCCCGAGGTTCGGCTGTGCATCTCGGCGCCGCCGAGTGACTCGTCGTCGGTCTCTTCGCCGGTGGCCATCTTCACCAGCGGCGGCCCGCCCAGGTACACGGTCGCCTGCTTCTTCACGAAGATGGCGTAGTCGCTCATGCCGGGGATGTACGCGCCGCCCGCGGTCGACGAGCCGAACACCACGGTGATGGTCGGCAGCTTCTGCTCGCTCTTGCGCGTCAGGTCGCGGAAGCCCCTGCCGCCGGGCACGAAGATCTTGTCCTGGTTCGGCAGGTCGGCCCCGCCCGACTCGGTCAGCGAGATGAGCGGCAGGCGGTTGCTGTGCGCGATCTCCGCGAGCCGGTGCGACTTCACCACCGAGTACTCGCTCATCGAGCCGCCCTTCACCGTCGACTCGTTGGCGCTGATGAGGCACTCCACGCCCGACACACGCCCGATGCCGCCGATGACCGACGCGCCCGGGGCGTGCCCGTCGATGTCGTTGCCGGCCAACGGGCAGAGCTCGAGGAAATGCGAGTCCCTGTCCAGCAGCAGCTCCACGCGCTCGCGGGGCAAGAGCTTGCCGCGGGAGCGATGTCGGTCGTTGTAGCGGGCGCCGCCGCCCTCACGAGACTTCGCCAGCGCCGCCTGCACCGGCTCCAGCAGCTTCAGGTTCTGCTCACGGTTTCCGTCGAAGCCCGGGCCGCGGAGCTCCGCGTGCGACGAGAGGACCGGGTACGGCTGCTCGTTGAAGCGCATGGTCGTGAACCAAAGTGAAAGTTGACTCTTGAATCAATACTCGCGGCGTGTGGCCTCTTCGCGGCAGACTCCCGGGCTGTGAGTGACGCGCGCGTTCCCCCGCAGCTCCTCCTCATCGACGACACGCGGTTCGCCCGCGACGTCGTCGAAGAGCTCCTCAAAGAGGGGCGTTCTCCGGCGCAGCTTCAATGGCGCGACGACTACGTCAGCGGCCTGTCGGCGCTCCAGAGCGGCGCGTTCGACGTGTGCCTGCTCGATTTCCAGCTGGGTGAGCGCAGCGGCCTCGACCTGTTGAAGGAAGCGCGCGCGACCGGCGTGCGCACGCCCATCGTGTTGTTGACGGGTCAGGGCAGCGAGGCGCTCGACCACGAAGCGATGCACGCCGGCGCCAACGACTACCTCGTGAAGGGCGAGTTCTCGGCGGCGACGCTGGAGCGCGTGGTGCGCTACCTCGCTGAGCGCCGTCGCGGCGAAGACGCGCTGCGCGACTCGGAAGAGCGCTTCTCGTTGGCGATGGAGGGCAGCAACGACGGCCTGTGGGACTGGCGCATGGGCACCAGCACCGTGCACCTGTCGCCGCGGTGGAAGCGCATCATCGGCTACGACCCCGACGAGCTTGCCGACGCGCCCGACACGTGGCTCAGCCGCGTGCACCCCGACGACCGCGGCAAGGTCGAGACCGATTTCCTCCGCCACGCGAAGGACCCACAGTCGCCACACTTCGAGGCGGAGCATCGCCTGCAGCACAAGGACGGCAGCTGGCGCCACGTGCTGGCCCGCGGGAAAGCAGTGCGCGACGCCAAGGGCCAGGCCACACGCGTCGTCGGGTCGCTCACCGACGTCACGCTCGCCAAGAGCCGTGACCCGCTCACCGGTCTGCCCAACCGCGTGCTCTTCCTCGACCGCCTCGAGCACTCGTTTCACCGCGCGGCGCGCGACCCGGGCTACCGCTTCTCGGTGCTCTTCATCGACCTCGATCGCTTCAAGAACGTGAACGACTCGCTCGGTCACGACGCGGGCGACGAGCTGCTGGTCAGCATCGCGCGGCGCCTCGAGCACTGCGTGCGGTTGGTCGACACCGTGGCGCGCATGGGCGGTGACGAGTTCGTGGTGTTGCTCGACGAGAGCCGCGAGCCCGACGGCGCCACCCGCGTGGCGGCGCGCATCATCGACGAGCTGGGCCGGCCGTTTCACATCGACGGGCACCAGCTCTTCACCGGCGCCAGCGTGGGCATCGCGCTCTCGTCGCCGCGCTACGCCACGCCGGGCGAGCTGCTGCGCGACGCCGACACGGCGATGTACCGCGCGAAAGAGGCTGGCCGCGGCCGCTTCGTCATCTTCGACCCCGCGATGCACGCGCGCGCGCTGCACGTGCTGTCGGTGGAATCAGGGCTGCGCGACGCGCTCGAGCGCGACGAGCTCGAGGTCTTCTACCAGCCGGTGGTGACGCTCGAGACGCGCCAGCCCGTCGGCTTCGAGGCGCTCGTGCGGTGGCGACACCCGGCGCGCGGCCTCATCTCGCCGGCCGACTTCATCCCCGTGGCGGAAGACTCGAGCCTCATCGTGCTGCTCGACCTGCACGTGCTCAAGACCGCCTCCGCGCAGCTGCGCGCGTGGCGCGAACAGCTGGGGCTCGACCTGTCCATCTCGGTCAACGCGTCACGACGGCACTTCTCGCGCGCCGAGTACGCCGACACCGTGAAGCTCGCGGTGGCGTCGGCGGGGCTGCCGCCGAGCGCGGTGCGCATCGAGGTCACCGAGAGCGTGACGATGGACCTGCCCGAGGCCGCCAAGGAGCAGCTGGAGGCGCTGCACCGCTTCGGTGTGCGGCTGTACGTCGACGACTTCGGCGTCGGCTACTCGTCGCTGTCGATGCTGCATACGTACCCGTTCTCTGGCCTGAAGCTCGACCGCAGCTTCGTGTCGGGCCTCGACGGGCCCGGGCGCACGATGGAGGTCGTCCGCGCCATCTTCGCCATCGCGCAGGCGCTCAAGCTGGAGGTCGTCGCTGAAGGCGTCGAGACCGAAGGGCAGCACCACGCGTTGTTCGCGCTCGGGTGTACGCGCGCGCAGGGCTACCGCTACGGCGCGCCGATGCCACGCGAAGAAGCCGAGGCGTGGCTCAAGTCAGTGCGCTGAACGGAACGGCGCGACCCACTCGAGGCTCTGGTCCCACAGCGCGCGCGCCGCGACCTCGTCTTCGGCGAGCACGTTGCACTTCCGCGCCTCGCCGTCTTCGCCGTAGTACCCGCCGGTCACCGTCTCGAGCGTCGGGTCGGTCGCGCAGCGGAGGCTGGCGGTCGAGCCCTGCTCGGGCGTGCGCATGAAGAGCATGCCCAGCGTGCGCAGCGGCCACGCGGTGGTGCGCCAGATGTCGCTGGCGATGACGCCGGGGTGCAGCGCGTAGGTGGTGACGCGCGTGTCGGCCCACCGCCGGGCCAGCTCGTTGCTGAAGAGCACGTTGGCCAGCTTGGACGCCTGGTACTCCTTCCAGCCGATGCCGGTGAGCGACGCGCGCAGGTTTCCGAGCTTGAGCGGCGTCGAGGTGCGCTCGTGCGCGCGGCTGGCGACGGTGACGACCCGCGAGGGCGCGCCTGCCTTGAGCGCCTTCTCGAGCTCGAGCGTCAGCAGGAAGTGACCGAGGTGGTTCACGCCGAAGGTCATCTCGAAGCCCTGCTTCGTCACGCCCTTCACGCGCGCGAGGCCGGCGTTGAGCAGCAGCACGTGCAACGGCTCGCCCTTCGCGTTGAACGTGTCGGCGCAGCGCTTCACGCTCTCGAGGTCGTCGAGCTTGAGCTGCAGGAAGTGGAGATCGCTGTTGCCGGTGCGCTGCGCGATGTCGTCCATCACTGGCCTCGTCTTCTCTTCGCTGCGACACGCGAAGTAGACGCGCGCGCCGCGGCGGGCGAGCTCGGTGGCCGTGGCTGCGCCGATGCCGGTGTTGGCGCCGGTGATGAGCACCGTCTTCTCGAAGCGTTCCGTCATGTGAGTCGTCCCTGCGAGATGTTGAGGAATCGGCCGCCGAGCGCGTCGCCTTCGTGGCGGTCGTGGGTGACGAGCACCGTCACCAGCGCTTCTTCGGCGACCAGCGTCTTCACTTCAGCCAGCAGCGTGTCGCGCAGCGAGTCGTCGAGCGATGAGAACGGCTCGTCGAGCAGCAGCACGCGCGGCTTTCGCGCCAGGGCCCGCGCCAGCGCCACGCGCTGCGCTTCACCACCGGACAAGGTCGTCGGCTTGCGATCGGCGAGGCCCTTCAGCTGCAAGCGTTCGAGCCAGCGGCGCGCGTCTTCGTAGGTGGGCGCCCCGAAGGCGATGTTGTCTTCGACGCTGAGGTGCGGGAACAGCGCGGCGTGCTGGAACACGTAGCCGACGGCGCGGCGCTCCGGAGGTGTCTGTGACCAGTCGGCGCCGTCGAAGCGCACGTGCCCGGCGTGCAGCGGCACCAGCCCCGCGATGGCGCGCAGCACGGTGCTCTTGCCTGCGCCCGACGGCCCGAAGAGCACGGTCACGCCGACGGGGGCGCTCAGCTTCACGTCGACGGTGAAGTCATCGACGCGCGTGACGACGTGCAGGTCCAGCTCAGCGGGCATGGTGACGTCTCCCCAGCCACTGCACGCCGGCGATGAGCACCACCGCGAGCCCGGTCAGCACCAGCGCGAGCCTGAACGCCTCGTCGTCGCGACCGGCCAACATCGCGTCGTAGAGCGCGAGCGACGCGGTCTGCGTCTCACCGGGAATGTTGCCGGCCACCATCAGCGTTACGCCGAAGTCGCCGATGGCGCGCGCAAAGCCCAGGAGCAGCCCGGCCGCGAGCCCGCGTGAAGCGAGGGGGAACGCGACGCGCTTCAACGCCTGGAGTCGCGTGGCGCCCAGCGTGCGCGCGGCGTCGAGCAACGTAGCGTCGACGGCGTCGATGGCGGCGCGCGCGGTCTGCAGAATCAACGGGAACGCCGTGACGCTGGCGGCGATGACGGCGCCGGTGCGCGTGAAGACGAACGAGGTGCCGGTGATGCTCTCGAACGCGATGCCCAGCGGGCTGCGTCGGCCGAGCAGCGTCAGCAGGTAGTAGCCCAGCACCGTCGGCGGCAAGACGAGCGGCGCCGTCAGCACCGCGTCGACGAGCGTCGCGCCTTTGCGTTTGTGCGTGAGCGCGATGACGCCGAGCGCGAGCGAGCCGGCCAGCAGCGACGCGAAGAGCGCGACTTCAAGCGAGAGCAGCAGCGCGTCGACGGGCACGGTGATGTCCTACGTGTACTGCCACGCCCACGCGATGAGCACGAACTGCAGCGGCAGCCGCGCCCACAACGTCCACACCGGCAGCGGCTTCTTTTTCGAGAGCTGGATCTCGTTCACCGCCATGTTCACGTTGGCGGGGAAGACCGCGAGGTACAGCGCGATGAGGCCCCACGCCGAAAAGCGCTGCGAGAACGGAATCATCAGCCCCAGCCCGCCGAGGATCTCGAAGACGCCGGAGATGTAGACGAGGGCCTTCGGCGCCGGCAGCCACTTCGGGACGATCTTCTCGAAGCCGCGCGGCGAGACGAAGTGCAAGACGCCCACGCCCATCATGAAGACGCCCAGCACGTACTTGAGCACCTCCATCATCGCTTCGTGTCCTTCGGGGCTTCGAGGGCGAAGAAGGGCAGGTTGGCCGAGCGCGCCGCGTACAGCCCGCCGCCCAGCTCGCGGAAGTGCGGCGCGAGTTGCTTGCGGTACCACGCCGCCGGTCGCAGGTTGACGCGGAGGTCGGTGCGCTCGGCGTCGATGGCGTCCTCCATGTCGTCGGCGGTGATGGCTTCCAGGTACAGGAACCCGTGCGCGTGCGCGGCGAGGTTCTCGATGCCCGCCGCGGCGCCCGTCTTGTCGAGGTACGGCAAGACGCCCTGGCAGACGACGAGGTCGAACGTCTTGCCGAGGCGCAGCGTCGACACGTCGGCCTGCAGGTGGCCGTACTTCGCGCAGATGTCGCGCTCGAGCTCGGTCGACACGACGGTGACGCCCTTGCGGTGCTTCTTCAACCACGCGCCCCACCAGCCGAGGCCCGCGCCGACGTCGAGCACGTCAGTCAGCTCGACGCCGAACCACTCGATGAGCGAGACGACGCCCGCCACCAGCTTCGCGTGCCGCGCCTGGTCGTACACGCGCGTCGACGGGTCTTTGTAGAAGCGCCGGTAGTAGGCGTCGTCGAAGCGCAACGTCACGGCGTGCCAGCGTCGGTGGCTTCGGCCGCGGCGGCGGCAGCAGCGGCTTCGTCAGCGGCCTTCTTGGCGGCAGCGGCGGCTTCCTCGGCGGCCTTCTTCGCGTCGGCTTCCGAGTGCTTCTTCAGGTCGGCGAGGCCCTTGTCGAAGTCCTTCCCGACCATCTCGTCCATGCTCATGAAGACGCCGAACAGCTTGCTCATGAAGTTGTTCTTTCCGGCCATCTTCCACGTGGCCTTCGTGCCTTCGCCTTCCTTCGCGAGCTCGAAGTCGACGGTGTTCTCGGCAGCGAACGGCTTGATGAACGTGAGCTGGATGCCGACGTGCTCACCGGGCTTCGAGTCGGTGATCTTCATTTCTCCTTCGCCGGTCATCTTGCCTTCCCAGTGGTACGTCGCGCCGACGCCGCTGTTGGGGCCGGTGAACGTGCGCTTGAGGTCGTCGCCCTCGACGTTGTCCCACGGGCTCCACTCGTTCCATTCGTGGAAGTCGTTGATGTGGGCGAACACCACGTCGGGCGGCGCGGCGATGGTCGTTGAGCGCGCGAGCGTGAACTCGCTCGGGCGCGTCGCGACGAAGCCGAGGAACAACACGACGACCACGACGAGACCGATGAGGATCTTCTTGAACATGGTGGGCTTTTGGTTGGGTACCGTGACCTCATGATGAAGCCACTGGTCCTCTCATACGCTGGTTGCAGCACCTGCAAGAAGGCTCTTCGTTGGCTGGAGCAGAACGGTATCGCCGCTGACGTTCGTCCCATCGTCGACGCGCCTCCGACGAAGGCGGAGCTGGCGAAGTGGATCCCCGCGAGCGGCAAGCCCGTGCAGAAGTGGCTCAACACGTCGGGCCTCAGTTACCGCGCGCTGGGCAAGGCGAAGATCGACGCGTCGAGCGACGCCGAGCTCGCGAAGCTGCTCAGCGACGACGGCAAGCTGGTGAAGCGACCGGTGCTGGTGGTGGGCAGCACCGTGCTCGTCGGGTTCAAGGAAGACGAGTGGAAGCAGGCCTTCGCTTAGCGGCTGCGGCCGTCTTTGCGCGTGACCTTGAGGACGGCGATCTTCGTCGAGTGGTTGAACGGCGACGGGTCGACGTCGAGGCCCGCCTGCCGGGTGTCGGGGTAGCCGGTGAAGTCTTCCGGCACGTCGACGCGCTGCTCGAGCGAGAGGTGACCGCTCGCGCAGATGGCGTCGATGGTCTTCATGAAGTCGGCGCCTGAGACGAAGACGCCGTTGTTGATGGCGACCAACCAGCCACCGTGCGCGATGAGCGGGCGCGCCTTGTTCAAGACGCGCTCCATGTCCTGTACGAGGTCCACGCGGCCCTTCTCGGTGACCGAGAAGAACGGCGGGTCGACGAACACGCAGTCGAAGAGATCTTCTTCGCGCTTGAGGCGCCCCACGAGGTCGAAGAAGTCGCCGGCCTTGAAGTTCTTCTTTTCGACCGGGAAGCGGTTGAGGGCGTAGCTGTCCTTCGCGACCGTGAGGAACGCGTTGTTGAGGTCGGTGTGCACGACGGTCTCTGCGCCGCCGGCCTGGGCTGCGACGCCGAGTGAGCCGGTGTACGCGAAGGCGTTCAGCACGCGCTTGCCGGTGAGGTTGGTCTTCGCCCACGCGCGCAACGGGGCGGTGTCGAGGTAGAGGCTCGCGTCGCGGTTGAGCGTGAGGCGCGTGGTGTACCAGACGCCGTCTTCCTGAACCTTGCGCGTCAGCTGGGCCTCGTCGCCGAAGAGCACGGTGCCGTTGCGCTCGTCCTGGCTCAGCGATTCGCGTCGCTTCCACAGCGCGGTGGTGACCCACGGCATGGCCTCTCGCGCGGCGGTGACGAGGGCCACCATGCCCTCGCGGTCACCGGCGCGTGAGGTCGCGTCGTGCAGAACGAGCGTGGTGCCGTAGAGGTCGACGGCGACGCGCGGGAAGCCCTCGCTGTAGCCGTTGAAGAGACGGAGCGCCTGCGTGTGCGGCGCGACGAGGCGGGGCAGGCGGTGCGCGAGCGCTGCGAGGAAGCGGGAGAGCATGCGCCGCCCATAGGTCAATTCAGCAGCACGCGCACGATGAGCTGATTGACGAGCCAGGTGAGGACGAGGCCGGTCGCAGTGCCGAGCGCGTCCCACGCGAGGTCTTTGGGCGACGAATAGCCGTAGGTGAGGACGTCGAGGACCTCTTTGCCGATGCCGGCGATGGCAGCTGCGGTGGCGCCGACGGCGAGGCGCGTGGGGACGTCATCGGTGAAGAACGACGCGCCGACGTAGCCAGCCGAAGCGATGCCGGCGCTGACGGTGAAGTGCAGCGCCTTGTCGGGCGAGAGCCATGGATCGTTCGGCGTCGCCGAGACGACCACCGCGAGCAGCACTGAGGTCATTCCCCTCTCCCCCGCGGGGAGAGGGTCAGGGTGAGGGGCCAGTCTCGCCGCACCACCTCGTGCCGGTGCTCGGGCGCTCCGGTCGAGTTCACGAGAACGGAGCCTCCTTGCCCATTGATGACGACCTCGCCGGGCCCCCAGTTGGCATTCAACACGCTCAGCTGATTCTTCCGCGCCAGCTGCTCCAGCAACGGCGTCCGCGCGTCGCGTTCATCGTCATCGACCCACGCCGACGAGAACAGCACCAGGTCCGCATCGACGCGCGGCTCCTGCAGGAGAAAGTGGATGTCGAAGCAGATCGCCGCGGTCACCCTGACGCCCCGCCACGTGACGGTCGGACACCACGCGTCGCCCGCGGTCGCCCACGTCTCCGGATACCAGGGGTGTTTCTTCCGGTAGCGAAAGAGCAGCGTCCCATCAGGCTGCACGGCGATGAGCGCGTTGAAGCACTCCGTTCCTTCGCGCTCGATCAGCGGCCCGACGAACAAGCAATCGAACCGCTTCGCGAAGTGCGCGTACGCCGCGCGCGTGGGGCCGTTCAGGTCTTCCGCGAACGGCGTCAGGTCGAAGTCGCTCTCTGGACTCACGTACCCGGTGACGCTCGCTTCAGGCAGCAAGACGAGGTCGGTCCGCGGCCCGGCTTCCAGCAACGCCTCGACGTACGCGAGCTGCGCGGCAGCCTGGTTCCATCTCGCCGGCAGTTGGAGCGCGGTCAGCAGCATCGTCGCCGCACCTTAGGCTCACTTGAGCGGCATCGCGCCCAGCACGACGGTGGTGGCCTGCTTGATGATCTCCGCGCCAGCGTCCATCTCGATGCCGCGCGCGTTGAGGAACACCGTCAGGTACATCGGCTCGGCGTTCGGAGCGCGCAGCACGGCGACGTCGTTCACCGCGCCGTTGCCGCTGGTGCCGGTCTTGTCGCCGCACGACCAGTCGCTCGGCACCGCACCACGAATGCGCGTCAGCCCGGTCTCGGCGGCGTGCAGCCACGCGAAGAGCTGCGCCTGTGACGCGGCGTTCAAGTGCTTCGACGTCAACGCAGTCTGCAGCAGCCGCGTCATCGCCTCAGGTGTCGTGGTGTCGCGCTTGTCGCCAGGGAGGTTGGTGTTGAGCGCGGGCTCCATGCGGTCGAAGCGCGTGGTGGTGTCCCCGAGCTTCGCGACGAACGCGCGCAGGCCTGGGATCCCGCCCACCAACGGCGTCAGCAGGTTCGCCGCGGCGTTGTCGCTGGTGGTGACGGTGGCTTCGCACAGCTGCGCGACGGTCAGCTCGCCCTCGTCGAGGTGCGCTTCGACGACCGGCGAGTGATGACTCAAGTCCTTCTTGGTGAACTTCACCCGCTGCGTGAGCGCGAGCTCACCGCGTTGACTCGCGTCGAGCACGTTCGCCGCGAGGATCCACTTGAAGGCTGAGCAGTACGCGAAGCGCGACGACGCGCGGTAGGCGAAGGTCTGTTCCCCGCGCAGCGCGAACACGCCGAGGCGGCCCTTCACCTTGTTCTCGAGCGCGGTGAGCGCCTTCTGCGGCTCGACGGCGACAGCGCGTGTCGCCACAGCCACGCCCGCGAGGACGAATTGCCGACGGTTGAGGTGCATCAGCGCCCGCATTGCACGGCGCGCACCCCGAGGCACCGCGGAGTGCAGTAGGAGTACGAGTGTGCACTTCGGCAAGGCCACGCTCTCTGACCTGCTCGCGATCCCCGAAGGGGAGCGACGGCACGAGATCATCGACGGTGAGGTGACGCTGAAAGGCGCGGCGACGCCCGGTCACGGCGCGGCGCAGGCAGCTGTCGGAGGAAGTCTCTGGGGCCCGTTCAGTCGAAAGCCCGGGGGCCCGAACGCGCCGGGTCCTCGTGGCGCAGCGCGCTGAGCGCGGCGAGAAGATCCGCCCGGAGCCGTTCGATGCGCTGGAGTTCGAAGTGGCGGTGCTGTTCGGTGACGACCCGCAGGAGTGATCCGTCTGCGGGCGCAGCGTCGTGACGCGCACGCCCCACCTCTACACAGGTTGGGCGTGCACCTCGATCTCGAACAGCGTCGGCCACCGCTTGCCCGTGATGAACAGGCGCCGCTGCTCGGTGTCCCACGCGATGCCGTTGGTGACGTCCTGGCTGGGGAACCGGCGGGCGATGCGCGAGACGTCGATGACGGCGGTGACGCAGCCCGACGCGGGGTCGATGCGCACGATGACGTCGCGCTGCCAGAGGTTGGCCAGCACCTCGCCGTCGACGACGCACAGCGCGTTGAGCGCCCGCACCGGCCAGCCGTCGAGCGTCACCTGCACCCGCCGCTGCTCCGAGAAGTCGCGCGGGTCGACGAAGCGCAGCACGTCGGTGCCTTCGCTCATGACGAGCGCGTCGCCCAGCCGGGCCAGCCCCCAGCCCTCGCCCGCGTACCGCAGCGTGCGCGTCGGCTCGAGCGTGTCGACGTCGTAGGCGAAGGCCGCGCCGGTCTGCCACGTCAGCTGGAACAGCTCCGCGCCTACGACGGCGATGCCCTCGCCGAAGTGCGGCGGCGCCAGCGCGCGCTGATCCAACACGAGGCCGCTGCGGAGATCGACGCGGCGCACCGTCGACGCCCCCACCAACCCCGTGCCCTCGTACAGCCGGCCGCGCTCCAGGCACAGGCCCTGCGTGAAGGCCGCCGGGTCGTGCGGCCAACGCGCCACCACGCGCGCCTCACACTGCGTCGCCTTCACGCCGCCCCTCCCGCGTCGTCGTCGTCGACGTACCAGTCGCGGTGCCGCGAGTAGCGATGGCACTTCAGGCACGCCGTGACCTCCCACTGGTAGTCGCACTTCGGGCAGCGGCCCTGCGTGTCGAAGGTGTTCCAGCTGTGCCAACAGCCCGGCTTGCAGCACCAGCGATCGCTGGCCCGCGGCACCCACGCACACAGCGGGCAGCGGATCTTCCGCGGCCGGTTCAGCAGCTTCTCGAGGTCGACCAGTGGGGTCGCGGGTGGTGCTCCGGGCTTTGTCAGGCAGTGGAGTGGGTGCATGTGCGGCATTGTAGGTGTGGCCACCGACAGGTTGGTACGAGGCCCCGGAATTCAATGGGTTGAGACGTCGAAGACTGACGTTGAAGGGTCGAAGACTGACTTTGGAAGGTGCTCCGGAGGCGCGGGAAGGTCGAAGCGCCTCGACGGAACGTGGAAGGCATCGAGCGGGGCGTTGAAGCCCACGCTCGACGGGTCAGCGCTTCACGCGGGCACGGTCTTCTTCCTGGGCGAAGCCTTCGAGGGCACGAGGGCGCGGAACAAGGCGACGATCTCGGGCTTGTCGGCGAAGCCGAGCGAGCCTGCGTTGATGATGGTGTCGACGGCCTTCTCGATGCGGAGCTGCGCCTGCTTGCGGTCGGCGACGGGGAGCTTCCTGGTGACCTTGGTGGCCTCCTGCGCGGCGTCTGCCAAAGAGAGCGCGGCGCGGTGGGCGCGGAGCTTGTCGATGTCGGCGCTGAGCAGGCTCGCGGCGCGGGTGACCTCGGGGTGGCGGGTGGCTCCGTCGATGAAGGCGTCGAGCGCGGTGATGATGGTCTGGAGCTTGTTGGTGGTCGGCCGCAGCGAGAGCCCGAAGGCGGCGCGCGCGTCGTCCTTCGGCGCGGCGCGGGTCAACGCGCCACGGGTCAACGTGAGGAAGTCGAGCGCGCGGCGGGCGGTGTCGTCCTGGTTGCGGGTGGCTTCACGCAGGGACTCTTTGGCGAGCGACGCGGCGCTCTGCTTGCCGTCGAAGGTGTCGAGATCGGCCGTGAGCCCGTCGAGCAGCCCGGCGGGCAGACGCGCTTCGATGGTGGCCTTGTGTTTGTTCGCCAGCTCCAGCGCTCCACGACCCACGCGTGACACGTCGCCCGGCGCCCACTTCGGAGTTGCTGCCATGTGTACCCCCCTCAAGTGCCGCGAGAGTGCGGCGCACGGAGGAGACCCGGCCGAGTTGAGGGCCGTCAAGGTGGAGGCCTCAAGTTCCCGGGAAGAGGTCGCCCTGCGTGACGCGCGGCGGCCAGAAGACCCCGAGGATCAGGAAAGTCTGCGGGTGCGCCTGCATGTTGCCGGTGAAGAACAGAGGGTCCTTCTTCGGTCCGCACAGCTCGTCGAAGTACTTGGTCTGCACAGCGCGAATCGTCGCTTCTTCAGAGTGTCCTCGGCGGTAGCCGCGCCACAGCTCGGCGAGTTCCCAGTCGAGGATCTTCATCTGGTGCGGCTCTTTCGTGCGGCAGTCGTGGCAGCGGTACCGGTTTGCGAGCTGCTCGTCCGTCCAATCCGGCGTGCTCTCCGGTGCCGCGACAACCTCGAGAACCTCGCGTGGTCGGAAGACGCCCAGCGACGTTCCGTTCTGCGTCTGCGCCTCCTGAATCGTGCACATCGACGGCTGAAGAAGTGGGAGCACCACTTCCTTGCGAGCCTTCCACTCCCTGTCGGTGGAGAGCTCCTCGCCGAGGATCTTGATGCTCTCGGTGATCGGTCGAATCGTCTCGGGGCGAGGGTCGGTCTTCTTCTTGTTCGCCTCGTAGGTGACCTCGACCCACTGGTACTTCTTGAAGCGTTGGCTCTCGTCGAGGTCGCGGAAGGGGATCGGATACAGCCGGACCCACTTCTTCTCGTCGGAGATGCCGGCGATGCACGCCGCCTCGCCAAGGGTGCTGCTGGGGTTCGGGTACGCCTTGACCGTGATCAGCACCTTCTTCTTCGACAACGCCATCCCACGCCCCCGTGCGCGAAGTCGCGCGAGCTACAGGTGAACCACGTCGAGTCCCACTCGCTTCGAGATGATGGGCGCCAGTGAGCCGCGGTGGCAATCGTGCGCGTGCGCCTCGAAGCAGAGCAGCGCCGACGGCCGCTCCAGCATCAGCGCCTCGACGCGTGCCTGGGCGTCGCTCGCTTCAGGGACAATCGTCTTTCGGTAATGCGCGAAGAGTTCACTGCGCGCGCCGGGCTTCGAGAGGTCGACACGAAGACTCGAAGGAATGCCGAGCTGAGGAACGTGCACGTAGTCGATGCCGACGTTCTTGCAGTGTCCCTTCAAGACGCCGCCGATGAACCCGTACTTGTTCGAGTACGCGTTCTTTCGAACGTCGACGACGCGTCGAATGCCTTTCTCGAGCAGCTTGTTCAAGAAGCTGTCGACCGAGCCGCCTTCGTAGCCGCAAGTGTAGATGGCTGGAGGCGCGAGCCGCGGCTTCACAGCCTGACTCTTGCTCCGCGACGCAAACCACGGGTGCTTCTCGTAGACGCGTTCGATGAGTTCGCTGCGACTGAGGTTGCCCCAGCCTTCGAGCACGGCATCGACGATGGCGCTCGCCTTGCGGGTGAGCTTGGTCAACGCCGCGTCGACGCGCTCGCGAGACGCGATGGCGACCGAGTCGTCGCTTGCGGTCATCAGGCCGGCGCGGACCAGCTTGTCGAACTCGTTGTAGGCGGTGAACGAGAAGGGGCCGTATTGGTACGGGAGGAAGTCGTAGAACGGCAGCGCATCGGCCGCGTGGTGTTCGGCGCCTGCGATGAACAGCCACTTCACCAGCTTGAGCCGAGTGACCGTGCCGGGCGCGCGGGCAACGAAAGCAAGCTGCATTCGTTGTCGCCCGAAGAGGATTTCACTCATCGGGAAAAGATCTCACGCGAGATCGTCAGGGTCCAGCCAAGAGGTCCCGAGCGTAGCTGTGCAGCCAGCCAACGGAGTCGACGTCACGGCGGTCCGACACTGGCTTCTGATGCGACTACGTCACGAGTTCGCCGCGGAAGGCCTTCGCGAGCAGCGCGCGTTCGAACGAGTCCACGTTCAGCAGCAGGTCGAATGCGACCATCTTTCCGCCGTTTGCTCCATCCAGCGTGGACCGCAGACCACGCATGAGTTCGGCTTGCTCGGCAGCAGGCGCAAGTGGAACTGCGCGCGCTCGGATGTCGCTGAGGTTCATTCGTACGCGGCCAAGTCCGTGGCCAGCGCCAGCCGCACGTGCAAGCGAGCCAGGGCTGTTCAAGCTCCACATCACGAAGTTCCGTGAGATCGCCGCGACAGGCCGAACCCGGACGCAGTCCGCTTTCACAATCGCTTTGCCGAGCGCAGCCGGAGCTTCGCAACAGCGTCCGACGGGCTCGGCGAGCGCGGACACGATGAGGTCGCCTGCCACAACCTCATGGCGAATCAGTTGGTCGAACTTCTCGCGTGGAACCCGCGCGAGGTCGCCGTCTTTGAAGACGCCTACGCCGAGGTTGCCGAGCCTCACGACCACGGGTCCATCACTCACGTAGTCGGCAGACTTCAGATGAGAGCCGAACGGACCATCCACGATTCCGTCCGCCTCGTGCGTGATCGATTCGAGACTGGTCCACGCCCAACTCGGAGGGAGGTCGGGAAGGTCGGAGGTGTCGACGGGTTCGGGCTCGACGTACTTGGACTTCCACTTGTCGTCCTTCGGCGACTTGCCCTTGGCCTTCAGCTTCGCGAGTTCGGCGGCTTCCCACTTCTGGCGGCGCTCGATGCGGATGCGCTCGAGGAGCTTCGACGCGGGCTCGACGTCGGGGTTCTTCTTCCTCCAGTCGGCCGTCAGGTCGCCCCGGAACGCCGCCGCCAACACCGACTGCCGGTACTGCTCCACCAGCGCGGGCACCGCCTCGAGTTGCTCCCTCGCCGCTCGGGTCAGTACCAGCAATTCGTCGAGCTTCGCCACGATGCGCCGCTGAACATCGAGCGGAGGAATTCCGAGCTCAGTCCCTTCGAACTTGCCCTTCGTGATGTGTCCGAGCCCGACTCCGCCGTGAGCCTTCTCGATGAAGGTCGAAAGCCGCTGGTTCAGCGCGAAGCGAACGAAGCGCTTGTCGAGGGCCGCCTCATCGATCTCCACCTTGAAAATATGCTGGTTGAGAACGGCTCGGCCGCCGTTCCAGATGTGTGCTCCGAATGATGTGCCGGGAGTTCCGGACCACGCGAACAGGAGTTGCCCCGAATCGATGATGTGACGTGGCTCTACCTCGCCGTCGAAGTGATTGAACGGTGCATCCGCATTGTTCAGGTTCTGAATTCGAACGATCGGCAGACCCGACCTCGACCAGTCCGTCGGCTTGAACGCGCGCCCGTTCTGGAGCCTGCAGACTTCGCCGACCGTCTTCGTCTCCCAATCCGATGGGAAGTCGCTCATGCGGACCTCTCCAACTCGGTCACGGCAGCGAGCGCTCCTTCGAGCTTCTCGCGGATCTGCGCGAGCACCACCTCCGGCTCCGGCAGGTCGTCCGCGTCGGTGTGGCTCTCGTCCTTCAGCCACGCGACGTCGAGGTTGTCGTTGCGCTCCTTGATGGCCTCGCGCGTGAACTTCCGGAAGCGGCCTTCTTCACCCTGGTCCTTCCGCTTCGACTTCCCGTTCGCGTCTTCGCCGTACGCCGCTCGGAACTCCGCGAAGTGCTCCAACGTGAACGGCGTGCGCTTGCCGAACGCCGGCATGTTCGCGCGCATGTCGAAGAACCACGTCGCCTTCGTGTTGCCCTTGTCAGTCGCCCCGCGCGTGAAGAACAGCACGTTCGTCTTCACGCCCTGGGCGTAGAAGATGCCCGTCGGCAGACGCAGCACCGTGTGGAGGTCGCACTTGTCCATCAGGTCGGCGCGAATCTGCCGGCCGACGCCGTCTTCGAAGAGCACGTTGTCAGGCACCACCACCGCCGCGCGGCCGCCGGGCTTCAGCGCCCGGTACACGTGCTCGATGAACGCCAGCTGCTTGTTGCTGGTGGGGAACGTGAAGTCGTCGCGCGTGGGGCGCCCACCGCCGGCTTTGTTCCCGAACGGCGGGTTGGTGAGGATGACGTCGGCCTTCGTCTTCGCCAGCTCCGCGCCCTGCGGTGACAGCGTGTCGCCCGCGCGCAGGTCGCCTTCGATGTCGTGGAGCAGCAGGTTCATCAACGCCAGCCGCCGCGTCTCGTCGACGAGCTCCATGCCGTAGAACGCCTGGCGTTTCTGGAACTCCTGCTTGCCCGCCGGGAGGTCGAAGAGGTTGTCGGTGTTCGCCTTGATGAAGCGGTCGGCCTCTATGAGGAAGCCCGCGGTGCCGGCCGCCGGGTCCTGCACCAGCTCGCCGGGCTGCGGCTTCAAGCACTGCACCATCGCGGTCACCAACGGGCGCGGCGTGAAGTACTGGCCGGCGCCCGACTTCACTTCGTTGGCGTTCTTCTGGAGCAGCCCTTCGTAGAGATCGCCCAGGTTCTCGCGGTCTTCGCTGAACCAGCTGAGCTCGTCGAAGTGCCGCACCAGCGCGCCAAGCGTCTTCGGGTGCTTCACGGTGGTCTGCGCGCCCTCGTAGATGTCTTTGACGAGCTTGTTCTTCGACTTGCCGAGGTCGAGGAGCAGCTGTCGGTAGTGCTCGAGTTGCTCGACGCCCTCGCGTTTGACCAGCGAGTCCCATCGCTGCTTCTCGGGGAGCACGCCGTCTTCGCGCTTCTGCTCCTTCATCATCTTGAGGAAGAGCAGGTAGGTCAGCTCGGTCACGTACTGGTGGTAGGTGACGCCGTCTTCACGGAGCAGCGTGCACAGGTTCCAGAGCTTCTGAACGATGTCGGTCGTCGCGGTGGCCATCGGGCGGCGCACCATAGTCGCCGAGCGTTGGTCTTCGGCGGGGAACGCGCTATGCGGCGGCCGGATGCCGGGGCCGGTCGACGAGTTGATCAAGGCGGTTGCCGAGGGCGCGCGAAAGGCGGCTCCAGGCGACGGTGCGCTCGTGAAGACGCACATCGCACAGGCTCCGTTCAACCGCGAAGTTCGGCGCGAGGATGCCTGGGCCCGACTGGGGTATTCGGTCGCTGGTGCGGCACATCCTGCGCGGCTGGGCGAGACGATCTCTGCGACGACCAGCCTCTCGAGCCTCGAGTTTCACACCGCGAAGCGGGTGCTCGACGGCCAATGGGCGCCCCAGACAACGCCCGAGGCGTACGAGGCTGATTGTCAGCGGGCAGCCCAGATGGCTTACCTCGTCAAGGGGCGCTCCGAGGCGTTCCTCTCGCTGCGACTCAAGCCCGCGTGACAGCTACTGATTTTCCGAACGTGCGGGTGGTGCCGGGTCAGGTTCTGTTGGTCGTGTACGACACCGTGAAGGGACGACATGAACCTCTCCGCCTACATCGAAGCGCTGGAACGCTCCGCTAAGAACCTCCCGGGTGTGTTGCTCGACTGGGACTCGCTCGATGAGGAACTCCGCGCGCACTACTCGGAAGCGATGGTGGAGCTGTTGGCTCGCCATCAGCAGGCTGACAGAGAAGCGTCGTCTGCCGAGCGCGTGCAACTGGGTCGCGCGTGGAGCGTTTTCATGACTGGTGTCGTCCAGCATGTGTGGGCGATCGCGAACTTCATGGGCTTCAACCCGCTTGAGCTCGTCGCGCCGTCGTCGGTGGTCGTGGACTCTTTCGAGCCTGCGTCCGGGGCGGCGTCGTCGCCCCTCGCCATCGCCGCATAGCCCATGCGCATCGTCACGCTCATCGCGGCCGAGGGGGTTGCTGTCGACGTCTTCACGGGACGCGTGTCGGCCTACAACATCGTCGACCGGATCTTCGCGCCGACGACACCGGCGCGGTTTCCCCGACTGCATCTGCTCGTGCAGTTCGAGCGCGGCGCTGACGAGCAGGCTGAGCGCTCGTTCCTCAAGATCGAGCTCCTCGCCCCGAGCGGTGCCGATGTGCTCAACGCGCCGCTTCAAGAAATGACCCTCACCGAGCGCACGCACACGTCGGTGCACCACGCGTGGAACGTTCATCTTCCCGATGTGGGCGACTACCTGCTGCGGGTGAGCGCTTCGCCCAGCGCTGAAGGCGCGTGGACCGAGATGTCGTCGCGTCTCGTTCCCGTGGTGCAGACCCAGCACCCGTTGATGCCGGTGCCGGCGCCGTCTCGCTGAGCCCGGCTACCAGTACGTGACGCCGAACCGCTCTCCGAGGTTGAAGAGCTCGCGGTGGGCGTCTTGGTGACCGGGCCACTTTCGCTCGAGCTCTCTGAAGGTGGGCGTGTGCAGCGCCTGCAGATGCAGGTGCAGGAACTCGTGCCACAGCAGGAACTTCAACGTGTCCGCCGACACGTCGGGACTGTCGAGCAGTCGGTTGATCATGATGCGCCCCTGGCCGTGGGCATCGCTGGGTTGCCACCTGGCCCAGCCGTACAAGTTCTTGAGGATGCGGTTGCTCCATTGCGGGCTCACCGACGAGGAGGTCGAGAGGTCAGCTTCGAGAATCGTGCTGCCCTGCCGCAGCACGTCGGCGAAGAGCGTCGGGAGACTGTGATGTGGGCCGAGCGTCATCTGGTCCTTCGGCCCGGGCTCGAAGACGGGCACTGCACGCGGCACGTGCGTGGCCTCGTCCGGGTGTTCGAGCTCATAGAGCGCATCGTTCACCGCACTCTGGAACGCACGCGGAGTTGGGTACACCACTCGGGCCAGCGGCGTGTAGCGCTCGTCGAGCAGCTGTTGCCGTCGCCGTTCGCCGAGGTCCTCGTCGCTGATGATGCGCGCGAGCGCCGCTGGGTCGCACTGCTCGCGTTCTTTCAGCGGTCGGAACGTCGGCCGTTCGCCGCGCGCGCGAACGTGCTCCAGCGCAGCGCGGAGCTGCTCGGTGCCAGGCGCTGGCGAGTCGCAGTCTGAGAAGAACTCGTCGAACAGCGCCTCGGCGGTCGCTCGCTCAAGCCGCTCGGCAGAGAGTGAGTAGAGGACCTTGAACAGCTGCTCCCAGCACGGGAGTTGGTGTTGGTACACGGCGATGGTCTGGCGGACCGGCTCGCCCTCGTCCTCGCGTTCGAGCACGTACCAGCCGTGGTGGAGTGCCTCGAACGCGTCCGCCTCGTGGCCCGGCCCCCGGAGGCGAATCTCGCGCACCAGCTCGACGACTGCGTCCCAGGGCAGCGCGACGCGGATGGATTCGAGCAAGTCGTCTGCATGGGGCTCGTCGTCGGCTGAAAGGCGGCCCGCCGGCTCGGCTTCGCTCGGCTCGGTGGGCGCGATGATGTCGGGTACCAAGGCCAGCTGGCCCTGCCAGTCGCGGAATCGTTCCCAGTGGTCCTCGAACGAGACGATGTACGCGGTGTCCTTTCCGCCGGCCGCGCGCCCACGCAGCGCTCGGCCGATCATCTGGCGCAGCAGAATCTCGCTGTGGGTCGGCCGCGTGAGGAACACCGTCTGCACGTTGGGGAGGTCGACGCCTTCGGTCACGATCTGCACGTTCACGAGCACGTCGATGCCACCGTCCTTCTCGCGGAAGCGCTGCAGGATCTCGGTGTTGTCGACGGCGTCGTCGTCGACGCGGTAGCTCGCGACGTACTCCGCCGCGACCTTCTCTTCCTTCAACATGTGCGTCAGCAACGCGGCGTGGTCGACGTTGAGCGCGAAGATGAGCGTCTTGCCGTACTTCTCCTTGTTCTGTGTGTAGTGCCCGACGATCTCCCTGTTGCGCGGCACCATGGCCGCGATGCGCGCGAGCCACGCCTCGCTCAGCTCGTCGAACCTCGCCATGTTCTCGAGGTCGGCTGGGGTGACGCCGTCCTCGACCTTCGCGCCGGTCAGCACGGTGATGGGAACCGGGCGGGCGAGGAACCCGCGCTCGATCAGTTCGGTCGTCGAGACCGAGTAGAGGATGCGGTCACCAAAGAGACGGGACAGTGTGGGCCGCTCGTCCTCGGCGGTGCGCGTCGGTGTCGCGGTCAGGCCGAGCAATCGACCGCTCGCGCCTTCGAAGCGAGCGATGACGTTGCGGTAGCTGCGCGCGACAGCGTGGTGCGCCTCGTCGATGACGACGAATGACCTCGGGTCCTTCAGCACTGCATCGATGAGGTCGAGGCGCCGAGACACGCTGCCGATCGAGCTGACGATGACGTCGTCGTGTGGATCGATCTGGGTCGTCGCGCAGTGTTCGCTTGAGACGATGCGTACCCTGAAGCGCTCTTTGGGCGCGGCGTGCGCGGCGAGCTTGTGGAACTCGCGAGCAGCCTGGTTCAGCAGCTCAGCGCGGTGGGCGAGCCACAGCACGCGGCCGCCTTTGGCGACGACGTGTTCGACCAACCATCGAACGGCGGTGAACGTCTTTCCAGAGCCGGTGGGCATCACCAGCATGCCGCGGAAAGAGCCGGAGGCTTGCCCTTGTGCGAGGTGCGCCGAGAGCTTTTCCCAGGCCGCCTGCTGGTAGTCGTGCGGCGCTCGGTCATCGAGCGGTTGTGCGGCGGGCTTGATGATCGAGAAACGCGGCGTGAACGCAGCCGACGCGGGCTGGTTGTCGCGGTCTGCGTCTCCGAAGCGGATGAGTGTGTCCAGCAGCATCCGCCGCAGCCGGGACGAGTTTCGGGTGTCGCCGACGAAGCGCGCGGCCTCTTCAGTCGTGCTGGGCCGTATGTTCGTCGGCCCGAGACCTGCGTCGCGGAGGCGGTCCACGAGCAACGTCGTGCCTGCGTAGGTCGGCAGCCAGAGAGCCGCGAGCGTCTTCTTGTTCCGACCGACAAACTCCTCGTTCGGTCGTTTGACCTGCTCCGAGAGCCACGCTCTCGCGTCGGCGATGTCGTCGCGCCAGTCCTTTTCGTTTTGGGCCAGGGCCTTCACGACGGCATCGTCGAAGGCGCTCCAGGAGAAGCGGTACGCGGGCATCGGGTGGTGGTCCTTTCGGGGTCAGCCGGTTTTCCAGATCTCGTCCTGCAGCTCGCCGACGACGTCGGTGAGCTTGCCGTCGAACACCTTGTCGATGCGCTCGAATCCGCCGTTGTCGCGGAAGGCGCCTTCGTCGAGCAGCGGCCGGTCGACGAGCTCGTTCTCAAGCACCGCCTTCGCGATGCGCTTGAGCCACTGCACCTGCGGGTTGCTCCACTTTCGTGACGCCAGCACGCGCTGCAACGCCTCGTTCACGCGTTGCTCGTATGGCTTGAGCGGCTCGCCCAGCGCCCCCTGGCGGATGTGCCCGATGATCGACGCGGCGAAGTCGGCGTTGGTCGTCGCCTTGTTGGCGGCGCGCAGCTGCGTCTCGGAGTAGCCGGCTTGATCCAGCTCGAGCTTCAGCTTCTTCAGCTCGGCGCGCGTGAGGTCGCGCGGTCGCTGCATGACGGCCTTGAGGGCGGTGACCTTGTTCTCGTTCTCCTTGAGGTAGCGCGAGAACGCGGCGAGGTACTCCTCGGGGCGCTGGCGGCCCGGCCCGAAGCCCACCGTGACCGAGACGAGCTCGTCGTCGTCATCCGCCACGATGGCGCCGAGCGCCTTCTTCTTCGTGGTGTCGAGCAAGCGCGTCACCTGCTGATGCGCCGCGAGCCACTTCGCCAACTCGACCGCGGACCCTGACACCAGCGACCGCAGCACCTCGTGAATCGACGCGCCCGCGGCCGCCTCGAAGCGCTCGGCGTCGGCGCCTTCCGAGAACAGCGCCTTGCGTCGTTGCAGCTTCGCGAGGAACTCGTCGCGCACGTGCTCCGCCGAAATGCCCTGCTGATGGGCGAGGTCTTCGGCCAGCTGCGCGAACGTGAACGACGGGTTGGCGACGACTGGCTTCATCGTCGTGAATTGCTCCAGCGCCGCGTACAGGTCGACTGCGTCGAAGATGCGGAACGATTCCTTTCCAGGGAAGAGTCGCGTCGCGCGGCCCAGCATCTGCTCATAGAGAATTCGGCTGCGCACCCGTCGCAAGAAGACGAGGTTGCTGATCGACGGCACGTCGACGCCGGTGGTGAGCAGGTCTACCGTCACCACCACCGACGGCAGTTGCTCGTTTTTGTATCGGCGAAGCAGGCCACTTGGGTCGTCGCTCTTGCCGGTGATCTTCTTCACCGAGTTCGCGTCGACCTCGCCGTAGCGCTTCTGGAACTCCGCGAGCATCAGCTTCACGACGAGATCTGCGTGCTCGTCCGTCGCGCAGAAGATGAGCGTCTTCCCCGGCAGGCTGGGGTCGAGCTGTCGGGCGAGTTCCTCGCAGACGACACGGTTGAAGTTCTCGGTGATGACCTGGCGATTGAATGACTCGACCTCGAAGTCGACCTCGTCCTCAAGCGTCACGAAGTCGGGCTCTGGGTTGAGCGTGGTGACCCGCTCGCCGGCCTTGAAGTGAATGCCCTCGGTCGCGAGCTTCGTGGTGATGGTGATGGGCGGGTCGTGGTCGACGAGGAAGCCTTCGACCACTGCCTGCCGGTAGCCGTACTCGAAGACGGGGCGACCGAAGATCTCAGTGGTGTGGAACGCAGGCGTCGCGGTGAGGCCGACCTTCACCGCGTCGAAGAAGTCGAGCACCCGCCGGTAGACCGACAGGTACTCGTTCTGGTCGCGGAAGGTGAGCTCGGCTTCCGAGAGGTCTTTGTCGAGCGTGTACCCGCGGTGGCACTCGTCGACGACGATGCAGTCGTAGTCGTCCACGTGGAGCAACGGCACGTCGCCGGTTCCATCGAAGAGTCTGCGGGCGACGGCCTGCACCGTCGCGAAGTGGAGCCGCGTTTCCGGATCGGGCGTGACGTCTTCGAGTTCCTTGATGTTGAAGATGTCGCTGAACTTGCGGGTGCCGTCGACGAACTCACTCTGGAAGGCCGCGGCCGCCTGTTCGCCGAGCGCGTTGCGGTCGACGAGGAACAGCACGCGGCGGAAGCGGCCGGTCTTCACCAGTCGGTAGATGAGGCCGATGAAGGTGCGCGTTTTCCCGGTGCCCGTCGCCATCGAGACCAGCACCTGCCGCTTGCCGGCTGCGATGCTGTCTTCCACCGCGCGAATGGCGCCGACCTGGTACGCGCGCAGGCCTGGCAGGTCCGCGGGTGACTCGTGCTTGAGCCGCTCGGTGGCTGCGTCGATGTCCTGCTTGAGCAGCTCTCGGAGACCGTCAGGTGTGTGCCATGCCGGGAGCGCGCGGGGCAGGTTGGTCGTCTTTCGTGCGTCGACGAACCAGATGCCCGACTTCGTCGTGAGCTGCTTGAACCAGGGGCGACCGTTCGTCGCGTAGAGGAATGGGACGGCGAACTCGCCCCACGGTGCGGCTTCGGCGCGGTTCTCTTCGGGCAGTTCGAGGCCGCGCGCGTACCGCTGCGACTGCTCGAGTGACGCGCTGACGTCACGAGCCTGGCGCTTGGCTTCGACGATTCCGACGGCGGTGAGCCCTGCGAAGAGCACGTAGTCAGCGGGGCCATTCTTCGTCGGCCACTCTGCGATCGCGAGGTTGCGGCCAGCGACCGGACGGGTTCCGTTGCTGTACCGAAGCGTCTGAGAGTCGGCTTCCCACAGGGCCTCGCGGAGCTGCTGGTCGATGATGAGGCGCGTGTCGGCTTCGTCGATCTGAATCGCCGCGCCCGCGTCGATGAGCTGCGCCGTGAACTTCTGCGTCTCTGCACTGGGTCTGGCCTCGGCTGCAGCGGCGGCGGCCTGAAGCGTCGCGAGCCGTTGCGCGTCGGCGTCCGCCGCGAGTTGTTCCCACAGCGCCGCGTCGGCCGCGTCCCGCTTCGCGCGCTCCTCGGCGTCGAGTCGTCGCCGCGACTCTTCAGCCGCGACCGCCTTCGCCGCCTCGACCGAGAGCTTCGCCTCTTCGAGGTGTTTCCGAAGGCGTTCCAGCTCGGCCCGAAGTTCCCGGGTTCCGGCGTCAGGGTCGACGGGCGGAACGAAGGGGCCGGGGCTGAACTTCGGCTGCCGGCTGAAGACGCGGTGAAACCAGATCGCGAGTTCTCGTGCGAGCTTGAGGCACGTCAGCGCGTCGCGGTGCGTGCCGCGGTTCTGGTGCGTCGCTTCGTTGCCGGCACGTCGGATCGCAGTGAAGGCTTCGTTCGCGTCCGGCGTCAGCGCGCGGGCGCTCTGAAGCCGGCGCACGAGGTCGTTCTGCGGTTCGAGCGGAATGATGGGCAGCCCGAGGTTCGCGGCGGTGCGTTGTGCCAGCAGTTCACCGAACTGACGCAGCTTGATGAGCGCCGTGACGGGGTCGTTCGCGAAGTACCGCTCGGCGAGGGCGCCGAGGAGAACCAGCTGCGGATCGTGGGACTGCAGGAAACCGAAATTCGCTGACGTAGGAACCCCGACCATTCCGGCGATGAGTGTAACTGCAAACATCGGCGAGGCCGAACTCAGCGGCGATGGCACGAATGGTGTATCGCTGCGGCCTCAGATGACCGTCGCTTCCTGGATTGAGCTCTCGCAGTCGGCCTACGCCGCCAACGTCGCCACCTTCCGCAAGATCGCCGCCGGCGCGCGCGTGGGCGTGGTGCTGAAGGGGAACGCCTACGGCCACGGCCTCGTCGAGACGTTGTCGCTCGCGCACGCGTTGGTCGACGTTATCTACGTCATCACCCCCAGCGAGGCCGCGGCGATTCGCGCGTGGGAGAAGGCGAACAGCCGACCGCCCCGCGAGGTCCTCGTCATCGGTGCGGTGTCGGCGCAAGACGTCGTCGACCTCGCGCGGCTGAACGTCAGCGTCGTCGCGGCAGATCGTGGCTTCGACGCCGCGTTGCGTGCGCTCGAGGCGGCGGGGCTCGAGACCGACGTGCACGTGCACCTCGACACCGGTCTGGGTCGCGAAGGCTTCACCCGCGCCGCACTCGAGCGGGGCGACGCTGATTTCCTGAAGGGCGCCCGGGTGCGCGGCGTCATGAGCCACTTCGCCAACACCGAAGACGTCACCGAGCAGGACTACGCGCGCACCCAGCTCGCGAACTTCGAAGCGGGCGAGGCGCTCGTGCGGCAACGCCTCGGTGTCACCGCACTCCAGCGTCACTTCGCCGCGAGCGCGGCGGCGTTGGTGCTGCCTCCCGCGCGACTCGATGTCGTGCGCGTCGGCATCGCGATGTACGGGCTGTGGCCCTCGGCCGAGACGCGGCTGTCGGCGCGCGTGGTGTTGGGTGAGGTGCCGACCCTCGAGCCGGTCGCGTCGTGGAAGGCACCCAGCCAGGTCGTGAAGTGGCTGCCGGCGGGCAGCTTCGTTGGCTACGGCTGCACGTACCGTTGCGCCGCTGACACGCGCGTCGCCGTGCTGCCCGTTGGCTATTGGGACGGCTACCCGCGCCTCGCGTCTGGCAAGGCGCACGTGTTGGTCAACGGCGCCCGCTGTTCTGTCCTCGGCCGCGTCATGATGAACCACCTCATCGTCGACGTGACCCACGCGGTGAAGGACGACGCGCCCGTCACGGCGACGCTGCTGGGCCGGGACGGCGACGAGGCCATCTCTGCAGAGACGCTCAGCGCCTGGGCCCAGACGATTCACTACGAGACGATGACCCGGGTTGGCGCACATCTGCGCCGTGCCGTCGTGCCCTGACCTCTCGGCTATGCTGCGCGCCATGCGCGTTGTCGCAGCTCTCGGGGCCATCGTTCTCGCCGGGTGTATCGATCCCACGGCGATCGCAGTGTTCGGGTGTGACGGCGGCGTGTGCGAACTCGGCGGAGGCGATGGCGCGACCGGAGGCGGCGCTGCGACCGGCGGCGGCGTCGCGACGGGAGGTGGAGCCGCGAACACCGGCGGTGGCGTAGCGACCGGAGGCGGCGCCGCGACCGGTGGTGGTGTCGCGACCGGCGGTGGCGTCGCGACCGGCGGCGGCGTTGCGACTGGCGGTGGCGCGGCGACCGGCGGCGGCGTCGCGACCGGTGGTGGCGCACCGACTGGCGGCGGCACCGCGATGAGCTGTGTGGGCGTGGTCTGCGGCGATCACGCGAGCTGCGTCGCCAACGGTGCCTCGTACACCTGCGTGTGCGACGGCGGCTACGAAGGCATGCCCGTCAACGGCGGCCCCGCGACGTGCGTCGACACCAACGAGTGCCTCTTCACCAACTGCGGTGCGTTCACCTCGTGCGCGAACATTCCCGGCAGCTGGCAGTGCTCGTGCGCGCAGGGCTACGTGGGCGCCACCGTCACCGGCGGCACGACCACCTGCTCGCTGATGACCTACTGCACGATGCCGGGTCAATGCGGCGCCAACGCGACCTGCAGCGAGGCGTCGGGCAACTACTCCTGCCGCTGCAACGACGGCTACAGCGGCGCGACGACGACTGGCATGCCTGCCACGTGCGTCGAGACGCCGCCGTACACCATCCTCGGCTCCGTGGCGGCTTCGGGCACTTCGTGGACGGTGACGATGCCTTCGTCGATCGACGTGGGATCGACGCTGGTCGCGGTCGCTGCTGGCGGCGGCGTCAGCGCGTTTGGTGCGCCGACGGTGAGCGACAGCCGCTCCAACTCGTGGCGCGTCATCGTTGAAGACTCGTCGATCAGCGGTGGCCTCATCGTCGCCATGACGCGGGTGACGAGCCCCCTGATGGCGGGAGACGTCGTGCGTGGAAGCGGCTTCCTCACGTCGGCGGGTGCGCTCTGGGTGGCGCAGCTCGATCGACACGTCTACCTCGACACCACGAGCGTCTACAGCGGCAGCAGCACCACGCAGCCTTCGATGACGACCAGCACCGTCCCTGGCGACGAGGTGCTCGCGTTGGGCGCGTTCTATTCAACGGCCAACGTCACCTGGGCCGCGGCGCCGCCAGCCGCTGACGACTTCGTGTTCGCGCGCACGAGCGCGTCGGGCGTCGTACAGATCCGCCGCGTGGTGCCCAGCAGCACCTCGCTCAGCCTGCGCGCCGACGTGTCGCCCGGGACGTCCCCGTTCGGCGCCATCGTCACGTTCTTCCGCGGGCCGCCGGTGCCGCCGAGCAACTTCTCGCTGACGCACACGCCCAACAGCCGCACGGTCACCACGTCGTGGACGGCGGGTCGCGGCAACGGTGGCTCAGGCGGCTGTACGCTGCAGGTGTTCCGGTCCGGGGCGTGGGCGGCCATCACCGGCGCCAACTGCGACACCACGCGCACCAACAGCAACGCGTCGCTGCCGTCGTCGCTCCCCGCATGGAGCAGCCTCGACATCCGGCTCGTGCGCTCGTCCGACGGCGTGGAACTCCACCGCTTCACGACGCCGGTGACGTGTGCGCCGCGCAGCGGCTCGTCGACCTCCACGCCCACCATCGACGAGAACTGCAACGGGACGTGGGACGACAAGACCTGCGCGACGTGGGAATGGCTCTTCGCGTCGTCGGCGGGGAACTGCCTGGGGTCCAACGGCGCGTCGAACGTGGCGTGCAGCGCGAGCACTGAGAACGACACGCGCTACACGTCAGACGCGGTCTCGCCGCCGTCGACGACGTACTCGACGACCAGCTGGCACTCGAGCTGCGCTGACGGTGGTGTGCTGAACGCGTCGTCGTGGACCTGCACCCCGTCGAACTGCACCTGGTTCTGAGCCGTAGCGTATGGTTCGAGCCATGCGCATCGCTGCGGCTCTCTTGGCCATCGTGTTCGCTGGCTGCATCGACCCCACTGCCATCGAGGTCTTCGGATGTGACGGAGGCGTGTGCGCGGTCGGCGGTGGCGATGGCGCGGGCGGAGGTGGCTCCACGACGGGCGGTGGTGCGGCGACAGGTGGCGGCACCGCAACGGGTGGCGGCACAGCAACGGGCGGCGGTGTGGCGACCGGCGGCGGCGACGCGATGACAGGTGGTGGCGCAGCGACGGGCGGCGGCACCGCGATGCCGTGTGGCGGCGTGGTGTGCGGCGACCACGCGAGCTGCGTCGCGAACGGCGCAGCGTTCACCTGCGTGTGCGACGTCGGCTACGACGGCGCGCCGGTCACCAACGGCCCGGCGACGTGCACCGACGTCGACGAGTGCCTCTTCACCAACTGCGGCGCCAACACCAACTGCTCGAACATTCCCGGCAGCTGGCAGTGCGCGTGCGCGCAGGGCTACGTCGGCGCCACGGTGACTGGCGGCACGACGACGTGCACCCCCGCCGCGTTCTGCACGAGGGCCGACCTGTGCGGAAACAACGCGACGTGCATCGAAGGGCAGGGCACCTACTCGTGTCGCTGCGACGACGGCTACGCAGGCGCCACGACCACAGGCATGCCGGCGACGTGCGTCGAGCTGCCGTACCGCATCATCGGCTCCACGACCGACGGCGGCACGGGCTGGAACCTGCTCGTGCCGTTCACCATCGACGCGGGCGCGACGGTGGTGGTGGTCAGCGCCAGCGGCGGGCTGAGCTCAGGTGACGAAGCCGAAGTGTCCGACAGCCGCGGCAACGTGTGGCAGCGCGTGGTGGAAGACGACAACAGCACCGGCTCGGTCGGCATCTACGCGTCGCGACTGCGCACGACGTTGGTGCTCGGCGACGCGATTCGCGCCACCAACGACGAGGCCACTGCCGGGGTGCTGTGGGCGGCCTTGCTGACGCGTCACACGCTCGTCGACAGGAGCGACGACTACTCCGGCGGCTCGACCACCATGCACACGCAGAGCGTCCCGGCGGTCCCCAACGACGCCGTCTTGTCGATCGCCGCGCTCTACAACCCGTCATTCGGCTCGCAGACGTTTTCGGCCAACCCGCCCGACCCGAGCGACTTCCAGTTCACCGGCGCGTTCCGGTCAGGCCTGGTCCAGATTCGAGAGCAGACGCCACTCGGCAACACCGCGTCGCTTCGCTCGGCCTCGTCGGTAGCCACCTCGCCGCTGGGCGTGATGGCCACGTTCTTCCGCGGCCCGGTGGTGTCGCCGACGGCGCTCTCTCTGATGCACTCGCCGAACGAGCGCGGCCTCGCGGTCGGGTGGACGGGCGGTCGAGGCAACGGCACGTGCCTGCTGCAATACAACCGGGCCTCGACCTGGTCGGTCATCAGCTCGTACGACTGCGACGTCACCCGCCCGCTCTCGAGCGTCTCGCTGCCGGCCTCGCTGTCGGGCGCGTGGTCCAGCATGCCGCTGCGGCTCGTGCGCGGCAGCGACGGCCAGGCCTTCCCGTTCCCCGGCTCGCTCGCCTGCAACCCGGTCGTGGAGTCGAACACCGCCACGCCGACCTTCGACGAAGACTGCGATGGCCAGTGGGACGACAAGAGCTGTGTCAGCTACGCGTGGACCCCCGACCTCACTGCGACGAGCTGCCCTTCGGCTGGGGGCACCAACTCGCTGGTGTGCGGCCCGCTCACGGAGACCAATCTGCGCTTCACGACCGACCTCTCGGTGAACCCGGCGACCGGCTATTCGGCGCCCAGCACCGCGTCGAGCTGCGTCGACGGCGGCGCGCCCTTCGCCCAGCGGTGGACGTGCGTCGCTTCCGGCTGCACGTGGAACTGACGGTCAGCATTCGCGCGTCGTCGCCCAGCGCGAGGTGGTACAAGCCGCCACTCGATGCTGTTCGCTCTTCTCCTCGCCGCGCTGCCTGACGCCCCGCGCACCATCGTGCTCACGCCCGAGACCGGCGCCGCCGAGCTGGTGCTGGCCGCGCCGTCGACCGCGGTGCCCACCAGCCTCGTCGACGCGCGGAAGATGGCCGAGCAGCTCCGCTACGAAGAGGCCGTCGTCGAGTACCAGCGCTACCTCGCGACGCCCGATCGTCCGCTCAACGAGCGCGCCAACGCGCTGCTCGAGCTCGGCTTCATCCACCTCGTGCTGGGTGACGCGCCCAACGCCGAGACGCGTGCCCTCGAAGCGCTCGAGCTCGACCCGCGCCTCACCGTGCCGTCGACCGCGCCGCAGAAGCAGGTCGACTTCGTCAACAAGATGCGCCGCGTGTACCTCGCGCGCGCGCGTCTCGAGCTGGTGCCCCGCGAAGGTGGCGAAGCGCCGTACGTCGTGAAGGTGAAGGTCATCGACCCCGAAGCGAAGGTGACGCGCGTGTTGCTGCGCCACGCCCTCACCGCGACCGGGCCTTTCTATTCGTCTGACATGCAGTGCGAAGGCGAGCTCTGCACCGGCACCATTCCGCCGCCCACCGAGGTCTCGAGCTTCACCGCCTGGTACTTCGTGGAAGCGCTCGACGCGACCCAGGTGACGGCCGCCAAGGTGGCCAGCCCCGACTCGCCGCTGCAGCTCTCCGTCGTCGATCAGAAGCCCTGGTACACGAGCCCGGTGGTGTGGGGCGTGGCGGGCGCGGTGTTGGTGGGCGTGGCGACGGTGGCGTACCTCCTCGCGCCGCCTCCGCCGCGATGAGCGACGAACGGCAGCGCAGCATCGGCACCATCGTCGCTGTGGCGGCGGTCGCGTTGGGCCTGTGCTGCGTCGGCGGCTTCGCGGTCGTGACGCTCTTCGGGTTCAGCCCCACCGCTCTCGTCGACACCGTCTTTGACGAGCCGACACCGCCCGGCGTGGTGGAGGCCGCGGTCGTCGCCGCGCCGACCCTACCGACGACCGACGACCTCATCGGCCGATGGTCCTGGGGCGTGGCGGGCGCGCGCAACTTCCGTTCGAAACCCGACGCGGCGTGGGTCGCGCCGACAGGGCAGGGCACCGAGTACGAGCTGCGGCCCGACGGCGGCTGCTCGGTCGACGCCGTCGTCTCACGCGCCGCTGAAGACTCCGCGTGCACGGTCTGGGTGCTGCGTCACACCGACGAGTGCAGCTGGTCTGTCGAAGGCGACGAGCTGCTGGTCTCGCTCGGCGAAGGGCCGCAGTACGTGCGCGAGTGCAGCGGCGACGTGCAGGCTTCGACCACCTCGCGGCGCACCGTGCGCTACCCCGCGCAGCGCCGAGGCGATGTGCTGATGCTGGGTCCGCAGCCGGCGCCGATGGAGTTCCGTCGCGTGCCGTGAGCCGCTAGACGGCGGCGCATGCGATCACTCTTCTTCTTCGTCGGCTCCGTCGTCGTCGTCGCGCTCTCGGGTTGCCGCGCCCACGGCGGCACCACGCTGCAGGGCCCGGGCATCAACGCCAAGCGCGAGGCCAACCTGATGTCGTCGGCCAGCACCGAGCTCCAGTGCCCGGCGGACCAGCTCAAGGCGTCGTTCGTCGAGTCGATCGAGAAGAACGCGCACATCTACCGCGTGGTCGGCTGCGAGAAGACCTACGAGACCGTCCTCTTCTGCATGATGGGCAACTGCTCGTGGAACGAGACGCCCGAGAAGCGCGCGTCGTTCGACCTGCAGTGCCCGCGTGAGCAGCTGACCCGCACGTACCTCGGCAGCGCCACGTTCGGCATGGCCGGCTGCGGCAAGACCATCACGTACCTGTTCGTGAACGGTCGCCTGGTGGCGAACAGCGCGACCACGGCCGCGCCCGTTGCCCAGCCGGCGCCGTAGTCAGCGCTTCGGGTGGTGCCAGGCCGCCAGTGCCGCGGCCTGCACCTGCTTCAGCGGCACCGCGTGCTTCGTGGCGAGCGCGCGGCAGTCTTCGAACTCGGGCACCGCGTTCAGCACTGCTTCGCCACGCAGGCCCAGCTTCACGCGCACCTCGCCCCACGGCGTCTGCACGGTCTCGTGGCGGCGGTCGAGCGCCACGCGCGTCACCGGCGTCTCGCGCACGCCCAACGTGGTGCTCTCGGTCAGCAGCGTCTGCGTCAGCGCGTCGCGGTGCGCGGCGTCGGTCAGCACGCCGACGAGGTGACCGGGGCGGCCCTTCTTCATCACCACCGGCGCCACCCACGCGTCGAGCGCGCCGCGGGCGATGAGCGTCTCGACGAGCGCGCCCAGCAGCTGCGGCGAGCAGTCGTCGACGTTGCATTCCAGCACCGTCAGCGCGCTCGGCTTCTCGGCGAGGCGGCCCACCGACATGCGCAGCAGGTTGGCGCGATCTGGGAAGTCCTTCGTGCCGGCGCCGTAGCCCACGCGCTCGATGACGCTGGGCGGCGGCGCTTCGATGGTGGCGAAGGCCTTGAGCAGCGCGGCGCCCGTGGGCGTCACCAGCTCGCCGGTGCCTTCGAACTTCACCGGCAGGTCTTTGAGCAGCGCCAGCGTGGCGGGCACCGGCACCGGCACCACGCCGTGGGCGATGCGGATGGTGCCGCTGCCGAGCGGCGGCGGCGCGGCGTACACCTTCGGGTTGCCCAGCAGGTCGAGCACCACGGCCGCGCCGCAGATGTCGATGATGGAATCGACGGCGCCCACTTCGTGGAAGTGAATGGCGTCGAGTGTGGTGCCGTGAATGTGCGCCTCGACCTCGCCGATGAGCTTGAAGACCTTGAGCGCGTTGGCCTTGGCGACGTCGCTCAACTTCGAGCGCGAGATGAGGGCGTCGATGTCCTTCCACGCGCGGTGCACGTGGCCTTCATCTTCTTTGACGACCACCTCGACGTGCGTGCCGAACAGGTGGTGGCGCTCGACCTTCGAGACCTTCACGTCCCAGCCGGGCACGTTGAGCGAGCGCAGCGGCGTCAGCAGCGCGTCGAGCGACACGCCGAGATCCAGCGCCGCCGCGAGGAACATGTCGCCCGCGATGCCGCCCACGGGCTCCAGCCACAGAATGCGCTCGCTCACGTCGAACCTCTCAGTACGCCCTGGCCAGCACGATGCGGCCGGTCGACGGCGCGCCCGTGAGGATGCACTTGCCCGGTTCCTGCTTGAGGTCGAACGGGCGGTTGCGCGTGGTGAGGCCGAACTCGTCCTTGAAGCGCGCCTCGGTCTCGGGCGTGCCGTCCCAGTGCGCGAGCAGGAAGCCGTCCTTGCTCTTGAGCTCGTCGACCGAGTTCACCTCGAAGGTGTTGTCGGTCATGCGCTGCTTCGCGGTCGCGTAGAGCGCGCTCTGCATCTCTTCGAGCAGCTGGCCGGCGCGAGAGACGACGGCGTCGATCGACACGGTCTCCTTCGCCTTGTTGTCGCGGCGCGCCAGCACGGCCTGGTTCTGCGCGAGGTCCTTCGGGCCGAGCTCGGCGCGCAGGCACACGCCGCGCAGCTCGTACTCGGCGTACTTGAAGCCCGGGCCCTTGGTCTCGTCGTCGTCGACGATGACGCGCAGGCCCTGCTTCTTCGCTTCAGCCGCGAGCGCGTGCGCCTTCTCACGCACCGGGCCGCGCTCTTCAGGCGTCTTGCCGATGATGATGATGACCAGCTGCGTGGGCGCGAGCTTCGGCGGCACCACGAGGCCCGCGTCATCGGAGTGCGTCATGATCAGCGAGCCGATGAGGCGCGTCGAGACGCCCCACGACGTCTGCCACACGTACTCCTTCGTGCCTTCCTTCGACTGGTACATCGTGTCGAACATCTTCGCGAAGTTCTGCCCGAGCATGTGCGACGTGCCGGCCTGCAGGGCCTTCTTGTCCTGCATCATCGCTTCGATGGAGTACGTGTTGACCGCGCCGGGGAACTTCTCGCTCTCGGTCTTCTGGCCCTTGATGACGGGCATCGCCATGTAGTCGACGGCGAAGCGCTCGTAGACGTCGAGCATCTTGAGCGTCTCTTCGGTCGCCTCAGCCTCGGTGGCGTGGCACGTGTGGCCTTCCTGCCAGAGGAACTCGGTGGTGCGCAGGAACAGGCGCGGGCGCATTTCCCAGCGCATGACGTTCGCCCACTGGTTGATGAGGATGGGCAGGTCCCGATAGCTCTGCACCCAGTTGGTGAAGCTGCGGTTGATGATGGTCTCCGACGTCGGGCGAATGACGTAGCGCTCGCCCTCGGGCAGCGGCTTGCCACCGGCGTGCGTGACGACGGCCACCTGCGGCGCGAAGTCGGCGACGTGCTTCTTCTCTTTGGCCAGGTACGACTCGGGGATGAGCACCGGGAAGTACGCGTTCTGGTGACCCGTGTCCTTGAACATGCCGTCGAGGACGCGCTGCATGTTTTCCCAGATGGCGTAGCCGTTGGGGCGGATGACCATCGAGCCGCGCACATCGGAGTTGTCAGCCAGCTTCGCCCGCTTGACGAGCTGGATGTACCACTCGCTGAAGTCCTCGCTGCGCGTCGGCAGCTTCAGGTTGTCGTTCTGCTTCTTCGGGGCGTTCGACTTCGGGGCGTCAGACATGGCCCGCGCAACTAGGGCAAGCGCCCTCGAAACTCAACGAGTGACGCTGCCGGCGCCGACGTACAGCACCCCGTCGCGGCCGACGCCGTCCAGCTCGACCAGCACCGACTCGCCGGCGAGCAACGTCATCGGCAGCGTGAAGGGCGGGGTGATGCCTTCAGGTGGCGCCGACGACCACGTCTCGGTGCCCTGCGCGTCGGTGACGGTGAGGCGCGCGGCGGCCCTCGGCGGGCTCCACGTCAGCGCGTCGCCGGCCAGCGCCGCCGACACGTCGAGCCGCTCCACGCCGCGCTGCAGCCGCAGGGTGACCTCCTGGGTGGGGCACGCGTCGAGCCGCAGGCCTCCGCTGCGCTGCGCGTCGCCCGTCGCGGTGACCACGTCGGCGCGCGCCGTCAGCACGACCGAGTTCAGCAGCGGCAGGTTGAGGGTGAACGTGCCGTCTTCCCTGGACGGGGCGGCGAGGGCGCAGCGGGTGCCCAGCTCGCCACAGAACGAAGTGACCGCGTTGCCCAGCACGCTGTCGTCGAACGCCACGACCTCGGCGTTGGCGACCGGCATGCCCAGCGGGTCGATGACGCGCCCGTTGAAGCGGCACAGCTTCGGCGTGCGCAGCGAGTCGGACGTCAGGGTCACCGTGCCGATGTCGACGCACGCGCCGCCACAGGTGCCCGCGACGGTCGGTGGGGGCAGCGAGAGCACCGCGTAGGGAAGCCCCGCGTATTGGGTTCGCACGAAGCTGCGCTCGGTACCCAGCGGCGCGGCGACGCAGAAGCTGCCCGCGGCGTCGGTGCTCTGCGGCTCGACCGAGGCGAGGAGCGCGACACCTTCGGCGGCCTTCTCGTCGATGCGCGCGACGCCGGTGAGGCAGCCGAGCGCCGGCGCGTCGCCTACGACCGCGATGAAGCCGCTGGTGATGACGGGCAACCGCGCGACCGCACCGCCGGCATACTCCTGGCGCGTCAGGGCCGGCAGCGCCGCTTCAGGCACCGCGACGCCCGACTCGGTGAACACCGGCGCCGGCGCACCAGGCGTCCACGTCAGCGCCTCGGCGTCGAACGTCGCGGTGGCCACCTCGAGCGTCCCGTTGCCGGGCACCGCGTCGACCAGCCGCTTCCACTGAGATGGGGCGATGCGCAGGGCGAGCGCGCCCTCGGTGCCGCCCGACAGCTTCACCCACGCCAGCGCCAGCGGGCTCGTCGGGCTGTCGACGCGAACGGGGCTCTCGAGGTCCACGTCGAACGTCGCGGCCTCCGCGGTGGCGCTCGACGGCGGCGCGAGCCATTCCACGTCGACGCGCGTCGCGCCGCACGAGGTGTCGATGCACTCGAGCGTCGTCACGGGGTGCAGCGTGAGCGACTGTGAGAGCTCCACGTACGGGCCGCCCGACAGCGCCTGCACCGTCGGCACGAAGCCGGCCTTCTCGACGCTGACAGCCACGCGCGTCTTGGCGGGCACTGTCGCCGCGACGCGGTACCCGCCCGCGCTCGAGGTGGTGCTGGTGGCGAGCGCCTCACCCGTCGCAGCGCGCCGCAGGGTGACGGTGGCGTCGGCGATGGGCTGGCCGCGCGCCGCGAAGCCGCCGGTGAAGAGCGTGCCGGTGACGACGAGCTGCGATGACTCGGGCTTCCGCAGCGGTGGCGTGCACGCGAGCGCCAGCGTCGAGAGCAGCACGAGGAATCTCATGCCGTGCTTCCTACCCGGTCGTCGCGATCACGAACGAGTCGTTTGTAGTCATACGTTCTCCGCTAAGAGCGCCGCATGGCTCAGACGCACTTCAAACGCCTCGACGCCGAAGGCAAGGCGCTCCACGACAACTGGGACGACATCGCGCGGCACGCGTTGTTGGTGGGGCTGCTCTCGGTGCTGGTGTGGGGCGTGTGCACGGCGTTGCGTGAGGCGGTGCACGTCGCGCTGCATCTGCTCTTTCACGGCACGGCGAGCCACGGCGTCACCGGCCTGGTGACGCTGCTGGTGGTCATGGGCGTCGGCGCGGCGGTGCGTGGCGTGTTGCTGCGTCGGCCCTCGTGGAGCGACGCCACGGGCGACGGCATCGAGCTCGCGCTGTCGAACTACCACGTGACCTACGAGCACGCGGGTGACGACCCGCAGCCGCGCTACTCGCTGCCCACGTTTGGCCTCGCGGCGCGGAAGTTCGCGGCGACGTTGCTGACGCTGGGCACGGGCGGCTCTGGCGGGCTCGAGGCGCCGCTCGTCCTCATCTCCGAGTCGGTCTCGTCGGGCTTCTCGCGCGTCTTGCGCGTGCGCTCCGAGTACGAGCTGCGCACCTATCAGCTGGTCGGCATCGCGGCGGCGGTGGCGACGCTGCTGGGCGCGCCCTTCACCGCGGCGCTCTTCGCCACGGAGATCGCCTACGGAGATCGCATCATCTACCGGAAGCTCGCGTGGGCGCTGTGGGCGGGCGTCATCGCGTTCTGGCTCAACACGCGGCTGCACGGCTTCGTGCCGCTCTTCACCGCGCCACCGCACTCACCTGTGTACTCAGTCTCGGAGTACGGCGCCGCGGCGCTCGTTGCGGTCGCGGTCTCGATGCCCGTCGCGCTGGGCTTCGGTCTCGCCATGAGCCAGCTGCGGCTGCTGGTCGCGCGCATTCGCCCGGCGTGGCACGCGGTGGTGACGATGGTGGTGGCCGGGCTCGTGGCCATCCTCTTCACGCAGGTGACGGATCTCCCCGTGAGCCACGTGCTCGGCACCGGCGAAGAAACGGTGCACGCCGTGTTGAACGGCGACGCTGTGGTTGCAGCGTGGTGGGTCCTGGCGCTGCTGCTCGTCGGCAAGGTCATCACCACGGCGCTGACGCTGGGCGGCGGCGGCTCGTCGGGCCTGCTCATCCCCAGCATGTACCTAGGCGGCGTGGCCGGCGCGCTGGTGGCCTCGCTCGTCAACCTCACGGGCCTCGCGCAGTTGGACCCTGCGCTCTTCGCGGTCGTCGGCATCGGCAGCTCGCTGGTGGCGGTGGTCGGCGTGCCGCTCGCGGCCATCGCGCTCGTCTTCGAGGTCTTCGGCAAGGCGTACGGGCCGCCGGCGATTCTCGCGTGCGGCGTCACGTACCTCGTGACGCTCAAGTTCAAGATCTACAAGCAGCAGCGCGTCTCGCCAGACCCCGAGGCCGACGAGACGGGCGGCGAGGTCGTCACGCAGTCGGCGGGCTGAGGTAGATCGCCGCCATGAACACACTCGTCCTGATGCTGTGTCTCTCGGCGGCGCCCGACAGCGGGCTCATTGCGCGCACGCTCTTCTT
>CAYWON010000012.1:0-47091 GCA_964459885.1 uncultured Archangium sp.
GCCGATCTCGTTGTTGCAGAGCATCACCGAGACGAGGATCGTCTTGTCGGTGATGGCGGCCTTGAGTTCCTCGAGGTCGATCAGGCCGTCCTTCTTGGGCGTGAGGTAGGTGACGCGCGCGCCCACGCGGAGCTTCTCGACCCAGCGCTTGAGCACCGCGTCGTTCTCGAGGTCGTGCTTGAGCTCCAGCGTCGCGAGATCTTCCGGGTTCACGTCGGCGGCGGTGATCTCCATCAGGCGCTGCAGCTTGAGCTCGTCGATGCGCTCCTGCCGCGTGCGCTCGAGGCGCTTGCACGTATCGAGGATCGCCTTGTGCTCGGTGGCGACGGTGATGATGTGGTCGCCCTTGTCCTTGTAGAACTCGACGACGCCCTTGAGCGCGAGGTTGTTCGACTCGGTCGCGCCTGACGTGAAGACGATCTCTTTGTCCGACGCGCCGATGAGCGCGCCGACCTGCTTGCGGGCCTTCTCGACAGCGGCTTCGGCCTTCCAGCCAAACGCGTGGTTGCGCGACGCGGCATTGCCGAAGTCGTCAAGGAAGTAGGGCTTCATGGCTTCCAGGACGCGCGGGTCCATCGGCGTCGTCGCGTGGTAATCCATGTAGATCGGCAGCTTCAGCATTCAGCACCTCGAATGTGGACCGGACAGGTCCGGTATGCGGGCTCCTGTAACGGCACGATGATGGACTCGTCAAGTCCATGATCAATGATTCCGGGTGGTTGGCTGGTCTTGAGAGTGAATCTCAAGATCTCCCTGACGCCACGTGTCAGTTCGCGGTGTTACGCTGGTCGGGGCTTGGTGAAGTTCACCGCTTCACCACTTCACCGCATTGGAGGTCTCATGCGTCTGACCATCTCTCTTGATGACGATCTCTACCGCTACGTGAAGGCGCGGTCGAAGCGCGAAGACGTGTCGATGAGCGCGGTGATCAACGCGCTCGTGCGGAACACCGTCGAGCCGGTGGTGGAGGCGCTGCCGCTGCTTGAAGTGCGCAACGGGTTCTCTGTCTACCCCGCGCCCGGAGGCAGCGCCGAGACCTCAGACGAGGTTCGCGCGACAGAAGAAGAAGACGACATCGAAAGCCTCCGGCGCGCGGGGATGCTTCCGTGAGAGCCTGGTTGCTCGACATCAACGTCCTGATCGCGCTCGTCGACACGACCAGCGGGCACCACGACCTTGCTCACGACTGGTTCGCCGCGAACGTGCAGCGCTTCGCGACGTGTCCGATCACGCAAGGCGGGTTGTTGCGGAACTACGGCCGGGCCGCGTCGAGTCTGGTGATGCCGCTCGCGTGGCAGTTGCTCGACGGCCTCATCGCGCACCCGCTGCACGAGTTCTGGCCCGATGACCTCGGCTACTCGGCGGTCTCGCACGTGGGGCTGCGCGGGCGCGCGCAGATCACCGACGCCTACCTCGCCGCACTCGCCCGTCATCACGGAGGTCGCGTCGCGACGTTCGATGTCGGCTTCGAACAGCAGCACCCCGATGTGGTGACCCGAATTCGACCGAGCTGATCCACTTCGGATCGCTCCACGCCAGACATCGAGCACTTACCGCTCGGCACGACGCTCGCTTTGGACGTCGTGCATGACCAAACCCGCCTCGGTTGTCGTGTCCGCAGAGTCGTCCCGCTACGCCGAGGGCTGGCGCCGCGGAAAGCCCGAGGAGGATCCCGAGAAGACCAAGCGCTGGGGGTGGATCTCCGCGAAGCCGAGCGAGTTCCTGCTGCGCATGCGCGGCGGTCAGGTCGTGGCGGCGGGGCAGGGCGCGACCGTCTTCAAGTGGCCGTGGGACTCGATCGCCATCGTGCCCACCACCGTGCAACGGCTGCACTTCGTCGCCGACCAGATCACGCAAGAGAAGGTCGGCGTGAAGGTGACCGGCATCGCCGTGTATCGCGTGGCCGAGCCGCTCATCGCCGCGCGCATGTTGAACTTCAGCTTCCCGGAGCGCGCGCAGGAAAAGCTCGCCGAGATGATGGAAGAGATGTGCGTCGGCGCGTCGCGGCGGCTCATCGCGAACCTCTCGATCGAGCAGGTCTTGACCCGCCGCAAAGACGCGCTCGCCCGCGAGCTGGTGCGGGAGATCGCGCCGGTCGTCAGCGGCGAAGGCCGCATGGAGGACGTCACCGATCGCGGCTGGGGCGTGGTGGTCGACACCATCGAGATTCAGGACGTGCGCGTCATGTCGGCGCAGGTCTTCACCAACATGCAGGCGCGGTTCCGCGTGCAGCAGGAACAGGTCGCGCGCGAGGCCGAGCTCGCGAAGCAGCGCGCCCTGCAGGCCGACGAGACGCGCACGCAGCGCGAGGTCGAGCTGCTGCGCATCGCCGCGACCACCGAGCTCCGTCAGAAGAAGCAGGAGTCAGAAGAGTCAGCGCGGCTCGAGAAGATCTCGTCTGACGCGAAGGTAGAAGAAGCGCGCTTGAGCCAGGAGCGGTCGACCCGCGCGGCGCAGCTGCTGGCTGAGCGCGAGTACCAGCTGCAGAAGATCGCCGTCGAGCAGGAGACGCGGAAGCGCAAGCAGGCCGCGGACGAAGCAGCGGTGCTGGAGAAGCTGCAGGCAGACCAACGCACGATGCACGAGAAGCTGGTGGGCGACGCGCAGCTCCGTGAAGAGGCCGCGCAGGCGGAGCAACGCGCGCAGCTGCAGAAGCTGAGCGCCGAGCTGGAGGCGATGCAGCTGCAGGCGCAGGCCGAGCGCGCCCGTCACGAGGCGCAGGTGGCGGAGCTGCAGCAGCAGGCCGAGACGATCCGCCTGCAGGCCGCGGCCGCCGAAGCGAAGCGTCAGCTGGCTGAGATCGAGACGCGCACCGTCGAGCTCGAGGTTCACAAGCAGCAGCTACTGCAGGAGCCCGCGCTGCAACGCGCCGCGCGTCTCAAGGAGGTCGAGAACACGCTCTCGCCCGAGGCGATTCAGCTCGCCGTCGCCAATCGCCTGCCGGAGCTCGCCGCTGCGTTCCAACAGAAGATGGGCGAGGTGCACGTCACCGCGGTCGATGGCGCGAACCCTTTCGGCTACATCGCCGCCGCCGTCGAAGGCGTGATGGGCCTGGCCCGCAGCGCCGGCCTCGACGTCAAGAAGCCCTGAGCGCCGCCGCGGGATCGACGAGGTAATAGTGCTGCAGCTGCGCGTAGAGGTCCGGTGCGCGGTTCTTGAGCTGCACCGGCTTCTCAAAGAATGCCTCGGTGGCCACCGCGAAGAACTCTGCTTCGTTGGTGGCCCCGTAGGCGCGCAGCACGTTCTTCTCGGGCTTCTCGCGCAGCCTGAGGAAGTGTCGTGAGAAGGCCTGGGCCCAGCCCGCGTAGTCGCGGTGATCGTGCAGCTCGGGCGTGCCGTCGAAACCGCCGCTCGCGGCGTCGAGCATATGGGCGAATTCGTGCAGCGCCGTGTCGTGACCGTCGGTCGGGTTGGCGAGGCCGTTCTTCACCGCGTCCCAGCTCAAGACCACCTGCCCCCAGCGGAACGCCTGCCCGAGGAACACGTCTTCCTCGTTCTGGAAGTGGCTCGGGTAGACGACGACGGTGCGGAGCTGATCGTAGACGTCGAGGTCGAGGTTGCGCGCCAGCCGCGCCGCGGCCCCGGAGATGACGACCTTCATCTCGTCGGTGACCGCCAACCCGTGCACGCCGACCCATTCCTTGTCGTGGGCGAAGACCTTCAAGACCACGAGGAAGCGCTCCAACTCAGCCGGCTCGAACCGGCGCGTGTAGCCGAGCCGTCGCTCGACAATCTCCGTCCACGCAGCGGGGAACGGCTCTGCCGCCAAGCGCAGGCGGCGTTGATCACGAAAGAACTGGAACATGGTCAGGGCTTCCGCACCGTGCGGGTGAACTGCTGCACGCCGTTCGCGTCGTAGAACGTCGCGGTGAACGTCTTGCCGCGGATCACCACGTAGACGAAGCCCGGCGCGTCGGTCTGGTAGTACGCCTTCTGGGTTCCCCGAAGCCGCGTCGTGCTGGCGCCGCCGCCC
Organism: uncultured Archangium sp.; assembly: GCA_964459885.1. Taxonomy (GTDB): domain Bacteria; phylum Myxococcota; class Myxococcia; order Myxococcales; family Myxococcaceae; genus Archangium_A. The sequence continues at coordinate 3,974 of CAYWON010000012.1, forward strand.
GAGACGATGAGCCCGGTATTGATCGTCGAGCCCGGGCTGCTGCAGGTGTCTTCGAGCCACTGAATGTTGTGATCGTGCCCTGCGATGTAGAAGTCCGCGCGGCCGCACACGCGCTGCTCGATGAAGTCCTTCACGCCGGCGCCGCTGGCGATGGGCACGAAGCTCAGCCCGTCGTAGCTGCCCGCGTTGCCGTGCGGCCCGTTCGACTTGAGCGGGTGGTGCGCGAAGACGATCTTCCACGTGGCGGTCGACGCTGGCATCCACGCGTCAAAGTCCGCGCGCACCTGGCTGTCGACGCTGAACATCGAGCGGTTGGTGTCACCGACGAAGAAGTCCACTTCGCCTTGCTGCCACTTGTAGTGGTGCGCCGGCATTCGCCACTTCGGGTTCACCGCGGAATACGCGACCTGCACGTCGCCCTTCGGCAGCTCCGTGCCCGCGCCGTTGCCGCCGTAGTCGTGGTTTCCCAGCACCGCGTAGAACGGCACGTTGACCGACTCGTACGGCTTCACGAACGACGTCTCCCACTGTGGGTCCGTCACCGACGACACGCCCGTCGGGTAGAAATTGTCACCCAGCAGCACCACGAAGTCGCACACGTGCGCGCCGCAGAACGCGCCGATCGATCTGCCGACCTGATTCTGCGCGGCGTTGCCTTTGCCCGTGTCACCGATGGCGATGAAGCGCACCGCGACGCCGCCATCGTCCACGTCGGCTTCGTTGAGCGCGGGGCGCTCGGTGGTCACTGCGCTCCTGGTGGGCTCCGGTTCCTTGCTGCAGAACCGCGCAGCAGCGGCGACGAGCGTCGCGATGACGAGCAGGCGAGGCATACCCGCGCGTACCACGGCCGCGCAGTCGCTGAGAATCACTGGGCTTGCAGGGAGGCAGCGAAAGCAAAAAGAGAAGAAACGCGAAGGCCTCTGGGCGCATATTGCTGCGCATGAAGCGCTCGACGGTGCTGATCCTGGCCTCTCTCTCTGCAGTCGGCCTGGTCTTCATTCCCTCTTTGATCCCCACCGGCCCCACGTCGGCGCTCGACGCGTCGTCGCTGCTCGGCTCGGGTCGGCTCTTCGTCGCGGCCGGCGTCATCTTCCTGGGTGGCCTGCTCACGTCGCTGACGCCGTGTGTGTACCCGCTGATTCCCATCACCGTCGGCGTCTTCGGCGCGCGTCAGGCTGACTCGCGCGGCCGCGCGCTGCTGCTCACCAGCGCCTACGTCTTCGGCATGGGCGCGGTCTTCAGCGCGCTCGGCGTCTTCGCGGCGCTCTCGGGTCGCGCGTTCGGCTCGGTGCTGGGCAACACGTGGGTCATCCTGGGTCTCGCCGCGTTCATGTTGGTGCTCTCGACGTCGATGTTCGGCGCGTTCGAGCTCGCGCTCCCGTCGGGCCTCGCGATGAAGCTCAACGGCGTCGGCGGCGGCGGGCTCATCGGCGCGCTGTTGATGGGCAGCGTCGCTGGCTTCCTCGCCGCGCCGTGCACCGGCCCCGTGCTGACGGGCGTGCTGACGTGGGTCTCGCAGACGCGCGATCCGGTCCTCGGCGGGCTGCTCCTCTTTATCTACGCGCTCGGCATCGGCGTGCCGTTCTTCCTCATCGGCGTCTTCACGCTGCGGTTGCCGAAGAGCGGCGTATGGATGGAGTGGGTCAAGTCGGTGTTCGGCATCGCGCTCCTGGGCCTCGCGCTGTCGTACCTGCGCGATGGCTTCCCGGCCTTCGGGACCTTCATCGCTGATCATGTGGCGAGCCTCGGTCACGCGGGCGCGATTACGCTGGCGGCGATCGTCGTCTTCATCGGCGTCACCGTCGGCGCGGTGCACCTGTCCTTCAAGGAAGGCCGGCAGTGGGTGGGCAAGGGCCTCGGCGTCGCGGCCGTGTTGGTGGCCTTCTTGATCCGCATGGCGGCGCCGGTCGATGTGCCGAAGCCCACGCCCATCGACCTCGTCGCGCAGGGCGATCTCACCGAGCAGGTGACGAAGCTCACGGCGGCGCTCGCCACCGCCGACGGCGACGAGAAGGCGCAGCTCGAGAAGGCGCTCGCCGACGTGAAGGCGAAGCTGGCGGCGCTCGAGACGCACACCGAGTTCGTCTGGGCGCTCGAGTACAGCGCCGAGAAAGCAAAGTCTGCCGAGCCGTTCGAGGCCGCGCTCGCCAAGGCGAAGGCCGACTGCAAGCCGGTGCTGATCGACTTCTTCGCCGACTGGTGCGCCGCCTGTAAGGAACTCGACACGCACACCTACGTCTCGGCCGACGTGAAGGCCGAGGCCGCGCGCTTCGTGACCGTGAAGGTCGACGGCACCGTCGACGACGACGTGTTGGACAAGCTCTACGAGCGCTTCGGCGTGCAGGGGCTGCCCACTGTGGCGTTCGTGGACGGCATGGGCGAGGTGATGAACAGCCCGCGCGTGACCGGCTTCCTGCCGCCCGAGAAGTTCCTCGCCGAGATGCGCAAGGTCGGAGTCGCCACGTGCTCGCGTACGCCCTGACGCTGGCGCTCGCCGCGAGTGACGGTGGGCACGAGGTGCTGGCGCTGCTCGACCGTCAGGCCGCCGCGTGGTCTCGCGGCGATCTCGACGCGTTCTGTTCCGTGTACGCCGACGACGCGGTCTTCGTGTCGCCCAGCGGCGTGACGCGCGGCCGCGCCGAAGTGCTGGCCCGCTACAAGCAGCGCTACACCACGCCGGCTGCGATGGGGAAGCTGACCCTGGAGCCGCTCGACGTTCGCGAGACGCCTGACGCGGTCTCCATCGCCGCCAGGTGGACGCTCGCGTACCCCGACAAGCCGGCGGCCTCGGGCCACACCGTCATCGTCTTCAAACGCTGGCAGGGGCGCTGGCAGATCGTCCACGATGCGTCGATGTGAGGCTCTCCCTCGTCGCGCTGATCTTCTTCGCCGCCTGTACGCCGAAGCCTGCTGACCCGCTGATGCCCGAAATCGACGCCGGACCGTCGTGCGGCTGCCGCAGCTGGACCATGGCGCTGGACGCAGGCGTGCTCGAGGCGCCGCTGGTGGAGCTCTCGGGCCTCGTGGCGAGCCGTTCGCGCCCCGGAGTGTTGTACGCCCACAACGACTCGGGCGACTCCGCCCGCTTCTTCGCCATCGAGAACGGCGTGGTGCTGCAGACGTTCAACCTCGACGGCGCGACGGCGCGCGACTGGGAAGACCTCGCGCTCGGCCCGTGCCCGTCGGGCACCTGCGTCTACCTGGGCGACATCGGCGACAACGGCTTCGTGCGCACCGACTACGCGATCTACCGCGTGCCGGAGCCAACCCCGGCGACCACCACCGTCACCTGGGAGCGCTTCCCCTACGAGTTCCCCAATGGCGACAAACACAACGCCGAGACCATCTTCATGAACGCGCAGAGCGGCGTGCTGTACCTGGTGACGAAAGAGAACACCGGGAAGAGCGCGGTGTACCGGTTCCCCCTGCCGTTCGACGCGACGAAGACCGCCGTGCTGGAGCACGTGGCAGAGCTCCCGGTGCCAGCCTCAGGCGACAACCGGCTCACGGGCGGCGACGTGAACGTGTGCGGCACCGGCGTGCTGCTCCGCATGTACAACCGGCTGGTTGAGTTCCGCTTGCCGGACGGCGCGACGAACTTCGAAGACATCTTCGCGGTCGCGCCGGTGTCGGTGCCCGTCGCGCCAGAAGAGCAGGGCGAAGCGGTCGCCTACGGCATCGACGGGCGCACGTACTTCACCGCCAGCGAGCAGGTCGCGTCGGTGCCCGTGCTGTCGGAGTATCGCTGCCGCTGACTAGAACGAGCCGCCGATGCGCAGCATCGCGCCCGCGGGCGTGACGCTCTCGGTCGGCTCGATGACGGGCTTCACGCTCTCGGTCGGCGCCGGCGGGGGCAGCGTCACGATGATCCACGTCACGCCACCGGCAACCGCCGCAGCGCCAGCGCCCACCAGCACGTTGGCCAGCAGCGCCTGCGTCGGCGCGCCCTTCGCTTCAGCGCGCGTCACCTGCACCGGGTCGCCACCAGCCTCGACGCGCGTTTTCACGTTCTGCGCCGACTGACCAAACGCGATGCCGGTGGCGATGGCGCCAGCGCCGATCAACGCGAGGTACAGGCCCGGCTTGGTGAACACGTTCTGACTCGGTCCTTCCTTCACGACCGGCTGCGCCACGGGGGCGAGCGGAATGGCCTCCAGCGTCACCTGCACGGTGACGTCCTTCGCGGGCTCCACCGTCACCGACTTTTCGAACGGCTTGAAGCCCTTGGCGGTGACCTTCACGGTGCGCACGCCGCGCTGCACGATGGCCTCGACGTTGCCGACGCCGCCCTCGCTGCTGTCGATGGTGACGAGCGCGCCCGGGTCGGCGTTGTCGACGATGATCTTGCCGTTCGCCGTCGAGAGCCGCTTCTGCACCTGGGTGAGGAAGCCGCCCATCTTCTTGAGGAACTCCTTGTCCTTCGCGGCCTGGCTCTTGCCGGCGACGCCCAGGAAGCTCTTCTCGGCCTTCTCGCCGCTCTCCTGACCGACGTGCAGCACCTCGTTGAAGCCCGGGTCGAAGCCGTACATCTCGACCATCGAACCCGCGCCGTGCTTGGCGACGGTGAGGCGCACCACGCGGTGCACGTTCAGCTTCTTGGCGAGGGCGTCGAAGCACGCGTAGTCGATGCACGCCTCGGCAGCGGCGAACTCAGCGGCGAGCTGCGTGCGCACCTGGCTGGGCTCCGTGACCGTCTGGAAGAGGTCGCCTTGCCCCAGCTGCTTGAGCAGCTCCGCTTCGAGCTGGCGGGCGCGCGACGCGCTGACGTCTTCCTTGTCTGCGGCCTTCACCGAGATGACGGCCAGCGTGGGCCGGTACTCGTTGGCGATCTGCGGCGTCGGCTCGTCGCCCGAGAGATCCAGCCCTTCGAAGTCTTGCGCGAGGGCGGGGAGGGCGAACACCAGCAGGTACGGGGCGATGCGCTTCACGTGTTCTCCGGTACGAATCGACGAATCTGTTGAGCGAGCTCGCGAACGTCAGCCGTCCCGGGCGTCAGTCGCTTCTCTTTGTCCATCACGTAGTGCTGCTCAACCAGGAACTGCACGGCGTTCTCCAGCGTGGTCTTCGAGAGCGCCTCGCTGGCCGTGATGGTACCCGCGAGAAAGTCGGCGCGACCAGCGTCGAGCAGCCGCTTGAGGAAGTCTTTGCGATCGGTGCCCTCTGCACCCACATCTGCCGCCGTGCGGGCCGCGAGCAGGTACGACTCGAGCAGGTCGCGAATGAGCTCCGAGAGGAACTGCACCATCGGGCGCGCGTGCGCTTCAGGCGCGATCGACACGTTGCCGTCGGTCTCTCGCAGCAGGCCGAGCCGGCTCAGCTGGGCGAGCGTCTCGTCGAAGATGTGCTCGAAGGTCTTGCCGACCGGGTACAGGAACTCGAGCTTGAAGAGCCGCGAGAGGAACCGCGCGCGCTCACGCACGGCGTCGTGGTGCAGCTCGGTCTCGGACGCCAGCACCGCCGCGCACACGATGCTGCGGCCGGCGACCACGTTGAGCAGCGTGTTCTTGTAGAAGCTGAGCTCCGGGCGGCGATCGTCGGCGACCTGGAAGATGCGCTCACCGCGCGCCTCGACGCTCGAGACCATGCCGCCGCTGGCGAACATGCGCATCGCGTCGCGAATGGGGCCGAGCACCACCGGCGACGAGGGCGAGTCTTTCAGCAGCCGCGAGAGCGGCGAGCCGAGGTCGGTGACCAGGCCGCGCAGGAACACGATGCGATCGGTGACGTCGCGATCAGAGATGCCGCGCTTGCGATGGGCGAGCAGTGCCGAGGCCAGCAGCGCGTGCGGCGTGACCGTCGAGACCTTGCTGATGCCGTACATGACGCGGTGGCCCAGCGCGCGCACCAGCGCCTTCTTCTGATCTTCGTTGACGTTCTCGGCGTCGAGCCCGCGCTCGTCCATCAGCTTCGCGAGCGACACCGGCGCGTCGAAGGTGAGGTGAATGCGGCCGTAGTTCTCGGCCAGCACCGCAGGCGCGGACAGCAGCGCCTTGAGGTCTTCGGGCTTCTTCTCGCCGCCCTGGAGCTCCTTCTTGTACTCCGCGCCTTCGACGACCTTCTCGTAGTCGATGGCGATGGGCACGAAGACGAGATCGTTGCGCGCGCCCTCGAGCACCGCTTCGACCAACCACGTGAACAGGCCCAGCTTTGGCTGCAGCAACTTGCCGGTGCGCGAACGGCCGCCTTCCGGGAAGAACTCGTGGTGAATGCCGTCGTGTACGAGCTTCTTCAGGTACGCCTTGAAGACCGCTGTGTAGAGCTTGTCGCCCTTGAAGCTGCGCCGCAGGAAGAACGCGCCACAGCGACGCAGGAACGGGCCCAGCGGGAAGAACGAGAGGTTCGCGCCGGCGGCCACCAGCGGCACCGTGAACCCGCGCTTCCAGAGCACGTAGCTCATGATCAGGTAGTCGAGGTGGCTCTTGTGGCTGGGCGTGAAGACCACCGGCGCGTTGGCGGCCTCTTTCATCGCGCGCTGCAGGCCCGCTTCGTCGACCTCGATGCCGTCGTAGATGCGGTTGAAGACCCAGTCGAGGATCATGGCCGCGCCGCCCACGGCCGTCGGGCTGAAGCGCGCGGCGATGGCGTCGAAGCTCTTGCGCGCGTCCTTCAACAGCGCCGGCACCGGCTTGTTCTTCTCGGCCGAGACCTCCTGCACCGACGCCTGGAACACGCGATCGCGCATCGCTTCGTCGATGAGGCGGTCGACCTCCTTCGCCGGCGGCCCGAAGACGGCGCGCGTCTCCTTCGCGAGGTGGTGGTGCAGCGCGCTGCGCACCTTGCGGGCGATGACGGCGGTCGGCTTGTCGCCTTCGTTGGCCAGCACCTCGCGCAGATCGATGGGCGTCGCCACGCGCAGCTGCGCGCGCTCGTAGTTGCGCAAGAACGTCACCGCCGAGTGCAGGAAGCCCGGCGCTTCCGGCGAGCCGAACACGCGATCGAACAGGCTCGGCTTCACCTTCTGCTGCCACTTCTCCCAGACCAGCAGCTCCGGCACGACGAAGATGGGCTTGTCGCTCTTCCGCGCCAGGTCCACGAGCGCAGGGAAGGGGTCTTCACGGCTCTCGACGCCGCGCGCGGTGTTGAACCCGCTCTCGCGCATGAAGATGAGGCCGGAACCGCCTTGCTGCATCGCCCAGTCGAAGCGCTCGGCGTGATCGCCCGACATGCGCGCGCGCGTGAACGGGCGCGTGAACCAGCGGCGGAGGTTCACCACCGCGCGAATGGGCGCGAGCCCGCGACGCAAGAGCGCCCAGTCGAGGTACAGGTAGTTGATCCACGCGGTGGTGCGCATCACGTGCACCACGAAGCCCTTCTCAGAGAGCCGCTTGAGCGCCTCGAGATCGGCGTCGGGGAACCGCACCGACTCGAAATAGCGCCGCGCGAGCCAGCGACCGGAAGGCCCGAACTCGGCCTTCAACGTGGGGTCGCCTTCAATCGGCCTCACCAACAATGCGTCTTCGGACACCGGTCGTGGTCTCTCGCTTGGGGGGCGTGAATCGGCCGCGACCATAGGCGAATCGATCGACGCGGGCGGTGCCGAATTTCAGGCCTGGTGACGCAGCGTTTCATCGGCGCTGCCGAACGGCTCGAACCGCCGCACCAGCGCGGCGAACGTCACCGCCGGGTGCTCGAACGGGTCGCGGAACAGCGCGCGCACATCGGCGGGCGTCAACTTCTTGCGGCTGAAGGCCACCGCGAGGGCGTCACCGAGCAGATACCCCAGCGCGTGGGTCACGCCGGTGAACAAGTCGTCGTCGGTGGGCACCATGCGCTGCGCGGCGCGCACGTCGTCCTTGAGCGCGGTGGCGATGGCCAGCGTGAAGGCCGCGGCCTGCTTGAGCTCGCCGCGATCGTGCTTGAAGTGCCAGGTCCACTCTTCGAGCGTGATGCAGCGACGCTTGGGGTTGACCAGCCGGCTGCCGAAGAAGCCAAGCGCCTCTTCCAGGCACCGCGCCCAGAACGCATCGCCGCGCGGGCGAACGCGCTCCATCGCGTCACCGATGCACGCGTGTCGCACAAAGTGGGCGGCCTCTTCGGCGGCGTGGTTGAGCGACATCGACGAGAGCCACACCGCGCGCGCCCGCGGAATCCACGCGCTCTCCAGCGACAGCACGTGTCGCTCGAGGTGCTTGAGCTCCTTCGCCGAGAAACGACCGCGCCGCGCGATGCGCTCGATGACGTCGAAGTCACCCGCGCCCAGCACCAGCACGTCATCCAACGCGCGCCCCAAGCGCAGCCCCGTGAAGCGCGCGATGTCGCGGGCGAGGTGGCGGAAGGTGAGGCTCATGCCCGGCTCGTCGATGGGCTCGTCGCCGGCCTCCGCTTCCACGTAGTCGAGGAAGCTGCGCTGACACACCACCGGCGAGGCGTTGACGAGGTTCAGCTCGTGCGCGCTCACCTCGACGGCGCGCGTCTTCTCGACGAGGCCGCGGCGGGCGAGCGACCAGTAGACGCCCTCGGCGTTCTGGTACACGACGAGCGAGCCGCGTTTCACGTCGCCCAGCAGCGCGTCGACCTGCTTCGGCAGGTGTGACGGCGCCACGTGGTACTGGCCCATCAAGACGAGCACGAGCGGGCGATCGCTGGCGCGGGCGGCGCGGGCGATGGGCCTGGCGGCGCCTTCGTCGCGCAGCTCCAGGCTCCGGGGGCCCGGCGCGCGACGGTCGATGGCGATCACCTCGACGCGGTTCTTCTTTGCGAACTCAAGAATCGGCGCGAAGCCCGGCCAGATGTCGAACGGCCCGCGGTACGGGTGGCCGATGCGGTTGAGGAACGTGCGCTCGCTCAGGCGCCCCGCGAGGAACGCGTCGAGCGTCGGCTGGTGACGTGACTCGACGAACTCCAGCGCCAGCACCAGCCGTCGCCGGGTGGACAACGCGTTGCGCGCCAGCGCCAGGTACGCCTGCTGGGCGACGCGCAGCGTGTGGTAGTCGCCGACGTAGACGAGGTCGGCCGCCGCCACGCGCGCATCGACGTCGGCGAGCTCCAGCACCTTGCGGTAGCGCGCGGTCGCGGCCTCGTAGCGGCGCTGGTACGCGCGAAAGCGGGGTGAAGCGGTCTGTACCTGCTGCGCGATCTGCCGGGCCTGGTGCTCGTAGAGCGAGCGCTGCAGCGTCAACGACGAGCGCATGGGCAGCGGCAACGTCCCACGCGGGTGTCGGTCGGGCAAATTTCCACCCTTGCGTTGGTGCGATGCGCGATTGAGCATGAGGCTCCCCGTGCGCTCGTTTTTCCTGGTCCTCTTCGTGGCGGTACTCGCGTCGTCGGCCGCTGCGCAGTCGCGACTCAACTTCCTGCACACCGCGCCCGCAGAAGCCTCGCCTGGCGAGCCGCTGACCCTCGAAGGCTCGCTCGTGGGCGGCGAGGCCGCGAAGTTGATCGTGAAGGTCCGCGGGCCCGGCGAGGCGTGGGAAGAGTACGTGCTCGAGCTCCAGTACGGCGATCTCTTCCGCGGGGCGCTGCCCGCGAGCCGCATGCTACCGCCGGGCATCGAGTACTACGTCGAGGCCGAGAACCGCGCCGGCGATCGCGTGCCGGTGTTCGCGTCGGCCAGGCAGCCGGTGCGGGTGATCATCATCGGCGACGAGCCGGCGCCCATCGAGCCGGTGAAGACCGCCAAGCCGAAGTGCAAGAAGGGCAAAAAGTGCAAGGACGAGCCCCCGCCTGAACCGGAGCCCGCGCCGAAGCCCAAAGAGAAGCCGACGGAGTGGGTCGACACCTCTGAGCCGGCCGAGAAGCCCGCTGAGAAACCGACAGAGCGCCCGGCCGAGAAGCCTGTCGCCGCGAAGAGCGAGCCCGCGCCGCGCCCCGCAGACCCGCCGCCGCCCCGCGAGGCGACGAAGCCCGCGAGCGAGCTGGAAGAAGAGCTGGCGCTCTACGGTGCCGAGGCCGCGGGCGGCGTGGCGCAGCGCATCGACGACAAGGTCCGCGTCGCCCCGCAGACGCCGACGGTGCTGACCCAGGCGCAGCTTCGGCAGCTCGGCGTGCGCTACGTGCACGAGGCGCTCGATCTGGTGCCCGGGCTGAGCGTCAGCCGCGATGTCCAGGGCAACTGGCGTGTCGCGATGCGCGGGTTGCGCGCCGCACCGGAGCTGCTCTTCACGCTCAACGGGCAGCGCCTCAACAATTTCTACGACGGCCACGCGCTCGCGAACCTGCCCATCGACAACCTGGAGCGCATCGAAGTGTTCCGCGGGCCCGCGACCGCCGACGTCGGCCTCGGCAACGTCACCGGGGTCATCAACCTCGTCACGCGGAAAGACGTGGGCTTCCGCGCTGCGGCGAGCGCCGGCCTCTACGAGACGTTCGACGGCCACCTGAATGGTGCGGCGAAGCTGGGGCCGGTGACGCTGTACGGCGACCTCGACGTCGCCAGTCAGTACGGCGAGCGGCGATCAGTGCTGCGCGACGGGCTCGACACCGGCACGGCGTTCCGCCGCAAGCTCACCAGCGACAAGCGCCTGCTCATCAACGCGGGGCTCGGGGCGATCGTCGATCTCGACTCGGCGGGCGCCATCGACGCCTCAGCGCGCGTCATCTACGAGAACCGCACGCCGCTCATCGGGTTGTTCGACGTCGTCGGCCCCGACTCGCGGCTCGACTGGCTCACCATTCAGGCGCAGGCCGGCTGGAAGAAGCCGCTCGATGGCGGCGGTTCCATCTTCGTGCGCGGCTGGTTCGACCAGCAGTCCACTGATCGGCTCTGGCAGCTCGCGCCCGATGGCTGGCAGCTGCGGCCGGGCGACGCGACGTCGGTGTTTCCTGACGGCGTCCTCGAGCAGGTGGGCATGGGCGTGCGCGGGTTTGGCGCGAGCGGCGGCGGCGACTTCGTGCTGCCGTTCAACAACCGACTGCAGGCCGGGCTGCAGGTCGAGCACCAGTCGATCTACGCGGCGTCGCTGCTGTCCAACATCGAGCCGGGCACCAACGCCAACCTGGGCGCGCTCCAGCGGCCCGACGGCATTCGCCTGCCGACCGAAGACGGGAAGGGCGGTCGCGGCCCTGCGGCCGATCGCTTCTCGATCGGCGCGTACCTCTTCGACACGTGGACGCCCATCGACGCGGTGAGCGTGCAGGCCGGCCTGCGCGTCGATTTCACGCCGTTGCCGCGCGGCGCCGCTGACGGCACCTGGCAGGCGTCGGTGCTGACGCCGTCGTTCGGCCCGCGCGTGGGCCTCACCGTTACGCCCATGCGATCGCTCGTGCTGCGCGCGCTCTACGGCCGTTCGTTCCGCGCGCCGACGCCGCAAGAGCTGGCCGAGACGGTCCCCGACACCGACTTCAACCAGGGCCGCTTCATCGGCAACCCGGAGCTGCAGGGCGCGTACATCGACGCCGCCGAGGTGGGCGCCGAGTACCTGCAGGGCCTCGGAGAAGGGAAGCTGCGCCTCAAGGGCGGCTTCTTCTTCGAGCGCATCACCAACGCCATCGTGCAGGTCGACACGTCGGGCAACCTGGTGCCGTACCGCAACCGGCTGCTGGGCGTGCAGGCCCTGGGTCTCGAGGGCGAAGCGCGGCTCGAGTTGACGCAGCGGCTCACGTTCTGGCTCAACGCTTCGTGGGTGCGTCCGGAAGACCTGACGGCTCCGACGCAGAGCCGCATCCTCACTGATGTGCCGCAGATCCGCGCCAACGGCGGCGCGTCGCTGCCGCTGGGGCCGTGGCTCAACCTCGACCTGGTGGCGCGCTTCGCGTCAGAGCGCCGCAACAACAGCCGCAGCGTGCTCGAGCTCATCCGCCGGTACACGCTGCCGGGCTACGCGACGTTCACCGCGCAGCTGCGCACCGAGCCGCTCTTCGATCACCTCGAGATCGTGGTGCTGGGCCAGAACGTCTTCAACTTCGAGTACTTCGACGACGCGACCCGGCCTGATCGTGTGACCGCCGGCGTGCCGCGCGAGTCGTGGAACGTCTTCGCGCAAGCGAGAGTGGGGTTCTGACATGCGCGCACTGTTGATCTCCTGCGTGGTGCTGCTGACGGGCTGCGTGGCCTACAACGATCAATGCCAGCCGCTTGTGGAGAACCCGAGCGAGCGCGTGGCCTTCATCGGCAGCGGCACCGAGCTCTTCCTCGATCGCCCCAACGCGCGGCACGGCAACAACGCCCTCGGTCAGCAGGCCGCCGACGCCTTTGCCTGGGTCTTCGCGGAGACCGACAAGCCGGTGTCCTTCGCAGTGGTGAACGGCGGCTCGCTGCGCGCGGAAGGGCTGTGCGTCACGCGCAACATCATCGGCGCGGGGCCGCTCTCGAACGGCGTGCTGCACGAGATCATGCTCTTCGAGAACTCCGTGCAGGCGGTCGATCTGTCAGAGGCCGACGTCATCGCGATGTTCGAGCACTCCGCCGAGCGCCTCTACGCGTCACCGGCCGTCATCGCGTCGCCTGCAGGCTCGTTCCTCCAGGTCTCGAAAGAGATCTCGATGACCATCGACTGCGCGCAGCCTGCGCTCTCGCGCGTCACGTCGCTCAAGATCGGCAACGAAACGCTGCAGCGGCCGGGCAGGCCCATCGAGCAGAAGCGCTACCGCGTGGCGAGCTCAAGCTTCATCCTCGCGGGTGGCGACGGCTACACGATGTTTGATGGAGCGGCCGACGACACGACGCGCGATATCCGCAACGCGCAGCGCTTCGGCGGCATCGACTCGAACATCGTCGCGGCCTACCTGAAGGAAAGCCCGTTCAACGACTCGGTCGAGAGTGGCTTCAGGGTCGAGGCGGGTCGAATCACCTTCATGAACTGCGCGGTGCCGACCCGCCCGTCAAACTGACCGAAGTAGGGTGTTTCAAACGACGCGGCGCTTCAGCCCTGCGGCTGAGCGGCGGCGTCGAGCACGTCGTTGGGCGACGGCATGCGCTTCAGATCGGCGCGGGCGATCTTCCACGCCTGCTGCACGATCCACGAGAGCGACCGATCCTGCCGGTGCGACTCGTGCTCGATCTCCTTGAGCATCTCCTCAGGGAAATAGAGCGACTGCTTGCGGTGATCCGTCGTGGACATCAGCGGTCCTCGCGCGGATCCGGAGCGCCAGCGACGTCGTTGACGGCAGGGAACGACTTGATGCGCTCACGCGCGATCTTCCAGGCCTGCTGCACGACCCACGAGAGCGAGCGATCCTGGCGGTTCGCCTCTTCCTGGATCTCCTTGAGCATCTCCTCGGGGAAGTAGAGCGATTGCTTGCGCTTGTCGGTGCCAGACATGTGGTTGAACTCTCCGGAACGAGTGGGGGAAACGGGCGGAGTTATCCGACAGAAGTTGACCTGAATCAACCATTTCCCCTCCGCTCCGCACAGCGCGCGACAAGCGCTAGAAGCGGTGCCCATGCGCTTCGTGGTGACAGTTGCGGTGCTGTGTGCTGTCGCAGGTTGCACCTGCGGGCCTCAGGTGATGCAGGTGCCTCCGTCCCTCATCGTCACGCCGGCCGGTCTCGACTTCGGTCAGGTGAAGGTCGGTGAAGCCAAACAGCTCACCTTCAAGCTCGAGTCGCAGACGCGCTCGCCCGTCAGCCTGACCTCCATTCGTCTCGAAGGCCCGGGCGCCGCCGCGTTCCGTCTCGGGACGGTGCCGACCTCGCTCGAGGCGCAGGCGTCGGAGACCGTGCGGCTCACGTTCACGCCTCCCGCAGAAGCGGCCTTCACGGCGACGTTGCTCGTCGACAGCAACGATCCTGAACGCCCGACGACGCGCATCGCGGTGGCGGGTGAGGGCGCTGAGCCGAAGTTCGTGGTGACGCCCGACTGCCCCACGTCGCGCGGCTGCACGGCGGCGGTCGTCGTCTCCCCGCCGTCGATCGACTTCGGCATGGAGCCGCTCTCGAGGCCGGTCGCCCCCGATCCCACCACGCTGCCCGCACTCGTGGTGGTGAACGAAGGCGCCGTCGCGCTGCACGTCGACTCACTCAGCTTCGGCGGCGCTGACGCCACGGCGTTCTCGATCGCGGGCAACGCCACGTTCCCCGACGGCGGCCTCACGCTGGAGGCGTCCGAGGGCTTCAACCTCGCGCTCCGCTTCGTGCCGACGCTGGAAAGCCAGACCACGTACGCAGGTACGGTGACGCTGACCTCCGACGACCCCGCGACGCCGTCGATCACCGTCGCCCTCAACGGCACGCTGAAGCCGAACGAGCCCCCGTCCATCTGCGCGAACCTCGTGCGCGTCGTCCCGGTCGAGATCGGTGAGTCGCCGCGGGAGTACGGCACCGCCGCCGAGTGGGCCTCGCTGATGAACCCGCCGTCGGGTGGCGTCGATCTCTCGCTGCGCCGCGACGTGCGCCCGGGGGAGCTGATCGTGTTGTCATCGATCAGCGACTCCGCCGACGTCACCAAGTGCAGCACCGACCCTGAAGACGGCCGCGCGCTCATGTTCGAGTGGACGTTGCTGAGCGACCCCACCGGCGTGGTGAACCAGCGCCTGGGCGGCGTCGAGACGCAGTCGTTCCGTCCCACGCGCACCGGCAGCTACGTGATCCAGCTCAGCGTGACCGACTCGCGCGGCAGCACGCGCACCACCACGCTGCAGTTCGCGGTCGCGGTGAAGCAGGACCTCGTGGTGCAGCTTGAGTGGACCGGCTTCTCGGGCGTCGACCTCGATCTCCACCTCGTCAGGCCGTCGGCGGTGACGGGCGGCGACGCCTTCACGGGCGCGTTCTCGTTCTTCAACGCCGGGCCAGCCAACAAGTCGTCGGGCGACATCAACGGCTTCGCAAACACCGTGCGCATGGCCAACGCAGGGTTCGACTTCGACTGGGGTGGGCCGGGCTCGAGCGATGATCCACGACTCAACGTCGACGATCGCGGCGATGGCCAACTGCTCGAGAACATCTCGATGAACGACCCCGAGAATGACCCGCGCTGCGATGCCGGCTGCACGTACCCGGTGCTGGTCCACTACTTCGAAGACAACCGCATGCCGATGTCGCCCGCCGCGTGCGTGGTCGACGGGACGCCCGGTTGTGGTGACGGCGACACCTGCACGTGTCCGGCGCAGCAACGGTGCGTCGCTGACACGCCGAACGATGGCGGCGTGCCGTTCGGCTCAGGCAAGTGCTTCGCGGCGCCCAGGCCGCAGCTCAAGCTGTACTTCTACGGTGCGGCGACGCCGGCGGCGGTCATCCCCCTGCCGCCGACCGAGGTGCTCATCGGCGCGCCGTGCGCCATGTGGCACGTGGCCGACATCGACTGGCCGGGCCGCGATCTTGAAGGCTCCTTGCCCGATGGCGGTACGCCGCCGCCCGTCGTCCGCGAGATCGGCAACCTCACGCCGTTGGTGTCGGCGTTCGGCCGTCGAGCTCCGGGCGGCAGCCTCGCGTGCAGCCCCAACATCACGCAGGGCGCGGTGAACTGGTACGCGCGGCCGTAGAAGAAAAAAAGGGGCGCTCCGATGCTCTGGAGCGCCCGAAAAGAGGGACGGGGCGGCTTACGCCGACCCGATCCCGTGAACCCTGGAGGGGAGGGGGGACCCCAGGGTCCAACATCGAACTTGAAAGAACCTCGCTCGGCCCGTTGATGCATTCCCCGGACCGCGCTTGATGTCAGAATCATAAGGGCCCGGCGGCACTCGGGCAACCCGCCGTCAAGCGAAAAATGACCGCCGATTCAGCGACCAAACATCAGCAAATTCAGGTCATTGAAGACGGCCTGCGCGCCGCTTTCCGTCGGTTGGCCCTCCCACATCGAGCAGTGCTGCTGGCGGTGTCCGGTGGGGCCGACAGCATGACGTTGCTGTCAGGGGCGGCGCGGATCGCGGGGCGAGCAGGGTTGCAGCTCGAGGTCGCGACCATCGATCACCAGCTGCGCGCCGAGTCGGCCGCCGAAGTCGGGCTCGTGGAACGCGCCGCTGCGGCGCTCGGACTCACGCATCACGTGCGTCGGGCGCCGGTGACTGGCAGCGGGCTCGAGGCCGCCGCGCGTGAGGCCCGCTATGCCGCGCTCGAAGCGATCCGCCGCGAACGCGGGTTGGACGCGATCGCCACCGCGCACACCGCCAACGATCAAGCCGAGACGGTCTTGATGCGCCTGACTCGCGGGGCTGCGTTGTCCGGCGCGGCCGCGATCCAGGAAGCGCGCAGTGACGCGATCGTCAGGCCGTTGCTGTTCGCCACGCGCGCCGAGGTCGAGGCCTACGTCGCCGCGCTGGGGCTGCAGGTCGCCCGCGATCCCATGAACAGCGATCCGCAGTTTCTCCGTGTGCGCCTGCGTCAGTCGGTGGTGCCCGCGCTGGTTGACGCGGCGGGGATCTCGGCGGTTCGCGCCCTGGCGCGTTTCGCGGCGTTGGCGGCGGAAGACGAAGCCGAGCTGTCAGCGCACGCCGACAGTGCCCTCCGCCGCGCCGTGTGGCCCGACGGGTCGCTCGACACCACGGCGCTCAGCACCCTGACGCGCCCGATCGCCCGCCGGGTGTTGGCGCGTTGGCTCGCGAGTCACGATGTGGAGGTCGACGCGGAGCTCATCGACGCCGGCCTGCGTGCGGCGCGGGCGCGTTCGGTGACGACGTTGCCCGGCGATCGCCTCCTGTCCTGCGCGGACGGGCGGGCGCGCGTGGTGGCGGCGCCGCCGCGACTTCACGCAACTTCATGAGGGATGGCACGGGCGCTCGGAGGATTGATGCGTTAGAAGGTGCGTACAGTCGGAAACGAAAGGGTTTCGAACCGTGCGGAACAGCTACAAGACGATCGGCCTCTGGGTGATCCTCATCATCCTGTTCGTGGCCTTCTACCAGATCTTCTCGGGTCAGAAGGAGGTCGTGAAGAGCATCACGTACTCCGACTTCCAGCGCTTCGTCGCCGAGAAGAAGATCACCGCCGTCACCATCAAGGGCACGGTCTTCACCGGCACGCTGGCGGACTCCAACGAGCGCTTCGTCACCACGGGCCCCACGGCGGACAACTCGCTGGTGCGCGACCTGACGACGGCGGGCGTGAACGTTGGCATCGAGAAGGCCGATGAGAACTCGCTGTGGGTGAGCATCTTCGGCCAGTGGTTGCCGATCGTGTTCCTCTTCGTCTTCTTCATCTTCTTCATGCGGCAGCTGCAAGGCAGCGGCGGCAAGGCGATGACCTTCGGCAAGTCGAAGGCCAAGCTGCTCTCTGAGAGCCACAACAAGATCACCTTCGCCGACGTCGCCGGCATCGAAGAGTGCAAGGAAGAGCTCGAAGAGATCATCGCCTTCCTGAAGGACCCCAAGAAGTTCACCAAGCTCGGCGGCCGCATTCCCAAGGGCGTGCTCATGATGGGCTCGCCGGGCACGGGCAAGACGCTGCTCGCGAAGGCCGTCGCGGGTGAAGCGGGCGTGCCGTTCTTCAGCATCTCGGGCTCCGACTTCGTCGAGATGTTCGTGGGCGTCGGCGCGAGCCGCGTGCGCGACCTCTTCGAGCAGGGCAAGAAGAACGCCCCCTGCATCATCTTCATCGACGAGATCGACGCCGTCGGTCGTCACCGTGGCGCGGGCCTCGGCGGCGGTCACGACGAGCGCGAGCAGACGTTGAACCAGCTGCTCGTCGAGATGGACGGCTTCGAGTCGAACGAAGGCGTGATCATCATCGCGGCCACCAACCGGCCCGACGTGCTCGACCCCGCGCTGCAGCGCCCGGGTCGCTTCGACCGCCGCATCACCGTGCCGCGCCCCGACCTGAAGGGCCGCCTGGGCATCTTGAAGGTGCACACCCGCCGCGTGCCGCTGGCCGAAGAGGTCGACCTCGACGTGCTGGCGCGTGGCACGCCCGGCATGACCGGCGCCGATCTCGAGAACCTCGTGAACGAAGCGGCGCTGTTCGCAGCCCGCGGCAACCGCGAGCGCGTCACGCGCAATGACTTCGACCTCGCCCGCGACAAGGTCATCATGGGGCCTGAGCGCCGCTCGATGATCATGAGCGAGCAGGAGAAGCGGAATACGGCCGTGCACGAGGCCGGTCACGCGCTCGTCGGCAAGCTGCTGCCCGGCTGCGACCCGGTGCACAAGGTCACCATCATTCCTCGCGGTCAGGCGCTCGGCCTCACGTGGTCGCTGCCCGTCGAAGATCAGCTCAACCACTACAAGAAGGAGCTGATGGACGACCTGTGCATGATGCTCGGCGGCCGCATCGCCGAAGAGCTCGTGTACGGCGAACTCTCGGCCGGCGCGTCGAACGACATCGAGCGCGTGACGAACCTGGCGCGCGCCATGGTGACGCGCTGGGGCATGAGCGAGAAGCTCGGGCCGCTCACGTTCGGGCAGCGCGACGGCGAGGTCTTCCTCGGCCGCGACATCGCCAGCCGCCCCGACTACTCGGAAGAGACGGCCCGGCAGATCGACGCCGAGGTGCGCGGCATCGTCATGGGCTCGTATGAGCGCGCCAAGAAGCTGCTCAACGAGAACCTCGACACGCTCAAGCGCATCGCCGACGCGCTCGTCGAGTACGAGACCATCGACGCCAACGATCTCGACATGCTGATCGCCGGCACGCCGCTGACCCGCGAGAAGCCGGCGCCCCGCGTGACGCAGCAGCCGCCCAAGGAAGACAAGAGGAAGGACAAGCGCATCCTCGACGCGCTCGACGGTCTGCCGGGCAAGATCGAGCCGGGTACCGCCTGAGGTGATCTGGGCGCGGCCCTTCACGCCGACCCCGGCCTCCGCGCTCTGGCGCCGGTCGGGGCTCGGTGACCCCGAAGTCGCCTTGCTGGAGGCCGGTCGCGAGTGCCTGGCGCTCGTCACCGGCCTCGACGTTTCTGCACGTGAAGCGCTGGCTGAGCTGGTCGACGCCGCGTGGGTCGGCGGCGCTGGCGACGCGGCGATCGTTCGCTACTCGCCGCTCTCGCTCGATCGCTGGGCCCAGGCGCCCGGCGCGCTCGGCGAGGCGTTCGGTCGACTGCGATCGCTCGTTTGCGCGACGAGCCGAACCCGCATCATGGGCATCGTCAACGTCACACCTGACTCGTTCAGTGACGGTGGCCGGTACGCGACACCCGACGCGGCGATCGCCCACGGGCTGGCGCTCGTGAAGCAGGGCGCTGACCTGCTCGACGTGGGCGGCGAATCAACGCGGCCCGGCGCCGCGCCAGTCTCCGAAGCGGACGAGCTGCAGCGCGTGGTGCCGGTGATCGAAGGGCTGCGTGGCTGCGGCGTTCCCCTCTCGGTGGACACCATGAAGGCGACCGTGGCGCGCGCTGCTATCGCCGCTGGCGCCAGCGTGGTGAACGACGTGGGCGGGCTGCGCGACGACGCGATGATCGACGTGCTGGCCGAGACCGGCGCCAGCGCCTGCGTGATGCACATGCAGGGCGAGCCGCGCACCATGCAGCACGCGCCGACGTACGACGACGTCTCGTCCGAGGTGCTCGACGCGTTGGAGCTTGCGCTGCGTCGCGCCGAGGCGCGCGGTGTGGCGCGATCACGCCTGTGGGTCGACCCGGGCATCGGCTTCGGCAAGACCGGCGAGCACAACCTGTTCCTGCTGCGCCACGTCGCCGAGCTGCGACTGCTGGGCGTGCCCGTGCTGGTCGGGGTGAGCCGCAAGCGGTTCCTCGGCGCCCTGGTGGGCGACAAGCCCGCGCTCGAGCGGGTGGTGGCGAGCGCCGCCGCAGCAGCGATCGTGGCGGCCACCGGCGCGGTCGATGTCGTGCGCGTGCATGACGTCACCGAAACGAAAGACGCGCTGGCTGTCGCCGACGCGATCCGTCTCGCGCGTGACGGTGGCGGTCGCTTCACCTAAAGAGCCCGGCCCATGTCTGACTCGAAGCATCCGAAGCTGTTCGGCACCGACGGTGTTCGCGGCGTCGCCAACGTGTTCCCCATGACCGCAGAGATCGCGATGCAGCTCGGTCGCGCGCTCGCGTACCTGACGCGCAACGGTGATCACCGGCACCGCGTCATCATCGGCAAGGACACGCGCCTGTCGGGCTACATGATCGAGCAAGCGCTGGCCTCGGGCATCATGTCCATGGGCGTCGACGTGCTGCTCGTCGGGCCGTTGCCGACGCCGGCCGTGGCGCACCTCACCAGCTCGATGCGCGCCGACGCCGGCGCGGTGATCTCCGCGAGCCACAACCCGTACCAGGACAACGGCATCAAGTTCTTCTGGCGCGATGGCTACAAGCTGCCCGACGAGACCGAGTCGAAGATCGAAGAGCTGATCTTCGAGAAGTCGATCGACTCGCTGCGGCCCACGGCCACCGCCATCGGCCGCGCCATCCGCATGGAAGACGCCATGGGCCGCTACATCGCGATGGTGAAGGCCACCTTCCCCCGTGAGCTGACGTTGGACGGCCTGACGCTGGTCGTCGATTGCGCGAACGGCGCTGCCTACAAGGTGGCGCCCACCGCGCTGCGCGAGCTCGGCGCGAAGGTGATCGAGCTGGGCGTCGACCCCAACGGCACCAACATCAACGACGGCTGCGGCGCGCTGCACCCTGACTCGCTGGCGAAGGCCGTCCTGAAGCACAAGGCGCACCTCGGCATCGCGCTCGATGGCGACGCAGACCGCCTCATCGTGGTCGACGAGAAGGGCAACGTGGTCGATGGCGACGCCATCATGGCCATCTGCACGGGCGAACTCGTCGCGCGCAAAGAGCTCAAAAAGAAGACGCTCGTCGCCACGGTGATGTCGAACATCGGCCTCGAGCGCGCCGTCGGAAAGTGGGGCGTGAAGGTGGTGCGCACCAAGGTCGGCGATCGCTACGTCGTCAGCGAGATGCGCAAGCACGGCTACTCGCTGGGCGGCGAGCAGTCGGGGCACCTGGTGTTCCTCGATCACGCGACGACGGGCGACGGCACGCTGGCGGCGCTGCAGGTGCTCGCGGTGATGTGCCGCGCCGGCAAGCCGATGAGCGAGCTGACGAAGATCTTCCAGCCCGTGCCGCAGGTGCTCCTCAACGTCATGGTGAAGGAGAAGCGCGAGCTCTCGAACCTCCCCACGGTGATGAAGACCATCACCGGCGTCGAGAAGAAGCTCGGCAAGGACGGTCGGGTGTTGGTGCGCTACTCGGGCACTGAACCGAAGGTGCGCGTGCTGGTGGAAGGCGTCGACGCCAAGAAGATCAAGGCCCACGCCGAAGAGATCGGCGACGCCATCAAGCGTGCGCTGGCGTGAGCGAGCTGTTCTTTCGCGACGAAGGGGAGGGCGAGCCGGTCCTCCTGATTCACGGGCTCGGGGCGCAGAGCCGCGTGTTCGAGCCTGTCTTCGCGCAGCGCGGCACCCGACGGCTGATCGCCGTTGATCTCCCGCGCACCGGGCGCTCCGGCAAGTGGGCGTCGTCCACGCCCGAGAAGATCGCCTCGGCGCTGCTGCCATTCCTCGAGACGCGCGGCGTGAAGCGCTTCGGCGTCTTCGGGCACTCGTTCGGTGGGCTCGTCGCGCTCGAGCTCGCGGCGCGGGTGCCGCAGCGGCTGACCGCGTTGACGGTGGCTGCAGCGCCGGCGCTGGGTGTGCCGAGCGAGTTCAAGTTGCTGCTCTCGAACCCGGTGGCCGACGTCACGATGAAGTGGTTCGGCACGCTGCCGACGTGGCGCCCGTTGCTCAAGGCGTACCTCGACCTCATCTGGGGTGAGCAGAAGCCCTCGAACGAGATGATGGCCATCTACGAAGAGGCCACGCAGTCGAAGGGCTTCTACGACGGCATGCTCGAGGCGCTGCGCGCGGTCGGTACGTTCAAGCTCGAGCATCAGGTGCTGAAAGACCTGCCGGTGCGAAAGCGCGTCATCTGGGGCGAGAAGGACAGGCTCGTGTCAGTGGTGCAGGGCGAGCAGCTGGCGCGCGCGCTGGGCGTGGACTTCGAGGTGCTCAACGGCGTCGGCCACTGCGTGCCCGAAGAGTCGCCGCAGACCGTGCTGTCCTGCCTCTGAGCCGCTGGCTGTGAATGCGACGCCCCGGCGCTTCGGGTGTACAAGCCGGGCATGCCCCAGCGTCTTGGAGTGAACGTCGATCACGTCGCCACGTTGCGACAGGCCCGCCGCACCACGTACCCCGATCCCGTCGCTGCGGCGTCGCTCGCCGAGCTTGCGGGCGCGGGGCAGATCACCATTCACCTCCGCGAAGATCGCCGCCACATCCAGGAGCGTGACCTGCGCGTGCTGCGTCAGACGGTGCAGACCATGCTGAACCTCGAGATGGCCGCCACGCCCGAGATGGTGAAGATGGCCTACGAGCACAAGCCCGACATGGTGACGCTGGTGCCGGAGCGCCGCGAAGAGGTCACGACGGAGGGCGGCCTCGACGTCAATTCGCAGAAGGACGCCGTCGGGAAGATCGTCAAGAACCTGAAGGACGGCGACATCCTCGTGTCGCTCTTCATCGACCCCGACGTCGATCAGGTGAAGGCCTCGCACAAGGTGAGCGCCGACCGCATCGAGCTGCACACCGGCCGCTACTGCGAGGCGCGCAGCGAGAAGGACCGCCAGCGCGAGTTCAACCGCATCGTCGACTCCGCCAAGGCCGCGGGGAAGCTGGGCCTGGGCTGCGCCGCTGGTCATGGCCTGCACTACGAGAACGTGCGCGCCATCGCGCGGCTGCCGGAGATCGACGAGCTCAACATCGGGCACTCCATCGTCGCGCGGGCCGTGATGGTCGGCTTCGACCGCGCGGTGCGCGAGATGGTGGAGATCCTGAGGAACCCATGAAGCGCGCGCTGACGGCCTCTGAGATGCGCGCCGTCGACGCCGCGGCGGCGGAGCACGGCAAGCCCGGTCTGGCGCTGATGGAGGCCGCCGGCGAAGCGTTGGCGCGCGTCGCGCTGCGTGAGGCGAGCGCCAACGCGCGCTTCTTCGTGCTGTGCGGCCCCGGCAACAACGGCGGTGACGGCTTCGTCGTCGCGCGGCTGCTGCGTGAGGCCAAGCGCGAGGTCTTCGCCGAGTTGCTGGGCGACGCGACGAAGCTGAAAGGTGACGCCGCGGCCAACTTCGCGCGCGCGGGCGTGGAGTTTGCGCGCATCACCGAGACGCCGACGGCTGATGACGTGATCATCGACGCGTTGCTCGGTACCGGCATCAGCCGCCCCGTCGAAGGCGACTTCGCCGAGGCCATCGAGCGCATCGCGCAGTGGCGGGCCGCTGGCGCGCGGGTGATCGCCGCCGACGTTCCGTCCGGCCTCGACAGCGACACCGGCGAAGTGAAGACGTCGTGCGTGTCGGCCGACGTGACGCTGAGCTTCGGCTTCCTGAAGGTGGGTCAGATCGTCGAGCCGGGCGTGTCGCGCAGCGGCCAGACGGAGCTCGTCGACATCGGCATCCCCACGGGCGCCGAAGCGGTGCTGCGTGAGCCGTCGGTCTTCCTGCTGGAAGAAGCCGACGCGCGCAGCCGGCTTCCGAAGCGTCGCGCCGACAGCCACAAAGGCACCTACGGCCACGTGCTGGTGATCGCCGGCAGCCCCGGCAAGTCGGGCGCGGCGGCGCTCACTGCGATGGGCGCGCTGCGCGGTGGGGCAGGGCTGGTCACCGTGGCGACGCGACCGTCAGCGCTCGGCGCCGTCTTGCACCACGCGCCAGAGATGATGGGCGTGGCGCTCCCGGAAGGCGGCGCGCTGGGGCTGCGCGATCTCAACGCGCTGCTCGACGCGGCAGAAGGCAAAGACGCCATCGTCATCGGCCCCGGCATCGCGCGCGACGAAGAGACGTGGTCGTTGCTCGGCGACTTCTTTGAAGAGCTGACGTGCCCGTGCGTGGTGGACGCCGACGCGCTGAACGCCATCGCAGGCCACGCCGACGTGCTCGGCCGCGCCGGCGCACCGCTGGTGCTGACGCCGCACCCCGGTGAGATGGCGCGGTTGATCGAGCTGACGACGGCCGAGCTGCAGCGCAACCGCGTCGCCCATGCGCGCGCGTTCGTGCGCAAGCGCCACGTGGTGTTGGTGCTCAAGGGCGCCCGCACGCTGGTGGCGCGCGATGACGGCACCATCTTCGTCAACCCGACGGGCAACGCGGGCATGGCGACGGGAGGCAGCGGTGACGTGCTGGCGGGGCTCACCGGCGCGCTGCTCGCGCAGGGCCTCAGCGCGCCTGACGCAGCGATCGTCGGTGCCTGGGTTCACGGGCAGGCCGGCGATCTCATGCGCGAGAAGCGCGGCGAGATGGGGCTCATCGCGTCGGACCTCATCGACGGACTCAGCGAGGTCTGGCGCCTGTGGGACAGGTGACGTTCGACTCGGCGTCCGCCGACGAGACCTTCGCCCTCGGGCGCGCGCTCGGTGCCGAGCTGCAGGTCGCCGATTTCGTCGGTTTGTCTGGACAGCTCGGCGCAGGAAAGACGCTGTTCTCGCGCGGCGTGGCGGATGGCGCGGGCGTGCCGCTCGATGACGTGTCGTCGCCGACGTACTCGATCGTGCAGAGCTATTCGGGCCGACTGCCGCTGCACCACGCCGACCTCTACCGGCTCACGTCAGAGGCAGACCTCTACGCCACCGGGTATTTCGATCTGCTCGACGCAGCTGACGCGGCGTTCCTCGTGGAGTGGGTCGAGCACATTCCCGGTGCCGCGCCCGATGACGCGCTCAAGCTCCGCATCGAAGTGCCCGCCATCGACGCGCGGCGCTTTCAGGTGACGACCTCAGGGCCACGCAGCGAGGCGCTGCTCGACCGCTGGCTCACGCGCGCAGGAAAGAAATGAGCGCGGGGTTCACCAACTCCGGGCGCTCCGCCTGCACGAAGTGGCCGCAGTCGGGCACCTGGAAGATCTTCAGCTTCGGCACGTAGCGATCGGTGCCAGGCACCAGGTCTGCGTAGCCCAGCGCGGGATCGCGCATGCCCCAGATCAACAGCGTCTCGACCTCGATGGGCTCGTAACGCGGCGGGTTGAACGGGTTCTTGAACCCGTCGCGCACGGCGGCGCGGTACCAGCCCACCATCGCCTTCGCCGCTCCCGGTTTCTGGATGGCGTCGCGGAACGGTCGCATCTCGTCGACTGAGAAGTGCGCGCGGTCGACGCTGGAGCCCTTGATGGTGCGCACCGTGTTCTGCGCGTCGCGGCGGCTCAGCAGCCACTCGGGCACCTTCGGCAGCTGAAAGAAGAAGAAGTACCAACTCTTCTTCAGCTGCGGCCACGACGGCGCGTTGATGATCGCCTGGCGAAACGGCACCGGGTGAGGGCAGTTCATCACCGTCAGCCGCTCACAGAACTCGGGGCGCTTCGACGCGAGGTGCCACGCCAGCGCGCCACCCCAGTCGTGGCCGACGATCTTCACCTTGTTGAAGCCCAGCGAGGCGATGAGCCGACACACGTCGTCCGTCACCGTGTCGAGATCGTACGGGCCGTGCTTGTCGGTCTCGCCGTAACCGCGCAGGTCTGGCGCGATCACCCGGAAGCCCGCGTCGACCAGCGGCTGAATCTGGTACCGCCACGACCACCAGTTCTCGGGGAAACCGTGGAGCAGCACCACGAGCGGCCCCTGACCCGCGTCGACGTAGTGCATGCGCAGCGTGCCGAGTTCAACGTGGTGATGCGTCACCGCGAGGTCGGCAGGCTTCATGCGATCGGCTCCAGTCTCAGCGTGAGCTGCTCGTCAATCGTCACCAGCGTGTCGTCGGGCACTTCGCGCCACGGCAGGTCGGGCATCAGCGGCTCGCTGGCGATGCAGGCCACGGTGTCGGTCGCCGCGGCGAAGAGCGTGCGGTCGCGGCGCGTCGCGAAGAAGCGCTTGCCGTCGCTCACCATGAAGTTCATCGCCGACCGCTTTCCGTCGGTCGCGTCGTCGCAGATGGCCGAAGCGGTGTGAAAGACGCGCTTCAACGCGCCGGCGACGTCGTGGCCGTCGCCGAGGTACGTGCGAAACAGCGCGAAGCAGCGCTCGGAGTCGGTCTCGCCGGTCAGCTGCGCGCGGAACTGGGGGTCGAGCTGCGCTTCGAACTGCGCCCGGTGCGCCTCGAAGTTCTTGAGCGTGCCGTTGTGCATGAAGACCCACCGGCCTGCGCAGAACGGGTGGTTGTTGCGATCTTGAACGGTGCCGACGGACGCGAGGCGGATGTGCACCATCATCGACTGCGTCTTCTCGTGACCGTGCTCGTCGAAGCGCAAGCTGGTCTCGGCCGACTCGACCTGGCGCTCGTACGTGCGCTCGGTGTCGCGGAACGTGGCGATGCCCCAGCCGTCTTTGTGCTCAGCGGCGAGCTGGCGCAGCTTGTCGAAGGCGGGGCGGACGCTGATGGGCTGGGTCGATCGGACGGCGAAAATTCGGCACATCGCGCGAGCGCTTGTAGCTGCGAGCCCTCGCGTTGCAAACAGTCAGAAGATCAGCTCGCCAGCCTTCACCACGTGCGACACGTCGTTCATCGCGAAGTGGTACGGCAACGCGCGGTAGCTCTCGCTCGCGAACACCGTGAGATCTGCGGGCGAGCCGACGTGCAGCCGTCCCAGCGTCGGGTCTGCGATCGCGTCGGCGCCGAAGCGCGTGAAGCCGAGGTAGGCCTCCGCGGGCGTCAGGCCATTCTCGACGCACGCCAGCCCCATCGAGAGGAACACGTTCTCGCTGTGCGAGCTGCCGGGGTTGCAGTTGGTGCACAACGCGACACGCACACCCGCGTCACGCAGCGCCCGGCCCGGCGCCCAGGGGCGAGCGCGCGCGAACAAGGTGGAGGTCGGCGCCAGCACGGCGACAGTCCCCGACTTCGCCAACGCCGCGATGCCTTCGGGCGAAATCTGTTCCAGATGATCGGCCGTCACCGCGCCGAGTGACGCCGCCAGCTGGGCACCGCCGTTCGCCGTCATCTGATCCACGTGCAGGCGCGGCTTGAGGCCGTGCTGCACGCCCGCTTCCATCAGCGCGCGGGCCTCGTCATGGGTGAACGCCGTCTGCTCGACGAAGATGTCGTTGAAGCGCGCGAGCTTCTCGGTCGCGACCTGCGGCAAGAGCTCGTCGATCACCAGCTTCACCCAGCCAGCGCGGTCGCTCTTGAACTCGGGCGGCACGGCGTGCAGCGCGAGCAGCGTTCCGACCAACGACACGGGCTGCAGGCTGTCGAGCCGGCGCACCACGCGCAGCATCCGCAGCTCCGAGGCCACGTCGAGGCCGTAGCCGCTCTTCACCTCGGCGGTGGTGACGCCGTGGCGCAGCAGGCGCTCGAGGCGGGGCAGGGCGAGGTCGATCAGCTGCTCTTCGGTCGCCGCGCGCGTCGCGGTGACGGTGCGCGCGATGCCACCGCCGGCCGCGGCGATCTCCAGGTAGCTCTTGCCCTGACAGCGCTGCTCGAACTCATCCGACCGATCGCCGGCAAAGACGACGTGCGTGTGGCAGTCGACGAAGCCCGGGCCCACGAAGCCGCCGCCCGCGTCGAGCTCCAGCTTCGCGTCTTCAGTCGGTTCAGCGCCGATGAAGGCCACGCGCCCATCGCGAAGGCCGACGCTGCCGCGCTTCACCGGCGCCAGCATCGCCTCGGCAGTGCCTTCACCCGTGCAGGTCAGGACCTCCGAGGCGTTTCGAATGAGGAGATCGAAGCTCACGCCGTCACGCCGGGGATCTTCACGCCGCGCTCTTTCGCCGCGGTGATGGCTTCGTCGTAGCCCGCGTCGACGTGGCGAATGACGCCCATGCCGGGGTCCGACTGGAGCGTGCGCTCGATGCGGCGCGCGGCCGCGTCGGTGCCGTCGGCGACGATCACCTGACCCGCGTGCAGCGAGTAGCCGATGCCCACGCCGCCGCCGTGGTGGAACGACACCCACGACGCGCCGTTCACCGCGTTGATCATCGCGTTCAAGATCGGCCAATCGGCGACGGCGTCGGTGCCGTCCTTCATCGCTTCGGTCTCGCGGTTGGGCGAGGCGACAGAGCCACAGTCGAGGTGGTCGCGCCCGATGACGATGGGCGCCTTCACCTTCTTGGTGCGCACGAGCTCATTGAAGAGCAGCCCCGCGCGGTGACGCTCGCCGTAGCCGAGCCAGCAGATGCGCGCCGGCAGGCCCTGGAACTTCACCTTCTCACCGGCCATGCGGAGCCAGCGCACCATGTGCTTCTTCTCGGGGAAGAGCTCGATGAGCGCGTCGTCGGTGACCTTGATGTCGGCCGGGTCGCCCGACAGCGCCACCCAGCGGAACGGGCCTTCGCCGCGGCAGAACATCGGGCGAATGTACGCAGGCACGAAGCCGGGGAAGTCGTAGGCGTTCTCGAGGCCGCCCTTCACGGCGCCCGCGCGCAGGTTGTTGCCGTAGTCGAAGACGTGCGCGCCGCGCTCCTTGAAGGCCAGCATCGCTTTCACGTGCGCCGCCATCGAACGGTGGCTGCGCTCGACGTAGTCCTTCGGGTTCGACGTGCGCAGCGCGGCGGCCTGCTCCAGCGTGAGGCCCGACGGCACGTAGCCCGCGAGCGGGTCGTGCGCGCTCGTTTGATCGGTCACGAGGTCCGGGGCAAAGCCGCGCTTCACCAACTCCGGCAGCACGTCGGCGCAGTTGCCGATGAGGCCGATCGACTTCGCGGTCTTCGAGGCCTTTGCTTCGGCGACCAGCTTGAGCGCCTCGTCGAGGTCCTTCGCGATGACGTCGATGTACTTCGTTTCGATGCGGCGCTGCGCGCGCGTGGGGTCGACCTCGACGGCCAACATCACGCCGCCAGCCATCGTGCAGGCGAGCGGCTGCGCGCCACCCATGCCGCCGAGACCGCCGGTCAGCACGACGCGACCGGCCAGATCTTCAGTGCCGAAGTGCGTGCGGCCGGCCTGCACGAACGTCTCGTACGTGCCCTGAAGGATCCCCTGCGTGCCGATGTAGATCCACGAGCCGGCCGTCATCTGGCCGTACATCATCAGGCCCTTCTTCTCGAGCTCGCGGAAGTGCTCCCACGTGGCCCACTCGCCGACGAGGTTGGAGTTCGCCAGCAGCACGCGCGGGGCGTCGACGTGCGACTTGAAGATGCCGACGGGCTTGCCCGACTGGACCATCAGCGTCTCGTCATCGCCGAGGCTCTTGAGCGCGGCGACGATGCGATCGAATGACGGCCAGTCGCGCGCGGCCTTGCCGGTGCCGCCGTAGACCACGAGATCCTGCGGGCGCTCGGCCACGTCGGGGTCGAGGTTGTTCATCAGCATGCGCAGAGCGGCTTCCTGCACCCAGCCCTTGCACGTCAGTTCGGCGCCACGCGGGGCGCGCACTTCACGAGGTCCGGTCGTCATGGCGCGCGGGTATAGACCAGCGCTTCCACCATCGGGTAAGCGCGTTCTCATGCGGCAGGTCGCCATCGGTGCAGTCGTTGCTTTCGCTCTCACGGTCATCGCGTTGTCGGTGTGGAGGCCGACCACCGGCTCGGTGACGCCGGCGCCTGCGCCTCAACAGACGCCCGTTCCGGCGCCCGTCGCGACCCCCGTCCCCCCGGCGCGTATGGCGCCCGCGCGTGGCGACCTGCAGAAGGTCGACCTCGCGCAGTTCCGCATGCGCCCGAACGTGAAGATGATCCGCCCGATGCTGCCGCCGGTCGCTGACGCCGGAGTGCAGTGAAGCGGCTGGCCTGTCTGCTGCTGCTCGCCGGCTGCGTCACCACGCCGCCACCGCCGAGAGTTCCCGAGGTGACGCCTGTGTTTGATGCCGCTGCGGCGCCGCGCGCGACGGTCGACGCGTTCCTTGCCGCCATCGACGCGCAGAAGTTCGAGGACGTGCACGCGTTACTCATCAAGCCCCTGCGCGACCGCTACGACGTGGCGCGACTCAAGGCCGACTTCGAAGGTGAACCGAACGCTCGACAGCGGGTAGACGCGATCCGCGCGGCACGTTCCGCCGCGATGTCGTTCAGCGAGGGCGAAGCATCGCTGCCGTTGACGCACGAGCGGCAGCTGCGGCTGGTGCGCGAAGGCGCCGACTGGAAGATCGCCGCGCTCGAGTGAGCGTCAGCTGAAGAGCTGCAACTGGTCGCCCGCCAGCCGCTGCCAGCTCGTCCCCAGTCGCTCCAGCAAGACGTCCATCGCCGGCGCGAGCTGGCGGTCGAGGTAGTGCGCGTAGTCGATGGGCGCGGTGATCTGCCCGAGCGGCTGCGGGCCCTTCGTGGTCATCAGGTACTCGACCTCATTGACCGGCGAGTCGTCAGACTCGTCAGCGTCGGCCACCATGCGCGCGGCCTTCACGTGCGGCGGCACGTTCACCTCGTAGGCGTCGACTTCGCGTCGCAGCCGTCGCCGGTAGACGAGCTTGTCGTCGAGCGCGCCGCTCAACACGCGGTTGCGCAGCTCGATCAGCCACGGCTCCCAAGGCTGATCGGTGAAGACCTTCAAGAAGAACTCGCGCTGCGCTTCGCGGGCCAGCGGCGTCCAGTCGGTGCGAATGGCCTCGAGGCCGCGAATGACGAGGTTCGGCGAACCGTCGGCGTTCCGCGTCAGCCCGGCGTAGCGCTTCTTGCTGCCGCGCTCCTGTCCGCGCAGCGAGGGCATGAGGAAGCGGAGGAACAGGGCGTCAAAGCGGAGCTCGAGGTGTGACTCGAGGCGATGTTCAGCGCTGATCGTCTCGCGCCAGAACGCGTTGATGGCGTCGGCCAGCTTGCGGCTCTCGGCGCGAGCCGCGACCACGTCGAGCGACTCTGGCAAGCGCACGAAGAGCGAGTCGGTGTCGCCGTAGATGACCTGCAAGCCGCGCGCTTCGAAGAACTGCTTCGAGCGCTCGATGATTTCGTGGCCGCGTCGTGTGATCGACGTCGCCAGCCGTGGATCGAAGAAGCGTGAACCCGGCGTTCCGAGCACGCCGTAGAACGAGTTCATCAAGATCTTGATCGCCGTCGACAGCGTGTCGTTTCCCGACTCTCGGGCGCGCGTGCGCTCGACGTGCAGACCGCTGATGAGCTCCGGAAGAATGCCGCCGCTGCGCGCGAACCGGGCGCCTTCGAACCCATCGACCGGGTTCTCGCCGGGACTCCAGAGCCCCAGCGGGTCGATCTGAAACGTGCGCACGATGCTCGGGTACAGCGAGCGGAAGTCGAACGACGCCACGTTCCGCATGAGGCCGGGCACGCTCTCGAGCACGTGGCCGCCCGGCGAGGCGATGGGGTCGACGACGCCGACGTCGGGCGCCACGTAGCCGCGGCGGTGCAGTTTGGGCAGGTAGAGGTAGTCGAACGCAGCGACAGAGCCGCCCTGGCGGTCGAGCAGCAGACCGGTGAGCCGCGTCCGCTCCACGAGGAACTCGATCAACCGGCCCTTGGCGAAGATGTCGCGCACCAGCCGCGCGTCTTCGAGGTTGTACGCCGCGAGCGCCGTTGGATCCTCGCGGTGCATGCGGCGGATCTCCTGCACGGCGTTGACGCGGTGATCGCGCTTCTTCCCGCGGCCGAGGAGCGTCTGTGAGACGTGCTCGAGCGTGTAGCGCTCGAAGGCCCATGACGCGTTTCGCAGCGTCGCCACGCCGTCCAGCACCACGCGCCCCGGCACGCGCGCGATGGCCACCGACTGCGGGCCGTCACCCAGCAACACGCGCGCGGTCTCCCCGGCGCGACCGATGGCGAATGGCAGACCCAGCTTCTCCGCGCGATCGCCGAGGACCCGCAGATCGAAGTCGACGACGTTCCAGCCGAGCAGCGCGTCGGGGTCGTACTCGCGCACCGTGCGGAACGCCGCGTCGAGCATCGCGCGCTCACTCGCGAAGAAGGTCACGCCGGGTACTTCGCCGGTGCCCGTCATCAACACGCGCTCGAACCCGTCCGCACAGAACGCCACCGACAGCACCGGGCCGTCCCAACCGTCAGTCTCGATGTCGACGGACAGCGTTCGCAGCGTCGGCGTTACTTCCGCGGCCTTGATGGTCGGGTTGATCAGCCGCGTGATGCCGTCGCGCGTCGTCGCGACGCCGGTGAGCGCCACGCCGCCCTTGATGAAGCGCTCCATGGCGAAGCGACTCGAGGGCTTGATGTCGCTCTCGAGCGTCGTCTCACCGGCGGCGCGGAGCAGGGTGCGCTCGTCGACCAGCGCGCGTTGGGTCTTGAAGTACACGGCATCCACCGGGGTGCCAGCCTTCGTCTTCAAGTCGCGCGAGGCCCGCCGCCCGGCTGTCGTGCGCACGTGACGAGGCACGAACATCACCGCTTCCTGCCCGGTGAAGGTCGCGCACACGACGCCGCGCTCTGGCGACGAGGCCCAGAACGTCAGCTCGAGGCCGCGCGCCGTGTCGCGCCAGTCGATGCAGAGAACGAACGCGTGAATCGTCTCTGCCACGGCGCCTGGTTACTTGAGGAACTCGTTGAGTCGGCTCTCGAGGCCGAGGTGCAGCGCGGCGCTCGCGAGCAGCTTCCGCTCTCTCGAGTCGATCTTGCCGTCGGCCATCGCGACCTGCACCAACTCGCGCATGAACGACTCGGCCTCGCCGGAACCGCGGGCGATCAGCTTGCCGAACAGCCCGTCGCCCGACGCGTTGAGCGCGAGCTCGACGTTGGCCCACGGAACGTTCCAGCGGTCTGACGCCATCTTGAGCAGCTTGAGCTCGTTGGCGTCGACGACACCGTCAGCCTTGGCCATGACAGCCATCAGGTAGACGAGGCGCTCGCGCTCTTCGCGATCGGGCACACGGGCCGCCGCCGGAGCCGCGCGCGACGTCGCCGGAACACCGCCCTGGCTGCGCCACCATTCCCACGCGCCGAGGTCGCGCAGCACCCAATCGTTCTGGCCGCTGCTAAGCGCGTTGCCGCAGAACTCGCAGGTGGGCTGGCCGTTGTCGCTCAGCGGCGCGCCGCACTGCGAGCAGCGGTTGGTCGACATGCCGTGGCCGTCTGGCGTCTTCGCTCCTGAAGCGCGCTCGAGCAGCAAGACGTAGCGAAGCGGCTGCGTCGGGCCGTTGCCCACCTTGGCGCTCCACTTGACCTCGACGGCGGCGACGTCGGTGCCACCCGACGACGCGAGCTGCTGCGTGTTGACCGCGCCCACGGCGCACTCGCGGAACTGACGCTTCTGGATGCCGCCGGTGAAGCCGGCCTGCGCCACCTTGGCGAGACGTGAAGGGTCGCCGAGCGACTGCGCTTCGATCCACTTCCAGAACACGAGCGACGCGCGATCCTCCAGCGCTTCCGTGGTCAGCGACGGGTCGCTCTGGCGCACCTTCGCGAAGCCGTCCGGCAGCATCGGGTGCGGCTGGTGCTGGCTGCCCTGCGTGATCTCCGAGAGCACCCAGTCGTAGTTGCCGCTGTTGACGATCGCGCCGCAGAACTCACAGGTGTTCGCCGCGCCACCTTCGAACGGCGCGCCGCAGTTCGGGCACTTGCCCTGGCTGACGTCGCCTTCGACCTTGGTCTGCGCGCCGGGCTTGCGAACGAACGTCCACACCTCCGTGAAACGCTCGGGCTTCACCTTCCGCGCGGCGGCGAGGGCCTGCTCGTCGCTCGCGGTGGACGGCGCGTCGGCGTCCTTCATCTCGGCGACGACCTTCACGTGAATGCTGTCGAACGAGTCGTTCTGCTCAAGGCCGATGATCTGCAGATCGATGACCACCGGGTCGGCGATCGCGTCGCGCACGCCGTTGAGCTCCATCAACTTCATCTGCACCACGAGCCGCTGGAACGTGGCGTCGCTCAGGTACTTCCGCACCGGCTCGAGGTTCCGCTTGAACCAGGCCTCCTGGAGCTCGAGGTACTGGCGGCGCGTGCGGTCGAAGAGCTTGAGCAGATCGAAGCCGGGGTCTTTCGCCTTGAGCGCGTTCACCCAGCCTTCGACCGCAGACGCGCTCACGTTGGTGCGTCGCTCTGCCTCCGCGCGATCGATCGCCTTGCGGGTCGACGCGTCGCCGCCGTTCTGCGACTTCCACACGAAGAAGCCGATGCCCACGATGATCGCGACGGGAATGCCGATCTTCGGGTGGCGAATGATGAGCCACACGAGCAGCTCGACGATGGCGCCACCGTCGCCGCCACCACCGCCGCCGTCTGACGAATTTCCTGAGTCGAAGTTCTCGCCACCACCGATGCGCGCGAACGCTGCAGCCGCTGAGAAGACGAGGAGATACGGGAGTCTGGAGAGCGCCGACATGTCGCGGCGGAACTTAGCGCCTGCTACGCAGCGCGCATGAGCGAGATCATCGTCGAAGCGAAGGGCACGTACGAGGTGTGGACCATCAACGGCGAGGCCCGCCGCAACGCACTGTCGAAGGCGATGGTGCGGGAGTTCGACGAGAACGTGCAGCGGGTGTCGGGCGCCGATCGCTCGGTGCGCGTGGTCGTGCTGCGCGGCGCGGGAGACAAGGCCTTCTGCGCGGGCGCTGATCTCAAAGAACGCGCGACGATGAAGCCTGAAGAGGTGCCGGTGTTCCTCGCGGACGTGCGCCGCATCTTCCGGTCGATCGAGAAGTCAGACACCGTGTTCATCGCGTTCGTGAACGGCGCGGCGTTCGGCGGCGGCACGGAGCTGTCGCTGTGCTGCGATCTGCGCGTCATCGCGCCGACGGCCGAGATGGGGCTCACCGAGGTGAAGCTCGGCATCATCCCCGGCGCCGGCGGCACGCAGCGGTTGCCTCGGCTGGTGGGGAAGGGCGTCGCGAAGGAGCTGATCCTCACGGGCCGACGCGTGCCGTCGTCGGAGGCGGTGGAGATCGGTCTGGCCACGCGCGTCGGCACGCAGGACGACGCCGAGACGATCGCGAAGCAGATCTGTGAGAACGCACCCATCGCCGTCGCGCTCGCGAAGCACGCCATTGATGAGGGCGCGCACCTCGAGCTCGACGCGGCGCTTGAGCTCGAGCAGGCGAAGTACGCGCAGACGCTCTCGACGGAAGACCGGGTCGAAGGGCTCAAGGCGTTCGCCGAGAAGCGCCCGCCGGTCTACCGCGGCCGCTGAGCGCCCATTCCGATCGCCCAGCCCATCGAGTACCGCGCGTTGATCTCGCTCCGCGGCTGAAACCGCTCGGCGCCTTCCGCGTCTCGCCAGCGGTAGGCGTCCAGGTTGAACGGACCGAAGTAGCCAGCGGCGTGCAGCGCCTTCGCGCTGCGGAGCGCTTCGTTGTGCAGTGCATCAAGTTCATGTTGCGTCAGCACATCGGTGCGCTCCGTCGACTGCCACGCGCCCGTCGCGTCGACGACCTGCAGGGTGGGGTGGCCGAGCGTCACCGCGCCGTCCTGCGCGAGCCAGCCGTGCAGCGCGCAATCGAGCGTGCGCTCGACCCAGGGTTCGACCTGCAGCCCGTCGGTCGAGGCCTTGATGAACGCGTGGTCCACCGACGACAGCGCGTCTCCCGAGACCTTCCGACGGCCGCGACCGGCGTAGCCGTACGGCCGCTTGAGCAGCCATTCGCCGGGTGGCAACGACGCGAGTGACTCGACAAAGTGCGCGCCCGGCAAGGTCTGGCCCAGCTCGGCGCTGAAGCGGCGGTGGTTCACGCGGCAGAGCACTTCCATCGTGGGGTGGGGCGCTGGCGTGATTCCGGCTTCGTGCATTTGCTTGAGCGCGAAGCGCGTCGGGCACCAGGCGTGACCGATGGTTGGCCCCTCACCCTGACCCTCTCCCCGGTGGGGAGAGGGGAACAGCACGTGACCGTCGGCGATGAGCTCCAACAGGCGAGGCTGCAAGGCGCGGATGCGTTCGACCATCGTTGGCGCGGGCGTGTGTGACCTGCCGCCCAGCGCGAGCTCGTCCTCCGCGTCGAGGTTCAAGACCCAGGCGATCACCACTTCTCCAACGCCGCGAGGAACTCCGGGGTGTACCCGGCGCGCAGCCGCGCCTCGACGTTGAGCTTCGCCCCGCGTGTCAGCATCGGGCTCAGCGGCAGCGGCAACATCTCGCGCCATTTCTCGAAGTCGACGCCGCCCGTGAACTCCCGGAACCAGTGCAGCCCGAACGCCGCGTGGGCGATCTCTTCTTCAGTGATGAGCGCCTGAATCTCGGCCGCGCGCGCGTCACCCGCCGCTGCGAACGCGTCGGTGAAGCGCGCCCCGTGATCGAGGTTGCCGCCTTCGAAGCCGATCGCCAGCCGCGCCACGAACGCCTCCGGCGTCGCGCAGGGCACGCGCATCCAGAACCAGTCGTTGATCTCGAACGTGCCGAACGGGTGCCCCAACGTCTCGAGGTGCGCCGCGTAGAGCCCGAGGTGTCGCAGCTCGTCGCGACAGATGCCCAGCAGCCCGCGCCGGAACGCGAGCGGCGTCGACGGGAACGCCAGGATCGCCCACGCCATCAGCTCGGCGGCCTGCAGCTCGTGGTGCAGGAACGTGTGCAGCACCTCGGAGCGCTTCGCGACGTTCGTCAGGTCCTTCGGCGTCTTCCGTTTCTCGGTGCGCTGCGCCATTTCCGGTGGACGTCCCGGCGCAGACAACGTCGCGCCTTCGCCGCTCCACTCGCTCGGCGGCGGGGGAGGGCGCAGCTTGCGGCTCAGCTCCGTCGCAGTGACGAAGTCCCACGCCCAACGCTCGACGGTGCCTTCACGCAG
Organism: uncultured Archangium sp.; assembly: GCA_964459885.1. Taxonomy (GTDB): domain Bacteria; phylum Myxococcota; class Myxococcia; order Myxococcales; family Myxococcaceae; genus Archangium_A. The sequence continues at coordinate 40,232 of CAYWON010000012.1, forward strand.
CGACATGCGTCATCGCAATATCCCAACCAGCCGCTACGGAAATACGGCGATCGAGGTGCTGTCACCGCGCCCGCGAGTCTGTATACGCGGCGCCATGGAATTCGAGCTCCCCGACGACATCGCCGCGCTGAAGAAGACCGTTCGCGACTTCTGCGAGAAGCACGTGAAGGACAAGGCGCGTGAGTGGGATCACTCCGAGAAGTTCCCCATGGAGATCGTCCGCGAGATGGGCCAGCTCGGGCTCCTCGGCATCCGCATCAGTGAAGAGTTCGGCGGCGCTGGTCTCGGCGCGCTCGCAGTCGCGGTCGTCGTCGAAGAGGTCGCCCGCTACGACGGCTCGCTGGCGCTCACTGTTGCGTCGCACAACGGCCTCGGCACCTCGCACATCCGCCTCGCGGGCAACGACGAGCAGAAGAAGCGGTACCTCCCGAAGCTCGCCACCGGCGAGTGGCTCGGCGCCTGGGCGCTGACCGAGCCGGGCAGCGGCTCTGACTCGGCCGGCATGAAGACCACCGCCGTGAAGAAGGGCGACAAGTGGGTCATCAACGGCGCGAAGATGTTCATCACGCAGGGCACCGTGGGCGACTCCTTCGTGGTGCTGGCGGTGACCGACGCCACCAAGAAGCAGAAGGGCATCACCGCCTTTATCCTGGAGAAGGGCATCAAGGGGTTCAGCCAGCGCTCCATTCACGGGAAGCTGGGCATGCGCAGCTCCGACACCGCTGAGTTGCACTTCGAGAACGTCGAGGTCCCCGACACGCAGCGCCTCGGTGAGGTCGGCCACGGCTTCATCGACACGATGAAGATCCTCGACGGTGGTCGCATCACCATCGGCGCGCTCTCGGTCGGCCTCGGCCGCGGCGCCATCGAAGAGTCCGTGAAGTACGCGAAGGACCGCCACGCCTTCGGCAACCCCATCGGCGACTTCCAGGCCATCCGCTGGATGCTGGCCGACATGCAGACCGAGATCGACGCCGCGCGCCTGCTCGTGCACCGCAGCGCCGCGCTCGCCGACGCCGGCAAGCCGTACACGCGCGAAGCGTCGATCGGGAAGCTGTTCGCCTCGGAAGCCGCGACGCGCGCCTGCAACAAGGCCGTGCAGATTCACGGCGGCTACGGCTACACGCGTGAGTTCCCCGTCGAGCGTTACCTGCGGGACGCGAAGCTCTGTGAGATCGGCGAAGGCACCAGCGAGATTCAGCGCACGATCATTGCGCGCGACCTCATGAAGGGCTGAGGTCCGCTCCTTCATGGATCGGGCGTTCCTGGAACAGCTCGGCCTCGAGGTCTCAGAGGCCGACGGGATCATCGAGGCGGAGCTATCGCTCACCAGCGGGCAGGCGCTCAACCCGCTGACCCGGCAGGTCATCGACCGCGTGTCGTTCACCGTCATGGGTGATCGGCTGCTGTACGTGGGCCCGTCGGAGTTCGTCGGCGCGCAGCCCATCAACCTCGCGTTCCTCTCGCCCGGCTCGCGCCTCGAAGATCTCGTGGTGCAGACGCTGAACGATCACCTCTTTCAGCTCGAGCGCCGCAGCAACGAGCTCACCGCGCTGGGCATCTCGCCGCGCGTCGACCCCGCGACGCTGCAGCTGACCGCCGACCTCGAAAAACCGCCGCTCAAGTTCACCATCGGCGCGAGCCGCGCGGGCCAGTTCCGCATCTTGCGCACGCTGCACAACGGCAGCGAGCTGACGCAGGCCACGCGCAACGTCTTCGAGCTCTCGGAGTTCTTCAACCGCGGCGCGCTCGAGGCGTTCCTGTTCGCGCTGTACTCCGACATCGTCCCCGAAGAGCTGCCCGAGCCGCTGCCTCCCGTCGGCCCCGCGACCATCACCAAGACGCCGTCGAACCTCGCCGACGCGTCGAATGACTCGGCCGTGCCGTTCCGCGAGATCTACATGGCCTTCGGCGACGCGCTGTTGCCGCCGCGCAGCCCGCTCGAGGTGGTGGCCGACGTGCGCGTGAACGAGCAGACCATGCGCTTCGCCGCGGCGCGCGTGCAGGGCACCACGTTCCGTGGGCTGCTCGCCGGCTCGGCGGGGAAGATCTGGGCCGACCGGTTTGAGCTCGCCGAGTTCCCCGGCATCCGCGCGTTCGTCGCCGAGCTGATGTCGGTGACGATCGATGACGTCGAGGTCATCAGCGCGCCGGGCTACACTGACGGCACCTCCGCATGAGCGACAAACCGGCCAGGCTGACCCCCGCCGAACGGCTCGCGAAGCTCCAGGCCTGCGTGCGTCAGGAGTTCGCAGACCCCGTGCAGGCGCTCGTGGCGCTCACGCACAAGAGCTACTGCAACGAGCACAAAGACGAGCCGTGCTTCGACAACGAGCGGCTCGAGTTCCTCGGTGACGCCGTCGTCGACCTCGCCGTCGGCCAGCGACTCATGGAGCGGTTTCCCCGCGCGAATGAGGGTGAGCTCTCGAAGCTGCGTGCGTTGATCGTCAACGAAGAGGGCCTCGCGCGCATCGCTCGCGTCGTCGGCGTGGGTGAGCTGCTGTTGTTGGGGCGCGGCGAAGATCTCACCGGCGGTCGCGACAAGAGCTCGGTGTTGGCCGACGCGCTCGAGGCCGTCATCGGTGCGCTCTACGTCGGCAACGGCATGCCCGCGGTGTTGATCTTCGTCGACACCTTCTTCGGCGAGGCGCTCGATGGCGTCGCGGAAGGGCGCTCGGGTCGCGACAACAAGTCGCTCTTGCAGGAAGCCGCGCAGAGCCGGCTCAAGTCGAGCCCGCGCTACCGCGTGGTGAGCGAGTCGGGCCCTGAGCACGAGAAGATCTTCGAGGTCGAGGTCAGCATCGCGGGGGAACTGTTCGCCCGCAGCACCGGCCGCTCGAAGAAAGAGGCCGAGCAGGCCGCCGCCGAGAAGACGCTCGAGATGCTCGAGCAGCGCCCGGCCTGAATTTCTCGGTTCTGTTTTCCCGGAGGCCGCGCCTATTTTCCCGGCCCCATGACGCGACTGTTGCTGCCGCTGGCGTTGCTCTCGACCACCGCGCTCGCGGCCGAAGGGCACTTCACGAAGACCGCCCTCAAGGGCAAAGACCTCTACGCCATCATCTCGACGGCCAAGGGCGACATCGTCGTCCGCTTCTTCGCGAAGGACGCGCCCAAGACGGTCGCCAACTTCGTGGGCCTCGCGGCGGGTGAGAAGGAGTTCGTCGAGCCCGGCACCGGCAAGAGCGTGAAGAGGCCGTACTTCGATGGCCTCGTGTTTCACCGCGTCATCACCGACTTCATGATCCAGGGCGGCGACATCGAAGGCACCGGCCGCGGCGGCCCTGGCTACACCTTTGAAGACGAGTTCCAGAGCGGGCGCACCTTCAACAAGGTCGGCCTGCTGGCGATGGCGAACCGCGGCCCCAACACCAACGGCTCCCAGTTCTTCATCACCACCTCGACGCCGCAGCACTTGAACAACAAGCACACGATCTTCGGTGAGGTGGTCGCCGGCTACGACGTGGTGCAGGCCATCGCGGCGGTGCCTTCGGAGCGCGTCGTGATGACGAAGGTGAAGATCACCGACAAGGCCCCCAAAGGAGTGAAGTGATGAGACTGATGACTGTGGTGGCGCTGACGGCGCTCGCGTTGACCGGTTGCAAGAAGGACGGCGCGGCCTCGGGTAGCGGCGAGAGCGGCACGTGGACGGCGAAGGTCGACTCGGGCGCAGACCTGTACGCGACCATCAAGACGAACCACGGCGGCATCGTGGTGAAACTCTTCTCGAAGGACGCGCCCAAGACGGTGAAGAACTTTGTCGGGCTGTCGACCGGCGAGCGTGAGTGGAAGAACCTGGCGACCGGCGAGACGAAGAAGGGCGTCGCGCTCTACGACGGCACCATCTTCCACCGCGTGATCGACGGCTTCATGATCCAGGGCGGCGACCCGCTCGGCACCGGCCGCGGCAACCCGGGCTACCAGTTCGAAGACGAGTTCCAGAGCGGCCGCACGTTCGACCGCGTGGGCCTGCTGGCGATGGCGAACGCGGGCCCCGGTACCAACGGCTCGCAGTTCTTCATCACCACGTCGACGCCGACGTACCTCAACAACAAGCACACGATCTTTGGCGAGGTGGTGAAGGGGTACGAGGTGGTGCAGGCCATCTCGAAGGTGCCGAAAGGGCCGGCCGACAAGCCGCTGCAGCCCGTCGTCATCGAGAAGATCGTCCTCTCTGAAACGCCGTAACCCCTCACGAAAGACACCGCCATGGGCATGATGGAAGAAGCGCGCGCCGGTCACGATCTGTACGCGAAGTTCGACACCACCGAGGGCACCATCGTGGTGCGCCTGTTCCCGAGAGACGCTCCGAAGACCGTCGAGAACTTCGTGGGCCTCGCCACCGGCGAGAAGGCGTGGACCAACCCTGACAGCGGCGAGGCGATGAAGAACAAGCCGCTGTACGACGGCACCATCTTTCATCGCTGCATCAAGGACTTCATGGTGCAGGGCGGTGACCCCGCCGGCACCGGTCGCGGCGGCCCGGGCTTCAACTTCGAAGACGAGTTCCAGAGCGGGCGGCGCTTCGACAAGCCGGGCCTGCTGGCCATGGCCAACCGCGGCCCCAACACCAACGGCTCGCAGTTCTTCATCACCGTCATCCCCACGACGTGGCTCAACGGGAAGCACACGATCTTCGGCGAGGTGATTCAGGGGCAGGACATCGTCGACCGGCTCGCCAACGTCATTCCCAAGGGCGTCGCCGACCGCCCGCGCACCGACGTGGTGGTGAAGAAGGTCAGCATCACCCAGTCGGCCTGATTCCCTGACCAAGCGCCCATAAACGTGTATGGGGCGCCCATGCGCAGTGGATATGCCGCGTTCATCGGCCGGCCCAACGTCGGCAAGAGCACGCTGCTCAACAGGCTCGTGGGCGAGAAGGTCGCGATCGTCTCGCCCAAACCCCAGACGACGCGCACCCGCATTCTCGGGGTGGTGACGAAGCCTGAGGGGCAGATCGCGTTCTTCGACACGCCGGGCATCCACCAGGCCAAGGGCGCGCTCAACAAGTTCATGGTCGACGCGGCGCTCGGGGCCACCGAAGACGCCGACGTCGTGCTGTTCCTCGTCGAGTGCGAGGGTCTCAAGGAAGACGTCGCGCCCAGCGTTTCGCCCGGCAACCGCGCGGTGCTCGAGCGCCTCAAGACGGCGAACAAGCCGATCATCCTGGTGCTGACGAAGATCGACACCATCAAGAAGCACCTGCTGCTGCCGCTCATCGATCTCTACCGGCAGGAGTTCCCCTTCCTGGAGGTGCTGCCCGTCAGCGCGCGCCACGGCGAGGGCGTCGTCGAGCTGTTCCAGCACACGCTCAAGCACCTGCCGGAAGGCGAGCCGATCTTCCCGCCCGACACGCTCACCGATCAGGCCGAGCGAACGCTGGTGGAAGAACTCATTCGCGAGCAGGTGCTGCGGCACTGCCACCAGGAAGTGCCGTACTCGGTCGGCGTGGTGGTCGAGGTGTTCGACGAATCGGAGCGCGACGCGCCGCCTCCGCGCGCGAAGAACTCGAAGAAGCAGCCGCCGCCGAAGCCGGACGCGCCGGCCAAGCCGAAGCTGCAGGGCCTCATTCGCCTGCACGCCAACATCTTCGTCGAGCGCGAGTCGCAGAAGGCGATCGTCATCGGCAAGCGCGGCGAGATGCTCAAGACCATCGGCACCGACGCGCGCATGGCCATTCAGCGGCTGTTCGGCACGCACATCTACCTGTCGCTGCAGGTCAAGGTGGAGCCGCGCTGGACGGAGCGCATCGATGGCCTGCGCAAGCTCGGCTACTCGGGAGACGGAAAGTCATGAGGCAGGGACGCCCGCTCATCGCCATCGTCGGCAGGCCCAACGTCGGCAAGTCGACGCTCTTCAACCGCCTCATTCGCAGCCGTCGGGCGATCGTGGAAGACACGCCCGGCGTCACGCGCGATCGCCACTACGCCGACTGCGAGCTCGAAGGCCGCGCGGTCACGATGGTCGACACCGGCGGCTTCGTTCTCGAGGGCAAAGAAGAGCCGCTCGCGAAGTACATTCGCCAGCAGGCGCAGGCCGCCGTCGAAGAGTGCGAAGCGGTGCTCTTCGTGTGTGACGGCCGCAGCGGCCCCACGTCGGCCGATCAAGAGGTCGCCAACTACCTCCGCAAGCAGCGCAAGCCGGTGCTGCTGGTCATCAACAAGACCGACGGCCGCCGTGACGCTGACGAGATGATCGCCGACTTCCACAAGTTCGGCCTCGGCACGCCGATGCCGGTGTCAGCCGAGCACAACGAAGGCATCATCGAGCTCATCGAAGCGGTGTTGCCGGTGCTGCCGCCCGGCGAGCGCTACGTCGAGCCGACGATCGAAGAAGAAGACGAGAACCGGCCGGTGCGCATCGCGATCGTGGGTCGGCCGAACGTCGGCAAGTCGACGCTGGTGAACGCGCTGCTCGGTGAAGACCGCGTCATCGCCAGCCCGATCGCCGGCACCACGCGCGACCCCATCGACTCGGAGCTCGAGCACAAGGGCCGCAAGTTCGTGCTGACCGACACCGCCGGCATTCGCCGCAAGTCGACCATCACGCAGAAGGTCGAGGGCTTCTCGGTGCTGGGCGCCTTGCGCGCCGCTGAAGACAGCGACGTCACGGTGCTGGTCATCGATGCGTCGGAGCCCGCCGTCGATCAAGACCGGAAGATCGCCGCGCTCGCCGAAGAGAAGGGCAGGGCGCTCATCGTCGTGGTGAACAAGTGGGACCTCGTTCACGGGACGGCGAAGGAGGATGAGTTCCGGTCGGTGGTGAAATGGTACATGGACTGGGTCGACTGGGCGCCGATGGTCTTCGTCAGCGCGCAGACCGGCCAGAAGGTCCACAAGGTGCTGGAGATCGCCCTCGAGGTG
>CAYWON010000012.1:47117-73148 GCA_964459885.1 uncultured Archangium sp.
CGCCAAGACCCCGCAGCTCAACAAGCTGGTCGAGCACGTCACCACCGAGCACTCGATGCCCGTCGTCGGCGGCCGGCAGCTCAAGATCTATTACGCAGCGCAGGTGGCCACCGCGCCGCTGGCCTTCACGATGATGGTGAACCAGCCCAAGGGCGTGCCCGATCGCTACGCGCGCTACGTGGTGAACTACCTGCGCAAGACGTTCCGCCTGAAGGTGCCCGTGCGGCTCTTCTGGCGCGAGCGCCCCGGCCAGAAGAAGCGCGCCGAGGTGGGTCGCCGCTTCGCCGCGCGCGAACGCAGCAAGCGCCGAGGCCGCTAACCCTTCATTGACAGTAGGGAATCGCGCTCCTAGAGAGCCCCGCGCGATGGCCTCCTACAAAGACGAGCAGAAAGAGCTGAAGCAGCCCGACGAGTTCCAGAAGCTGGGGCAGGAAGCGGTCCCCTTCCTCGAGAAGCACGGCAAGTCGGTGGTCGCGGTCGTCGGCGGTCTCGTCGGCCTGGGCTTCATCGTCGCCATCATCACCACCGTGAACGCGCGTGGTGACGTCGCGGCGGCGCGTGAGTTCGGCGCGGCGCTCTCGGTGCTCGATCGCGAAGTGAACGCCACGCCGTCGGCCGAGCCGAAGCCGGGCGAAGAGCCTCCGTTCAAGTCGGAAGCCGAGAAGGACGAGGCGATCATCAAGGGCCTGTCGGACTTCCGCAGCAAGCACGGTGGCAAGGCCGCCGCCGCTTCGGCCGCGCTCCCGCTCGCGCAGGCGTACCTCCGTCAGGGCAAGGCCGACCAGGCGCTGCCGCTGATCGAGGAGTACCTCGCCAAGTCCGACGCGGCCGACCCGCTGCGCCCCGCCGGCTTCGAGGCGCGCGGCTACGCGCTCGAGGCGCAGAAGAAGTACGACGACGCGCTGGCGGCGTTCGACACGCTGGCGCGCGAGAACAAGACGGACTTCATGAAGGGCATGGGCCAGTACCACCGCGGCCGCATCCTCCTGCTGAAGGGCGACACCGCCGGCGCGGCCAAGACCTTCTCCGAGGTCGAAGGCGCCGCCCCCAACAGCGCCGCCGCGCGCCTCGCGAAGGACCGCATCACGGTGCTCGCCGCGCAGGGTGTCGCGGTGCCTACGACGGCTCCGGCCGCGGTCGACGCGGGCAACTGAAGTCCATGCGGCGGCTCCTCGCGACCGGCCTCGTGCTGGGCATGGCCGGCTGCAAGGCCATCCCGCTCAACGATGATCCGACGGTGCCTTTTCGCGAGGCGCACGTCTCTCACCCGGCGATCTTCGAGGTCGCCTGGTACACGCCGTTGGTGAAGACGGGGCTGCTCGAGTACCAACCGAGCGAGCCCGCGACGCCGGCGATCGACCCCGACACCGAGCGCGTGTTTGTCGCCACCCGCGATGGCCAGGTGCGCTGCTTGTCGCCCGACACCGGGGCCGTCGAGTGGGAGTTCAAGACCAACGGTCGTTTTCTTTCCGGCCCGACCGTCTCGCGCGGCGTCTTGTACGTCGCCGGCGGTGACGGGGTGCTCTACGCGTTCCGCGCGCTCTCGGGCGAGAAGCTCTGGGAGTTCAAGGCGAACGAAGAGCTGGTGACCTCGCCGGTGGTGACCGAGTCGCGCGTGCTGGTGTCGTCGCAGTCAGAGACGCTGTTCTCGGTCGATCGCGAGACGGGCGCCTGGCAGTGGCAGTACCGCCGCGACGCGCCGTCGGGCTTCACGGTGCGCGGTACCGCGCGGCCGACCATCGACGGGGCGTTCGCGTACACGGGCTTCGCCGACGGTTACGTGGCGGCCATCGAATTGGAGACGGGCGTCCCCATCTGGGAAAAGCGCATCTCGGTCTCGGGCGGCACGCAGTTCCTCGACGTCGACACGGCGCCGGTGGTGGCCGACGGGAAGCTGTTCGTCGCCAGCTACAAAGACGGCGTCACCGCGCTCGACACCAAAGACGGCGCGCTGCTCTGGTCGACCGCGCACGGCGGGCTCACGGCGTTGCTGCCGCGCGGCCGCGTGTTGTTCGGCACCGGTGACGGCGCACTGACGGCGTTCGACATGGGCCAGGGTCGGCAGATGTGGTCGGTCGACCTGAGCGATCCGACACCGAAGGGGAAGGGCGTCAACGCGGGCAGGGCGCTGACGATGTCGCGTGGCTACGTGGTGGTGCCCACCGCGACCGCCCTCGCCTTCGTCGAACCGACGACCGGCCGCGTGCGCAGCATGTGGAACCCCGGCCGTGGCGTCACCGGTGTCCCGGCGGCGCACTCGTCGGCGCGCAACGGCTCGCGGCTGTACGTCATCTCGAACCTCGGCACCGTCTACGCGCTGCAGATGGTCGGCGCGGGTCGATGAAGACGATTCGGGTCGTCGCGGCGCTCATCGAGTCTCCGACCGACACCAGCCGGTTCCTCGTTCAGCAGCGGCTGCCCGACAAGAGCCGCGCGAACCTGTGGGAGTTCCCCGGCGGCAAGGTCGAGGCCGGAGAGACCGACGAAGCCGCGTTGGTGCGTGAGTGTCAGGAAGAGCTGGCGGTCGAGCTGACCGTGGGGCGTCGCCTGTGGAGCACGTCTCACGACTACGACGACCTCACGGTGCAGCTCGAGCTCTTCGCGGCGCGCATTGCGTCGGGAGATCCGCAGCCGCTGGGCGCGCAGGCGCTCCGGTTCTGCACGCCGACCGAGATGCAGTCGTTGCCGTTCTGTGAGGCCGACGTGCCGTTGATCGGCGAGTTGGTGTCCGGCGCGGTGCCGACGCGCTGATGAAGTTCCTGGAGCGCACGTTCCAGCTCATCAAGGGCGTGGGACCGTGGCGCGAGCGCGATCTCTGGGCTCGGGAGCTCTTCACGTGGGCCGATTTCGAAGCCGCCGCCGCGCGTGACGCCGTCATGTCGACGCGGCTCGACGCGGAGCTGCTGGAGGCGATCAACCGGGCACGCGAAGCCTTGCGCCTGGGTGACCTGACGACGCTGGCCGGCCTGGTTCCAGCGCGTGAGCACTGGCGGCTCTACTGGCACTTCGTTTCGAAGGCGGCGTTCTTCGACATCGAGGCCGATGGTGACGACCAACCGACCGTGGTGGGCGTCATGGACGGCGAAGGCGTCGCCACGTTTCGCCGCGGCCATTCGCTGCAGCAACTGCCGGAGCGGCTCGGTCGCAGTCCCATCTGGGTGTCGTTCAACGGGTCGGTCTTCGATGAGCCGGCGCTGCGGAAGGCGTTCGACGACTTTCCGAAGCCGGTGGTGCACATCGATCTGCGGTTCTTGATTCGCCACGCGAAGCTGCGCGGCGGTCTCAAGGGTGTGGAAGACGCGATCGGCCTCGGCAGGCCGCAGCACCTGCGCGGCGTGAAGGGCCTCGACGCGATCCGGCTCTGGCGCGAATGGAACGCGACGCGTGACGTGAAGGCGTTGCGGTTGCTCACGGAATACAACCTGTACGACGCGATCAACTTGCGGTCGGTGCTCGAGTGGACGTTGTGGCGCGTGGCGGAGCTGAACGCGTGGAACGTGACCCGCGAGCCCATATTTGAGCGCGGCGACGTCTTGTACGACGTGAGCCGGCTGGTGCTGGCGCAGGGTTAGCGACGCTTCTTCTTTTTGGAGGGCGACGGCTCCGGTTGAACCTCGCCGGCGATCTTGAACTTGAGGTCCCAGTCGTTCCAGGTGCCGCCGGTGTCGTCGGAGATGACGGGCCCGAGCTCGGCGTCGAGCCGCAGCGTGTACGGCCGGCCGGTCTCGAGCGGCGCCAGCAGGGCGATCACGTAGGTCTTTCCGTCAGCCATGAGCTCGTCGTCGGACGGCACCACGCGATCGCGCCAGTCCATCACGCGGAGTCGGAAGTCCTTCAGCCGCACCGGCAGGGACACGGTGAGACCGATGACGTCGTCGATGACGGCGTCTCCGGTCACGGTCGCCATGCCTCCATCGCGACCATTCGCGACGATCGTGGGCTCAATCGTGGCGGGCAGCGGCGGTCCGGCATCGATGATTCCGGCGTCCGGTTCGCCAGCGTCGACGGCAGCATCTTCTGAAGTGCGACTCGGACAGCCCAGGAGACCGATCGCCAAACCCAGACCCAGAAGCGCACGAACGGACCGCATGAACCGCCAATACCGAGCCACTCCCGCTCGGGAAACCCCATGTGTCAATGTCGGATAATTGGCGTTATGTAAACTAAGCCGATGTTGATTTCGAGGGGTGTCTGAGTTGGTTCTGGACGATCGATTCCCGCCTCTACGGCGCTGGTTTCAGTGACGTCCGGAGCGCTTCGACCTGGGCGCGTCGAGGGTCATCGCTGCACGCTCGTTCGAACTCACGCGCGACCGTCGACGCGGCGCCGAAGCGACGGGCTCGAATCAACTCGCGCAGCAACGCGAGCCGCACTTCGGGATGAAGCGCGCCATCAGGGAATCGGCTCAGCGAGTCGCGCCATGCGCTGAGCGCGCCTTCCCGATCGCCCTGCTTCGCGCGCACGAGCCCGAGTTCGAACAGCGACACCTCCGCCTCCAGCTCGTCGGCGCTCGCGGCGCCGACTTCGAGGCACGCGGTCTGCTCGCCGCAGTCCGATTCGGCCTCGGTCTGCTCGTTCATCAACTGCGACGGGATCTCTGGCTCCGGCGGCCACGCGAAGGTCTCTCCGGCGCGCACCGTCGTCAGGCCCCGTGGCGTGCGCACTTGAACCTCGCCGTCCTGCACGAAGACCGTCACGCCGTCTTCGGTCACGTCGGCGAGGAACCGGGCCCGTGAGGTCTGGATCGTCACGTCGTCAGACGCCGTCAACGTCAGCGGTCGCGCGCTGTCGCGGTTCACCTGTAGCCGGCCCGTCGTCAGTCGGAGCTCGTCGCCAGAGTCTCGGGTCCAGACTGCACCGGACTCCGGCTGTATCTCCGGCGCGACCTTCGCCACCACCGGCGCTGATGGCTCCGGAACGTCGGTGGCGAGAACAGCCAGGCCAACCCCCGTGACGACCGACGCCGCTGAGACCGCGATCAGCGGGAGCGCCCGCGAGGGCTTGCGGCTCGCTTGCTTCATGACTTCCGACCACCCGCCTGGCTTCAACGCACGTGGCTCTACAGAAGCGGCGCGCGCCACGACGTGGTCCGACGGCGTCGCAGGCGCTTCGGCGAGTCGCTTGGGGTCGCTCATGGCTTCAGCTCCGTGACGTCGAGCCCGCTTCGTCGCGCTTCGGCCTGTAACGACGCGTCGACGGCCGTCGCGACTTCGCGCCGCGCGTGGAAGAGCCGCGTCCACACCGTCTTGACGGGAATCTCCATCGCTGCGGCGATCTGTTCCCCAGAGAGGCCCTGCAGTTCAAACAACACGAAGACCTCTCGCTTGGCAGCGGACAGCGTCTCGAGCGCGCGAGCCAACATCACCTGCGCGTCCCGCTGTTCCCGCGTGCGCGCCGGGCTGTCGACGACCACCGTCTCTGCGTCCGGCCGACGCAGACCGAGGAGCTTCCGCAGCCGCGCCGTCTTCCGTCGGTTCGCGGCGATCTTCACGGCGACGCCGTAGAGCCAGGCCAGGCCGTGATCGCTGCGCGCGAAGTCGTCGATCTTTCGCACGGCGGTCAGAAAGACCTCCTGCAGCAGGTCGTCAGCGTCGAGATCGGGCGCAAGCCTCGACAGCGCCTGACGAATCTCCGCTCCGTGCCGGTGGTACAGGCGCTCGAGGTCGTCGATCGCCCGGGTCCCGGTGGCGCTGTCGGTGCTGACGAGAAGCATCGACGCCCTTGTGTCCCGAGGCGTGAAGAGCTTCATCGGCATCGATCACTTCCCCAGCGCGCGCCAGGAAAGGCCGAGCAAGAGACCGCCCTGCACTGCCTCGAGGGTCATCACCTCGCCGTAGTCCTCGAGTGAGAACACCTCGGGTCGGTGGCGCACGCTGACGACGACGCGGAGCTCCGCCGAGAGCCCGGCGCCGAGACGCAAGCGGCCTCCCGCCGTCAGCGCTCCGCCGACCGCCCAGAGACCAGCGGGCGCGGAATCGAAGACGTTCAGCGCCACGGCGTTGATGTGCCACACGCGAAGCCCCGCGCTGAAGTCGACGCCGATCCGGTCGATTGGCTGGAAGAGCAAGACCGCGCTCGCCGTCGCCCACTTGGACACGGTCTCCACGCGCGCGGGAGCGATGTCCGCAGCGCGGATTGACTCAAAGCCAAGGTCGAGGCCCGCCCCGAGCCTGCCGAAGCCCAAGGTGACACCCAGCGTGCCGGTGCCGGCGACCTGGGGCGTTGCGCCCACCGACGCGCCACCGAGCAGCGAGAGGTCGACGGTCGCCGAAGACTCTGGCGGCGACTGCACTTCGGCGCGAGCCACGGCAGGCGCGACTTCGCCGTCCGTGTCGTCCTCATCATCGAACGTCCCGACTGGCTCGTCGGCTGCCGGAAACGTCGCGACTGGCTCGTCGGCTGCCGGAAACGTCGCGACTGGCTCGTCGGCTGCCGGAGTCGGCTCGTCGCTCGGCGCCTCGGTCGACGTCACGGGCGTGGGCTCAGACAGCGGTTTGAGCGCGACCGCCACCGATTCGAGCGCGACCTCCCCGCGTGCTGCTGGCGCAGGCTTGGCGGCGGGCACGGGCAGTTGCTTGACCCACGACGACACCAGCAGCGCGATGGCTCGCTCGACGGGCCCACATGACGACGACGCGCGGAGCTGGCGCGAGAGACGGGTCGCGCCGCTCGTCACCTCGACGCTGATGCCGGCCGTCGTCCGCGCGACGCGTACGTGTGGTGCACCGGAGCGAGAGACGGTGACGCCCGCCTTGGCGAGGCGGTCAGAGAGCGACTCCCGGCTCACGCACTCCACGTCAGGCTCGATCGAGAGCGAAGCCGCCATCACCGTCGCCACCAGACCCAGGAGCACGCGTCGCTTGTACCTTTCTCGATGCTCCCGCGAGAAGAGGCACGCGAAGAGCGGTGTGAGCATGAAGGTCCGCGTGCGTGACGACACTTCCACCAACATGAAACGACAGGTGCTGGTGACAGCGATGTTGGTGTGCGGCTGCTTTCAGGCGCCAAGCGAGGGCGATGGCGGCGGCATCTCGGGCCGCGACGACGGGGGCGCGGTCCTGTTCGATGGCGGGGTCGTCGCCGATGCGGGCGAGATCGCCGACGCGGGTGCCGTGCGCTGTCACGCCTACGAGCGCTACGACGGCGTGCGCTATTGCTCGGAAATTCCAGCGCAGGTCGTGTGCGGCGGCGTCGATTGCGCCGAAGGCCAGGAATGCTGTCTGACGACGCAGACGTGTGTCGGCCCGACGGACCCCTGCCCTGTGCTGCCGACCCACTCGACCAACCAGCCCACGCCGAAGCCCTGCGCCGTGAACTCCCAATGCGCGAGCGACGAACTCTGCATGCCCGAGGACGAGACGTGCGGAGGGCCAAGTCATTGTTGGCGAGTCGATGCGTGCGCGTTCTGTTCAGCGCCCGGTACGCCGAACTGTGAGGTCTGTGGCTGCAATGGCGTGACGTATCCGTCGGTGCAGCACGCGTGCCTCGCGGGCGTGACAGTGATCGCCTACGGCGCGTGTGGCGTGACCGCGTGCGCGAAGGACGCGCAATGCCCCACCGATTCGTTCTGCTGTCTCGGGGCCGGGCGCTGCATGCCGTCGAGCGAGTCTTGGCGATGCGGCACGGGGCTCAACTGCACCACCGACGAAGAGTGCCGGCCCCAGGGGCAAGGCGGTGGGCCGGGCAGTTCGGTGCCGGCCTTCTGTCGTCACGATGGCTGCGGTACTGCGCGCGGAGCGTGCACGCATGTGCGGCCAGACGAGTGCGGTGGAGCGGTGAATCAGGTGTGTGGCTGCGACGGCGTGAGCTACGTCAATTCGTGTTGGGCGCACGCGGCCGGCACCAACGTTGCGTCGACCGGGGCCTGCCCGTGACGTCGGATGAAGCTCCCCGTGCGCCGAGACACATGGTGGGTATGACGCGACGGGTTCTTGTGTTGGTAGTGCTGGCGACGGGTTGCTTCGACGCGAGGACTGAAGGCGACGGTGGGACAACCCTCGGTCGCTACAGCGACGCCGGTGGCAGTGACACCCGGCGCTGTCGAGACGTGATCGGCTACTCCTACGGCACCGTCTGCGTAGATCTTCCGAAGACCGTCGTCTGTCGTGGCGTCACGTGTTCAGCAGGGCAGGAATGCTGCCTCACCACCGAGCGCTGCGTGGACCCTGGTGACACCGCCAACTGCCCCCGGGTGCCGAGCACCTGGTCACAACCGCCTGTGGTCGCCTGTTCGGTGTCGTCCGACTGTGCTGCTGATGAGTACTGCATGCCCGACGACCTCCGCGCCTGCGGTGGCAGTGGCCATTGCCAGCGACAGGACCACTGCGCGACGTGCGGCGGCGCTCCGTCCGTGTGCCAGGTCTGCGGGTGCGACGGGCGGACGTACGAGTCGCCTCAACACGCGTGCGTCGCTGGCGTGGCGCACGTCGGGCCTTCGTCGGCCTGTGGCGCGCCCGTGCGCGGTCGCCCCGATCTCATTTCCTGCGGCGCCGACAGTGATTGTGGAGAAGGCGCCGCCTGCTGCATGACCACCCGGTTCTGCTACCCATTGGCAGAGGCGTGGCGCTGCACGAGCCCGGAACTGAACTGCACCACCGACGACGAGTGCGTCGCCCGCGCAGCCGGCCAGGGCGGCGGGCCCGGTACCGAGAACTTCTGTCGCCGCGAGTCGTGCGCATCGCAGGCCGGCAGTTGCTCGCTCTCTGAGTCACTCAGCAGCACCTGCGGCGGCGAGGTGAACACGGTCTGCGGCTGCGACGGCGTCACCTATGTAAACAGCTGCTGGGCGGCAGTAGCCCGCACCAACGTGGCCTCCGCGGGGCCCTGTCCGTAGCGTCGAGTTTCATTGAACGTGTTCAACGAGTCGTTAAACATGTTCAACGAACATGGCGACTCGACGGAAACCGGCCTCTCGGGCCGAGAAGACGCTGGCAACGAAGGCCGAGGTACTCCGGGCGGCGCGCGATGAGTTCGAGCGGGTCGGCTTCGAGGCCGCGAGCCTGCGCAACATCGCCGCGCAGGCCGGCGTATCGGCCGCCACCGTGCTCCATCACGCTGGCGACAAGCACGAGTTGCTCCACGCCGCGCTCTACGCCGATCTCGAGCACACGCTGAGCCGGGCCTTCGACGACCTCGACGCGAACGGCCTCGAAGACGAGCTGCTGGAGGTCGCCGAGCGCGTGTTCGCGTACTACCGGCACCGCCCCCAGCTCAGCCGCGTGCTGCTCAAGGAATCGCTCTTCGCTGAAGGGCCGTGGTCGCAGCGCTTCGTCGAGCAGGTCTCGACCGTTCACGTGCGCATCGCTGAACTCGTTCGGCGAGCCGTCGAACGTGGCGAACTCCGCGCCGACGCCAAGCCGGTGCTCGTGGCGACGGCCTGGTTCTCGTACTTCTATTTCGGGCTCATCGGCTGGGTGCAGGACTCCGTCGACGACCCGGTCGAGCTGGTGCGCGCGTTGTTTCAGCAGCTGCTCGACGGCCTTCGTCCCACCACCCGGAGCAAGCGATGACCAGGTCAGTGATGTTCAAGAGCCCCGCCGCCCGCGAGACCATCGAGCGCTGGCATGGCCGGTTCCGCGATCAGATCGGCAGCCCCGTCGAGTCGCGCACCGTGCCCACCTCGTTCGGAGCCACGCACGTGCTCGTCGGCGGCCCGGAGAACGCGCCGCCGCTGGTGATCCTCCACGGCGCGCTGGCCAGCTCGGCCCACCTGCTCGTTGAGCTCCGCGACCTCCTGAAGCACTTCCGCGTCTACGCGGTCGACGTCATCGGCCAGTCGGTGAAGAGCGCCGACGTGCGGCTGCGCGTCGACAACGACGACTACGGCCACTGGCTGGTGCAGGTCGTCGACGGCCTCGGCCTGCAGACCTTCCGGCTCATCGGCGTCAGCTGGGGCGGCTTCGTCGCCCAGCGGTTCACCAAGCTCGCTCCGCAGCGCGTCGAGAAGCTCGCGTTGCTGGTGCCGGCCGGCATGGTGGGCGGCTCAGGTTGGGACGGCTTCTGGAAGATGGGCTGGCCGATGACGCTCTACTTGATGTCCCCCACCCCGGCCCGACTGCGGAAGTTCGCGAGCGCCCTCCTCTCGACCCTCGACGACGACTGGATGCCGTACATCGGCGACTCGTTCCGGAGCTACCGGCTCGACATGAAGGTCCCCGCGCACTCGAAACCCGAAGAGTTCGCGACCCTCGCCGCGCCGGTGCTGGTCATCGCCGCCGAGCACGACATCAGCTTCCCTGGCCAGGTGGTGCTCGATCGCGCGAAGCAGCTCTTCAAGAGCCCCGACCTCGAGCTGCTCAAGGGCAGCCAACACAGCCCACCGACCACCAACGAGTTCCGATCGTGGATGGGCGAGCGCCTCACGAAGTTCTTCAGCTGAGCTGCAAACCTCCGCCGACAGCGAAATGCTCGCGCGGTTGCGCTTTGACCGTGCGTCGGGGGTCGACTTGAGTCACTCGCTCCCTACCCGCCCATGACCATCTCGTTCTCGCAGCTGAAGATCGCCACCGCAGCCCGCCCGCTCGTCGATCAGCTCCTCGCCCGAGCCTCCAACACTGCCGATCGCACGCGCATCGAAGGCGCGCTGGTCGCCGCCGCCGGCGTCGACGCCAACAAGGTGCTCTCGGCCGCCGAGGTGCAAGCCGTGGTCGACGGCTTCACCGCCGCCAACAGCGCGGTCACGACCGATCGAATCGGCCTCGGCATCTCGAACGCGCAGGTCACCCTGCAGGACATGAAGGACCTCGCCAACCTCGACGGCGTGAGCAACCTGTTCACGCTGCAGGGCAAGTCGGTCGAGGCGCGGATGATCAAGGAACTGCAGGACGCCGTGGTGCGCGCGAATGGCCGCCCCATGGACGTCAACATGCTCATCTTCGAGTTCCAGAGCGACGCGATGGAGAAGGCGATCGCCGACATCGCCAAGCACCACCCGAACGTCACCTTCCGCGTGATCGCCGACTCGGGTCAGGCGAGCCCGTCGGGCGGCAACGCGCTGCCCGAGTTGCTCAAGCTGAAGCTCCCCAACATCCAGGTGAAGTACAAAAAGGACTTCCCGTACGTCTGGAGCAGCTCGCAGAACAAGCCGGTCTACAACCACGGCGCGACGCAGGGCCTCAACCACCACAAGGGCTTCGTCACCGTCATCGACGGCAAGCCCGACGCGCTACTCACGGGCTCGTTCAACTGGTCGTCGACCGCCGACACCAAGAACTACGAAGATCTCACGGTCTTCCAGAACAAAGACTCGTCGTCGCGCCGCGCCATCGAGCAGTTCGGCGGTGAGTTCGCTGGCTACTGGAACGACGCGAACGCGACGCTCTCGCCCAACGCGTTCCAGAACTTCAGGGGCACGAAGTACAACGAGCTGATGCGCGCCCACGGCCAGGCCGCGACGTGGCAGACCAACCTGCCGATCGACGACTACGCCGCGTACACGCTGCCGAGCGACGACAAGAGCGTCGATCTCAACGGCTTCCGCGTGCAGGACGAGGCGCGCCTCGCCACGCTGCTGGGCTCCAAGGCCGTCGCGCGCACCGTCATTCAGGAGCGCACGAAGTTCGGCCGCTTCGCCGACCTCAACGATCTCCTCGAGCGCATGCCGCAGCTCGCGTCACGCCTCACTGATGTCGAGCGCCAGCACCTGGGCTTCGGCTCGGGCCAGGTGTCGATCAACACCGCCACCGCCGAAGAACTCGATCGTGGCGGCCTCACGCCGAAGCAGTCGGCCGCCGTCATCGCGTGGCGCGCGCAGCATGGTGACTTCGAGTCGATCGACGACCTCATCAAGTGCGGCGTGCCGCGCGCGACCATCACGCGCCTCAAAGACACGCTGACTGCCGTCGACGTGGAAGCATTCTTCAACAGCCGCGCGTGGGGCAGCAGCAGCGGCGGCACGGGCTACGGCCCCGCGGGCAACCGTGACGCCATCGTCGCCGGGCCCAACGGCGTGATCTCCCCCATGCGCGCGTCGGTCACCGTCGCCGCGACCGACCTCTTCAACCGCGCCAAGCCGGGCGAGACCATCGACGTCGCCATGTACGGCGCCAGCCCGTCGTCGCCCGAGTTCCGTTCGCTCATCGAAGCGGCCAACCGCGGCGTCGTGGTGCGCGTGGTGCTCAACGACGACTACACCCAGCCCGCCGTCGCCGCGCTCAAGGCGTTGGCCGCGCAGGGCAGGCCCGTCGACGTGCGCATCCAGAAGGCCAAGACGATGCACGAGAAGTTCGGCGTGGTCGGCAACGACGTCTTCTTTGGCAGCGCGAACTTCTCCGAGTCGTCGTCGACCAAGCACTCCGAGAACCGCATCACCGTGAAGAACCACGAAGAGACCGCGACCGCCTTCCGCGCGCGCTTCGACGAGCTCTGGGGCAAGTCGCGCACCGTCTGACCGCACGCGACATCTCTCCTTGCAGCGGCCGACGACGGGGAGCACAACCGCCCTCGTCGTAGCCCCTCAACTCAAGGAGAGACCCGTGAAGCGCTTCCTCCCTCTCGCGGCCACCGCCGCCCTGTGTGCCGCTCAGGCCCGGGCCGACGAAGGCATGTGGACCTACAACAACTTCCCCGCCGCCAAGGTGAAGGCGAAGTACGGCTTCGAGCCCAGCAAGGACTGGCTCGATCACCTGCGCCTCTCGTCGGTGCGCATCGCCGGCGGCTGCTCGGCGTCGGTGGTCTCACCGACCGGCCTGGTCATGACCAACCACCACTGCGCGCGCGAGTGCATCGAGAACCTCTCGGGCCTCCGCAAGAAGGACTTCAACCGCGACGGCTTCTTCGCCAAGACCGAGAAGGACGAAGCGAACTGCCCGGGCATGGAGCTGAACCAGCTCGCGGAGATCACCGACGTCACCAAGCGCGTGCAGGACTCGACGAAGGGCGTGCCCGACGACAAGTTCGCCGAGACGCAGAAGGCCACCATCGCCGCCATTGAGAAGGAGTGCGCCACCAGCGACGACGTGCGCTGCGAGGTGATCACCCTGTACCGCGGCGGTCGCTACGATCTGTACAAGTACCAGCGCTTCCAGGACATCCGCCTGGTCCTCGCGCCTGAAGACGGCATCGCGTTCTTCGGCGGCGACCCCGACAACTTCATGTTCCCGCGGTACGACCTCGACGTGTCGTTCCTCCGCATCTACGGGAAGGACGGCAAGCCCGCGAAGCTGGCGCACCACCTCGCGTGGAGCGACGGCACCATCAAGGAAGGCGACGCCACGTTCGTCTCGGGCAACCCCGGCGGCACCTCGCGCGGCCTCACCGTCGCGCAGCTCGAGGCCGACCGTGACTTCCGGCTGCCGCAGACGCTCTTCCGCCTCGCCGAGATGCGCGGCTACGTGACGCAGTACCAGGCGCGCGGAAAAGAACAGAAGCGCCACTCGAACGACCTGCTGTTCGGCCTCGAGAACGCGTTCAAGGCGCTCAAGGGTCGCCACGCGGCGCTCGCCGACAAGACGTTCTACGGGCAGCTGGTGAAGAACGAGCAGGACTTCCGCTCGAAGGTGAAGGCCAAGCCGGAGCTCGAGAAGCAGTACGGCGCCGCGTGGACCAACATCGAAGGCCTGGTGCAGCTCACCAACGGCTACCGCAAGGAATACAACGCGCTCGAGCGTGGCCCGACGTCTGAGCTCTTCAGCCTCGCCCGCGGCCTGCTCCGCTACGCCGACGAGACGGCCAAGCCCAACGGTGAGCGCCTGCGCGAGTACACCGAGTCACGCCTGCCGCAGTTCAAGGCGCGCGTGCTGGCCAACACGCCCATCTACGACGAGCTCGAGATCGCCACCCTCACCTTCTCGCTGACCAAGATCCGTGAAGACCTGGGCACCGATCACCCGTTCATCAAGCGCGTGTTCGGCGCCAAGAGCCCCGCGGAGATCGCCACCGCCGCGGTCAAGGGCACCAGGCTCAAGGACATCAAGACCGACAAGGCCGGCGTCGCCACCGGCGGCTTCCGCAAGGAGCTGTTCGACGGCGGCAAGGCGAAGCTCGACGCCTCGAAGGACCCGATGATCGAGCTGGCCCGCGCGTTCGACGCCGACGCCCGCGCCATCCGCAAGAAGTTCGAGACGGAGATCGACGGCCCGCTCAAGAAGCAGCAGGAGCTGCTCGCCAAGGCGCGCTTCGCCGTCTACGGCGACAGCATCTACCCCGACGCCACGTTCACGCTGCGCCTCTCGTACGGCGCGGTCGAGGGCTACAACGAGAACGGCGCGCGCGTGCAGCCGTTCACGAAGATCGGCGGCGCGTTCGATCGCCACACGGGCGCCGACCCCTACGCGCTCCCCAAGACCTGGCTGACCGCCAAGTCGAAGCTGAACCTCGAGGTGCCGTTCAACTTCGTCACCAGCAACGACATCATCGGCGGCAACTCGGGCTCGCCGGTCGTCAACGCGAAGGGCGAGGTCGTCGGCCTGGTGTTCGACGGCAACATCCAGTCGCTGGGCGGTGACTACGGCTTCGACAAGGAAGTGAACCGCACCGTCGCCGTGCACTCGGCGGCGCTGCTCGAGTCGCTCGACAAGGTCTACGGCGCGACGCGCATCGTCGAGGAGCTCAAGGGCGCGACGCCGACCACCAAGGCCGGTCAGCCGTAAGCCTCACGAGTCGTTGATGATGTCGCGGAGGATCTGCAGCTGAAAACCCTGGGGGCTCGACGCGCCGAACGTGTCGAGCCCCGCTTCAATCAGCTCGTTGGCGGCGCGGTTGAGCTCGATCACCTGTTGATCGTCTCCCAGGACCTCGGCGAGCCCCACCAGATCGTAGGTGCGCGCTTCGGTGATGAGCTGCTGCAGCTCAGGCACTGACGCGTCGGCGATGCGGTTGCTCAAGTTGCCGAACCACGCCAGCGCCGCTTCACGCGAGTCAGGCACCGGCAGCAGGTGCTTGTGCGAGCCGGTCTTTCTCTTCGCGGCCATGGGCGATCACTCCCACTCGATGGTGGCGGGCGGCTTCGACGAGATGTCGTAGACGACGCGGTTGATGCCGCGCACCTCGTTGGTGATGCGGCTCGAGATCTTCTCGAGCACGTCGTACGGCAGGCGCGCCCAGTCGGCGGTCATGCCGTCAACTGAGGTCACCACGCGCACCGCGCAGGTGTTCTCGTAGGTGCGCTCGTCGCCCATCACGCCGACAGACTGCACCGGCAGCAGCACCGCGAAGGCCTGCCACGTCTCTTTGTAGAGGCCGGCCTTCTTGATCTCGTCGATGACGATCACGTCGGCGTTGCGCAGCACGGTGAGGCGCTGCTCGGTGAGATCAGAGATGACGCGAATGGCGAGGCCCGGCCCGGGGAACGGGTGGCGCGAGACCATCTCGTCGGGCAGGCCCAGCTCGCGGCCCAGCACGCGCACCTCGTCCTTGAAGAGCTCGCGCAGCGGCTCGACGAGCTTGAGCTTCATCTTCTCGGGCAGCCCGCCGACGTTGTGGTGGCTCTTGATGGTGGCCGACTTGCCGACGACCGAGACCGATTCGATCACGTCGGGGTACAGCGTGCCCTGCGCGAGGAACTGCGCGTCGGTGAACTCGGCCGCGGCTTCTTCGAAGACCGAGATGAACTCGTAGCCGATCGTCTTGCGCTTCTTCTCGGGGTCGGTGACGCCCGCCAGCTTGCCGAGGAAGCGTTCGCGCGCGTCGATGGTCTTGAGCGGCACGTGGAAGCGGCCGGTGAACAGCGCCTCGACCTGCTCGCGCTCGCCGGCGCGCAGCAGCCCGTTGTCGACGAAGATGCACTGCAGTCGATCGCCGATGGCCCGGTGCAGCAGCAGCGCCGCGACCGAGCTGTCGACGCCGCCCGACAGGCCGCAGATCACGCGGCCGGTGCCGACCTTCGCGCGGATCTCCTGGATCGACTCGTCGATGAAGCGCTTCATCGTCCAGTCGCCCTTCACCTTGCAGTCGGTGAACAAGAACGCGCGCAGCAGCTCTTTCCCGCGCGGCGTGTGCACGACCTCGGGGTGGAACTGCACGCCGTAGATGGGCTTCGTCTCGTGCGCCGCGGCCGCGAACGGCGCGCTCGGCGTGTTGGCGATGGCCACGAAGCCCGGCGGCAACGCTTCGACGCGGTCGCCGTGGCTCATCCACACCTTCACGGACGTCCCGGCCTCGAACCCGGCGAACGGGCCGCGCGCGGTGACGACGTTGACGTCGGCGGCGCCGTACTCACGGTGCGCGCTCTTGTCGACGCGACCGCCGAGCATCTTGGCCATCAGCTGCAGGCCGTAGCAGATGCCCAGCACCGGCAGCCCGAGCTCGAAGACCTCGGGCACGCAGCGCGGCGAGCCTTCCTGCTCGACAGACATCGGCCCGCCCGAGAGGATGATGCCCTTCGGGTCGTAGGCCTTGATGTCGGCCAGCGGCAGATCAGGGCGGTGGATCTCGCAGTACACGCCGAGCTCACGCACGCGACGTGCGATCAGCTGCGTGTACTGGCTACCGAAATCGAGGATGAGGATCTTCTCGTGGATCGCTTTCATGCGCGCGTCTCCGTCGTTGACGAACGCCTCTATCCCCTCAAGACTCGCGCGCCAATGAGCAAGCGCATCGCAGCCGCCCTGACGACCGCACTCCTCTTCGCCAGCGGATGTGTGAAGGAGATTTCCAGCGATGAACGCCTCGAGCGCGAGACCGCCAAGAGCGACGCGATGGGCACCTCCACCGCTGAGGAGCTGCTCAAGCTGAAGTGTGACGATGTAACCGCGGCGCTCACCAAGGCCCGCGACGAGTCGGCGCAGGAAGAGAAGCGCCTCAACACCTACGGCGACCTGCTCGAGAAGGTGAAAGACCGCAACCACCGCTTCGACGAAGCGCTCTCGCGCAACCCCGACCTCGCGTACCAGGAAGGCAGCGGGAACATCATCGCGGCGCGAGACGGCTGCGTCGACGCGTCGGCCGAGGTGCGCCGCGACTACGAGACGCTGGTGCGAGAGATCGTCCAGGTCCCCGTCGTCGACGACTACAAAGACGGCAAGCCGGTGAAGGCCGCGCGCTTGAGCTTCGATCTGCTCCGCGACGCCATCGAGAAGCTGGAGCTCGATGACAAGGACGCGCTCACCAACAAGCTCAACAACGCCGAGAAGACCGTCGAAGTGAAAGAGACGAAGCGCAAGCGCGACAAGTAACGCGCTTCACTCGTGGCGGTAGTTGGGCGCCTCTTCCGTGATGATCACGTCGTGCACGTGGCTCTCCTTGAGCCCCGCTGACGTGATCTGCACGAACTGCGCGTCGGTGCGCAGCGCGTCGATGCTGGCGGTGCCGCAGTAGCCCATGCCCGCGCGCAGGCCCCCGAGCAGCTGGAAGATGTTCATCGCCACGGTGCCTTTGTACGGCACGCGGCCCTCGATGCCCTCGGGCACGAGCTTCTTCTCGTCCTGCACGCCGCCCTGGAAGTAGCGATCTTTCGAGCCCTGGCGCATCGCGCCCAGCGAGCCCATGCCCCGGTACGCCTTGTAGCTGCGGCCCTGGTACAGGATCGTCTCGCCCGGCGACTCTTCAGTGCCCGCGAAGAGCGAGCCGATCATCACCGTGTTGGCGCCGGCCGCGATGGCCTTCACCACGTCGCCTGAGTACTTGATGCCGCCGTCAGCGATGATCGGCACCCCGCTGCCATCTGCCGCGCGCGCGCAGTCGTCGATGGCGGTGACCTGCGGCACGCCCACGCCCGCCACCACGCGCGTGGTGCAGATCGAGCCCGGGCCGATGCCCACCTTCACCGCGTCGACGCCGACGTCGATGAGCGCGCGGGTGGCGTCAGCCGTGGCGACGTTGCCGGCGATCAGCTCGAAGCTGCCCTTGAAGTTGCGGCGCACGTCGGCCACCGCGTCGAGCACGCCCTTGCTGTGGCCGTGCGCGGTGTCGACGACGATGACGTCGACGCCCGCTTTCAGCAGCGCGTCGATGCGCGCATCGCGATCGGGGCCCACGCCGACGGCCGCGGCCACCAGCAGGCGCTGCTTCGAGTCTTTCGCGGCGTTGGGGAACACCCGGCGCTTCTCGACGTCTTTCACCGTCATCAGGCCGCGCAGCTCGCCCTGCTCGTTCACCACCAGCAGCTTCTCGATGCGGTTCTTGTGCAGCAGGTCGGTCGCTTCTTCCTGCGTGACGCCCTCGCGCGCGGTCACGAGCTTCTTCGTCATGACCTGGTGCACGGGTTGATCGAGCTTCTTCTCGTGGCGCACGTCGCGGCTGGTGATGATGCCCACCAGCTTGCGGCCGTCGACGACGGGGATGCCGTGAATGCCGTGCTCGCGCATGACCTCGACGACGCGCGACAGCGGCGCGTTGGGCTCGATGGTGATGGGGTCGATCACGATGCCGCTCTCGTGCTTCTTCACCTTCGCGACCTCGGCGGCCTGCTCCGCGGGCGTCATGTTCTTGTGAATGACGCCGAGGCCACCTTCCTGCGCCATGGCGATCGCCATGCGCGCGCCGGTCACGGTGTCCATCGCGCTCGACAGCAGCGGAATGGGCAACCGCAGGTTCCTCGTCACCTGCGTCGAGAGATCCACCTGGTGAGGCAGCACCGCGCTGTGCGCGGGCAGCAACAGCACGTCGTCGAACGTCAGACCCAGGCGGATTTTGGAGGGCAGCATGGTCGGCGCTTAGACAATCGCGTCGTCGAAGGAAAGCCGCCCAGATTCACTGGAGTTTCTGCGGGCGGTTACGTAATCGAACGACGCCGTGGCGACCGACAACAAGCCCTTCGGACTGTCGGTGCGCCTGCCCTTCGCCAGCGCGGAAGAGCTGTTGGCCAGGTACGGGTCGAACCTCTCGCGCGGCGGCATCTACCTCCGATCGAAGTCGCTGAAGAACCCCGGCACGCCCGTGCTGCTGGAGATCAAGCTCGAGTCGGGCGCGCGCGTGCTCTACGCGTCGGCGGTCGTCAGCTACGTCACCGGCAACAAGGGCGCTGGCGTGCCCGGCATGGGCTTCAAGTTCATCACGCTCGACGCCGCGAGCCGCCGCTTCCTCGAGACGGCCGCGGCCACCATGCCGCACGCGCGCGCGTCAGAGCCGCCGGTGCCGCGCAATGTCGGCGACATCGACACCAGCACCGACGCCGTGCCGCCCGAAGCGCCGCCGCCGTCGCAGGCGCAGGCCACCCTGCCCTCCGAGGTCGCGGGGCGGCTGGTGGTGCAAGGCGAGACACAGTCGGTGAAGGCCCCGGCGTTCGAGCCCGCGCCCGAGCCACCGAAGACCGGCCCCATCATCGGCATCGATCTCGGCACCACCAACTCATGCGCGGCGATCGTCAAAGACGGTCAGCCGATGATGCTGACGTGGAAAGACGGCCAGTCGCTGGTGCCGTCGATCGTCGCGCTGACGCCGCGTGGGCAGCTGGTGGTCGGCGCGGCCGCGAAGTCGCAGCTGACGAGCAACCCGCGCTGGGCGGTGTACGGCTTCAAGCGCCTCATCGGTCGCCCCGCAGACTCAGAAGAGGTGCGCGAGCTGCTCAAGCGCTTCCCCTACGAGGTGGTGCCGACGGAAGACGGCGAGTGCGGCGTGAAGCTGGCCGATCGCGTGTACCGGCTCGAGGAGCTGTCGGCGCTCGTGCTGCGGGAGATCAAGCAGCTCGCGGAAGCGCGCCTCGGTGAGCCGGTGCACCGCGCGGTGATCACTGTGCCCGCCTGGTACCAGGAACGTCAGCGCGAGGCTGTGCGCGAAGCGGGTCGCCTCGCTGGATTCCACGTCGAGCGCATCGTCAACGAGCCGACGGCGGCCGCGCTGGCCTGGGGCTCGACGCACAAGAAGCCGCAGCGCGTGTTGGTCTACGACCTCGGCGGCGGCACCTTCGACGCGTCGGTGCTCGAGTACACCGAGTCCGTCTACGACGTGAAATCGACGGGCGGCGACACGTTCCTCGGCGGCATCGACTTCGATTCCGCGATCGTGGCGCAGCTGCTGGCTGACTTCGAGTCGCGCACCGACACCATCTTCACCGACCGCGTCGCGATTCAGCGCGTCTACGACTCGGCCGAACGCGCCAAGATGTCGCTCTCGAACCTGAAAGAAGCACGCATTCACGTGCCCTTCGTGGCGGTGGTCGAGGGCAAGCCCGTCGATCTCGACGTGACGCTGACGCGCGCGCAGCTCGAGAAGCTCACGCGCAGCATCGTCGATCGCACCATGGAGGTCTGTCAGGAGGTCTTGAAGGCGCGCGGGCTCCGCGCCGATCAGATCGACGAGATCGTCCTGGTCGGTGGCCAGTCGCGCGCGCCGCTGGTGCAGGAGCGCATCGCGCTGCTGTTCGGTCGCCAGCCAGTCACCGTCGGCAACCCGGAAGAGGCCGTGGCGCTCGGCGCGGCGCTGCTGGCCGACGCGTTGGACAAGAAGGCCGGTCTACTGCTCATCGACGTCTTGCCGATGTCGATCGGCATCGGACTGCCGGGCGGGCGTTTTCACCCGATCATCTCGCGCAACACCTCGCTGCCGTCGACACGCAAGTACCGCATGGTGACGACGCGCGAGAACCAGAAGTCCCTCGAGATGACGGTGTTCCAGGGCGAACACCCGCGCGCCGCGAAGAACACGTGGCTCGGCACCTTCCGCGTGCCCAACCTGCCGCCCGGTCCTCGCGGGTCTGTCGCCGTCGAGCTCTCGTTCGAGCTCAGCAACGAGTGCCTGCTCAAGATCTCCGCGAAGGAAGAGTCGAGCGGCCTCGAGGTGGTGTCGGCCTTCGCCACGCGCGACACGCCAGAGAACGTGAAGCGTCAGGTGCGCGCGCTGGAAGACGACACCGACCCCGAGGTCGACGTCTTCAAGCCCAAGGGCGTCATGGGCTGGCTCAAGCGGGTCTTCAGCTAAGGCAGCTTCGTCAGCTCGATCGGCGCGGCCGTGAGGTCGTGCACCACGCCCGGCTTCACGTCGACGAACCATTGCGCGCCGAGGCCCTGCGCGGCGTAGCCCTGGAAATCGACGCCCTCACTCGACGCCTGCACCGCGACGAACCAACGGCCCGCGCTCGCCGGCACGAAGTACTCGCCGGTGTAGAGCGCTTCGTTGACGTCGAAGTCGTAGCCGGCCTCGCTGTCGATGTACGGCCCGATGGCGAACCCACTGGGAATGGGATCTTTCCCGTCAGGCAGCGCGAAGGCGACCGGCTGCAGGTTGGGGATGCCGGCTGGCGACTTCACCTTCACCTTGAGCCAGCCGACGTCGGGCACGCCTTGCTCGTCGAGCGTCGAAACGTGCGTGTGGCACACCGTGCACGAGCCGTTGCCCACGCGGCCGCCGAAACGCGTGTCGAAGCGCTCTGTGTTCACACCGAGCGCCGACACCCCGCTGGAGCCGATCGACCACTCAGTCCCCTTCTCGAAGCCTTCCTTCAGCGACGTCAGCGTCTCGAGGCGCCGCTGCACTTCCGCGCGCCACGGCCAGCGGTACGCGAAGTTCGAACGGGTCGCGGTGTAGTACGCGCGCGCCGCGACGTCGTTGCGCCCGAGCCGCACCGCGAAGTCGCCGATCATCGCCTGCATCGCGGGGATGTTGAACGGCGCGATCGGCGAATCGCCGAGGCGGCGTGAACGCTGGAGATCACTGCCGTGCGCCAACAACTGCATGCGCTCGGTGTCGGCCACCACGGCCTCGAACGCGCGCAGTCCTTCTTCAAGTAGTTCCGGTGAGGCGTCGGCGTGCCCGCCGATCGCCAACGTCAGACCAAAGAGCGTGAAGCCCGGGTAGTCGGCGCTGGTCTGCCTCAGCTCGTTGAAGGACGCCTCCACCGCGGCGGTGTTGCCGGCCTTCCGGGCCTCGAGGTGACGCACGTAGGCCCGCCACAGCGGCAGTCGCGCGTCCTCCGGGAACGAGGGAATGGCCTCGTCGAACGCGGTCAACGTCTCGGCGAACAGGTCTCGATCGAGCTCCGCGACGGCGATGAGGCCGGCGGCGGCGATGGCCCGGTCGCGCGTCGCCGATTTCGGCAACGTGTGCAGCCACGTCCACACGGTGTCGAACGCTCGGAGGTCGTAGTTCAAGGTCCACCGCACGGCCTTCATCGGCACGTCGGCGTCGAACGGCGCAGCGGGGATCGAAGCCGCCGCGACCAATGAGGTCGGTGGCGTGACTTCCGGTGGAGGGGCACAGGCGAGGAACAACGCGGCGACGAGGAGGGCTCGGTTCATGCGCGAAAGGTGCCGCCGCGCCCTGCCCCGCGAAATCCACCGGAGGTCACGATGTCAGGTCATGCAAAGCCCAGGTCGCGCGCCTTCAGCGCGGCCTGCGTGCGGTCGCCGACGCCCAGCTTCTCGAGGATGTTGGTGACGTGGTTCTTCACAGTGCCTTCGGACACGAAGAGCGCTGCGGCGATCTCCTTGTTGCTGGCGCCGCGCACCAGCAGCTTCACCACGTCACGCTCGCGATCGGTGAACGGGTCTTTCGTGGCCGGCGCCCCGGAGCGCAGCCGGTCGAGCACCTTGGTGGCGACCGTCGGGTGAAGAAACGACTGGCCCGCGGCGGCCGCGCGCACGGCTTCCTGCAGTCGCGCCGACGACGCGTCCTTGAGCAGGTACCCGACGGCGCCCGCGCGCAGCGCTTCAAATACCCACTCGTCGTCGTCGAACGTGGTCAGCACCAGCACCGCGCAGTCGGGCCACTTCACCTTGAGCTGCCGCGTGGCGACGACGCCGTTCATCACCGGCATCTGCAGGTCCATCAACAGCACGCTGGGCCGCGTGGCGGCGCAGAGCTTGAGCGCCTCTTCACCGTTGCCGGCTTCACCGACGACCTCGAGGTCCGGCGCGGCGCTCAGCACCGCGCGCAGCCCTTCGCGGAACAACGGTTGGTCGTCGACGATCGCGACGCGGATCATGTGGGCACCTCGACCTGTAGCCGGAAACCTCCGCCGGGCGCGGCGCCGTGCTGCACAGCACCGCCCAGCAACTCGACGCGCTCACGAAGCCCCGCGAGGCCGGTGCCGCCGGAACTCTCCGCCGATGGCCCGCGGCCGTCGTCACGCACCTCGAGGCGCACCACGTCGTCGCCGTACTCAACGTGCACGGCGATCCGTTGCGCGGCCGCGTGACGCTGGGCGTTGGTCAGCCCTTCTTGCGCGGCGCGATAGAGCGCAAAGCCCACGGCGCCCGAGAGCAACCGCTTGGTCCCGGTGATGCGCAGCTCCGCCGAGTTCCCTGCCACCAGCTCTTCGATGGCCTGGGCGAACGGCTGCGCCGTCGGGAGCGTCTCTCTCAACATCGAGACGGACCGACGCAGCTCCACCAGCCCGTCGCGAAGCAGCCCCTGTGCGCGCTCGATTCGTTCCAGACGCCCCGTCTCGGTGGCGCGCGCGGCCTCGAGCTGCACGTTGGCGACGGTCAAGTAGTGGCCGACGCTGTCGTGAATCTCACGGGCGATGCGGTTCCGCTCCCGTGTCGCGGCGAGCGTCTCGAGTTCGACCGACAGGCGCTCGATCTCCAGCCGCGCGACCCGCTCCCGACGGGCGACGAGCGAGAAGACCACCACGAACGCGAACGCCGAGCCGAGGCCCAGCGCCGACTGGTTCCGCGCCTCGGGCTTGTCGATCGCGAAGATGAGGCACGCGAACAGCGCCACGTTGAGCACCAGCGCGCGCGGCAACGGCAGGTACAGCACCAACATGCTGGCGACCGGCATCGCCACGAGAAACGAGTAGCCGCGCCCGGCGAAGAGCGCGCCCGCGGTCACCAGCACGTACAGCACGAGCATCAAGGGCACGGCGCGGGCGTCGCTGTTTCGCTCGGCCCACCACATGCCAGGCACGGCGATGACGGCCGCGACGACTGACAACGACACCACCCACGCCGCGAGCGGCAGGCCGACCACGACGCAGCCCTGGATCACGCCCGCCGCGGTCGTCGCCAGAATCGCGAGCACGGAGACGGGTTGAATGAAGGTCAGGCGCGTCGACGACACGGCCCCAGAGCTAACACGGGACAAGGCCCGTCCGGCCGCGCCACGAGGTCATGGGTACCCATGACCTGCTCAGCCGAGTCGGAGCACGTCGACCTCGACGCCGTCGTCTTCGTGGCGGCGTTCGACGACGCGAAAGCCACACTTCTCGAGCACGCGGCGAGACCCAACGTTGTGCACCGCTACGTGAGCGAACATCGGGCGCTGTCGATCGATCGCCAGCAGCAGCTCCAGCGCGCGCGTCGCCACGCCCCTGCCCCAGAACTTCGGCGCGATGAGGTAGCCGAGCTGACGATCGCCACGCACGAACGAGCCCATGGTGCCGGCGACCTCGCCGTCGAGCTCGATGACGCGGAACACCACGTCGGGGCTCGCGCGGATCTTCTCGAGGTGGGCGCGGAAGTCGGCCGAGGACCGCGCGGTGACCGCGGCCATGCGCGTCACGGCCTCGTCGCGTTGGAGCGCGTCGAGAACCTCGACGTCGCCGTCGCGGAGCTCACGCAGGACGATTGGCACGAGACGCCTGCTTTTCCCGCTCACCGAGCGCGGCCTGCAGGTACTTGCCAGGCAGCTTGCGACCGATGAGCTCCTGTCCGAGCTCGCCCGCCAGCACCAGCTTCGGGAGGTCGATGCCGGTGTCCACGCCCATGCCCTGCAGCATGTAGACGAGATCTTCCGTCGACAGATTGCCCGCTGCGCCAGGCGCATACGGACACCCGCCGAGGCCGCCGATGCTCGAGTCGAACGTGGTGATGCCCATCGACAAGCCGATCAACGCGTTGGCCAACGCCGTGCCGCGCGTGTCGTGGAGGTGCAGCGCGATCTGCTCCAGCGGCACCAGCTTCGAGATCTCGCCCACGATCTCGGCGGTCTGCGTCGGCGTGCCCACGCCGATCGTGTCGCCCAGGCTCAGTTGGTAGAAGCCGACGTCCGCGAGGCGCTTCACCACCTCGATCACCTTCGCGACGGGCGTGATCCCCTCGTAGGGACAGCCCCACACGGTCGACAGGTAGCAGCGCACGCGCATGCCCGCCGCGCGCGCTTCACGGGCGACTTCGGTCGAGGTGGCGATCGCCTCGGCCACCGACTTGTTGATGTTCTTCTTCGAGTGGCTCTCGGTCACAGAGAGGAACACCGCGGCCTCTTGCAGCCCGGCCTCTTTCGCGCGCTCGAGCCCTTTGAGGTTCGGCACCAGCGCGCTGAACATCACGCCCTCGCGGCGCGGCACCAACGACAGCAGCTTCTCGGCGTCGGCCAGCTGCGGGATCCACCTCGGCGAGACGAACGACGTCAGCTCGATGCGCTTCTCGCCGGCGTCGATGAGGGCCTCGATCAGCCGCGCCTTGTCTTCAGTGGCGAGCGTGCGCAGCTCGTTCTGCAAGCCGTCGCGAGGGCCGACCTCGTAGACGTCGACCTTCTTCGGAAACTGGCTCGCAAAGTTCATCGCTCAACGTCTTTCTGCGCCAACGATCACGTCGGTCGAGCTGTCGTCTAACGGGGTTCCGTCCAGCGCGCCGACCGACCACCGCACGTGGAACCCGGCTTCTGCCAGCAGCCCACGCCATTCGTCGAGGTCATAGTAACGAATGAAGAAATCGGCCTCGAGCACCCGCCCGTCGGACGTGCGCAGCGCGCGGTGGATCTCGTCGCGACGACGCACCGGGTCAAAACGCGCAGTCTCGGTGAGGTGATCGCCCTCGCCGATCGGCCCGTCGAACCCCGCTTCGGGCTGCGCCAGCGCGCGGGCGATGTGCGAGCCCTGAATGATGAACATCGACCCGGGCCGAAGCACGCGCGCGACCTCGGCGAGCACCGGTGGCACCGCCGCGTCTTCGAACGTGCCCAACGAGTTGTACCAACACCACGCACCGTCGAACGCGCCGCCGCGAAACGGGAGCGCCGAGAAGTCCGCGCGCGCGACGCCGCCGTGCGCCTTCGCTTCGATCAACGAGAGGCGATCGCGATCAACGCCGAAGCCGCCGGTCTCGGCGAGGTGGCGGCCGTGACCGCAGCCCAGGTCGAGCGTCTGACGGCTCTTGAGGTGCGCGCGCAGAAAGTCGCCTTCCGCGCGGGTGACGGTGGACGAGAGGAACGGCCGCGTTGAACGAAGGTACAGCTCACCGAAGAACGGGCCGCTCATGAGAGCAGTTCATCATCACC
>CAYWON010000013.1:0-70916 GCA_964459885.1 uncultured Archangium sp.
GGGTAGCCGCGCTCGCGCTGCGCGCGAACTCGAAGCACGAGCACTTCGTCGGCAGCGGCGTCGTAGGAATACAGCGCGATGAAGCCCGTGCGGCCATGGCCCAACACCAGCTCCCGCCGTCCATCGGACACCGGCCGTCCGATCTCCGGACTCACCAGCAGCACCTCGATGCTCGCGATGAGCGTGTCCACCCGGCGTACGGCGTCCTGAGTGGTGTACTCCGTGAGAAAAGACACGATGCGCTGGAGGTCCTCGAGCGCGGCGACCGCGTAGTTGATGGTCCTCACGCTGATTTCTTGCGGGGAATCACGCGCGCCTTCGGCGGTGCTGCCCTCGAGCCCTTCGCGACCTGCCGGAGCCAGGCATGCACTTCATCAGCCGGCACACCCAGGCGCGTGCGCTCGAACGCCTCATCGGCGCGGCGGCCCGACTCCAGCCACTCCTCGCGGCTCTCCGCGCGCTCCACCGACGCCTCCAGCGCCTTCACCATGAAGCTGTGCGGCGACTCGCCGGCCTTCGCGGCGAGCTTCTTGATGCGGGCCTTCAGCTTCGGGTCGAGGCGGAGCGCGGTCGGCGACATGAGCGAGTTGTACTACTCACGTAGTACAGCGCTCAACTAGCCCCAGCGCGACATCAGGCGCTCGCGGTCGAAGAGCCGTCGCGCCGCAAACAGAATCGCCACATCGAGCAGCAACACGATGCCGCCCAGCAACGCGTAGTACCCGGGTCCGGCGTTCAAGAAGCCGGCGAACTGGCCGGCCGCGAGCCCGACCAACGGCAACACGAACAGGCCCGACAGCTGCTGCGCCAGGCGGCTGTCACCCACCCGCGCGCTGATGAGCACCGCCACGCCGTTGCCGAAGAACGCGAACAGCGGCGCGATGACCACCACGCCGAACGTCCACATGGTGTTGGGCAAGACCGGCGCCTTCGTCAGCGGCCACGCCACCGCGTCGACGCCGAGGCACAGGAGCGAGAACGCGATGAAGCAGACCGCCACTGACGGGATCAACGACGCGAGGCTCTTGCCGATGACCAACTCCAGCGGCGTGATGGGCGAGCTCAGCAGCGGCTCGAGCGTGCGCTTCTCTTTCTCACCCGCCACCGCGTGCGACGAGATGAGGATGGGCACGAACACCGGCATCACCAGGTACAGCACGAACCAGTCGGCGAGGACCTTGTCGACGAGGAAGCGGGCCGCGTTCGAGGTGTCGACGGTGATGTCGTAATAGAGCGCGATGGCCTTGAGCGCCGGATCGCTGGGGTTCGACACATAGGTGCGCACGATGCCCAGCGGCACCAGCACGATGACCGCTGGCAGCGCCAACATCGACCACAGCATTCCGCTGTTCTTCTTGAGCTCCAGCAGGTCCTTCGAGACGACGGCGCGCACGCGCGCGAACGAGAAGCTCACGACTCGACCTCCTCGCGCACCAGCTCCAGGTACGCCTCTTCCAACGGGCGCGCGGCGCGCACCACCGAGTGAATGCGAGCGCCAGCGCTCACCAGCGCCGCCACCACGTCCGGCGCCTGGGCCTCGCCGTCCAACATCACCGTCAGCTTGCTGCCCTCGTGCGTCGAGTCGAACGCCAGCTTCGACGCGAAGGCCGCGGCGTCGCCTTCCAGCTGCACCTCGAGCGCGAGGCCCGCGCGGCGCAGCTCCGTCAGCGAAGCCACGCGACGCAGGTACGACTTCACCACCGCGACGCGCGTGCACAGGCGCTCGACCTCCGCGAGGTTGTGGCTGCACAACACCAGCGTGCGGCCCTCGGTCGCGAGCTCGGCCACCGCGTCGCGCACCGTGCGCGCCGATTGAGGGTCGAGGCCCGAGGTCGGCTCGTCGAGAAAGATGACCTCGGGTTCGTGCACCAGCGTGCGCACGATGGCCAGCTTCTGCCGCATGCCCTTGCTGAAGCCGCCGACCGGCTCGTCTTCGCGGCCCGCCAGCCCGAAGCGCTCAAGGTACGTCGCCGCCTTCTTCCACGCGGCGGCCTCGTCGACCTCGTGCAGCTTCATGAAGAAGCCCAGGTTCTCGCGCGCCGTGAGCCGGTCGTAGAGGCCTGGCTGCTCGGTCAACAGGCCCACCTTCTTGCGCAGCGCCGTGCCGTCAGCCTTCGGGCCCAGCTCGACGCCGCACACCACGCCGCGACCGCCCGACGGCTGCAGCAGCCCCGTCAGCATGCGCACGGTCGTCGTCTTGCCGGCGCCGTTGGGGCCCAGCAGGCCGAACACCTCGCCGGGCTTCACCTCGAACGAGAGGCCGGTGACGGCCACGCGCTCCCCGAAGCGCTTCTCGAGCCCTTCGACGTGAATGCTCATCAGTGTGCCACTTTCGCCACGCCAACCGCGCGTGAGTGACAGGGTGTCAGGACTGCCGCTGCGAAGCGCTCCATGCGTCGCTGCCATGAGCAACGCACGTGCCGAACATCAGTCGTCGATGGTGACGAGGATGAACTTGTTGTTCAGGTCCTTGTCGATGAGCGTGACGTTCCGGTTGCCGACGGCCTGCTTCAAGATGCCGAGGCGGTTGTGCTCGACGAGGCTCCACTCGCGACCCGGCTGGTTGGCGTAGTTCTGCATGCCGACCTGCGGGTTGTCTTTGATCTGCTTGACCGTGTTCCGCGAATAGAAGGTCTCGCCGCGCCAGTTCATCAGGAACGCCGCGATGGGCTCGTTGGGCCGACGCTGCGTGTAGTAGCGCCAGAACTGATCACGCTGCGTCCAGTGGGCCGAGAGGTCGACCCAGTGCGACCAGTTGAACCACAGGGCGAAGCTGAGCGCGCTCGCGAGGCCGACGGTGAACACCATGGCGCGCGCCCGCGCGATGGCCAGCAGCCCGAGGATGCCGCCCATGAGCGTGAACATGCCGCCCAGCACCTGCTTGCCGGTGTACGAGCCGAGGACCTGACGGTCGAGCAGCATGGTCGGGTACGGGCGGTCGTAGTTGTAGACGAACAGGTCGGTGAAGTTCTTCGGGTTGGCCGAGAGGTCTTTGCCGACGAGCATGAACGCCGGCACGCCGATGAGCAGCACCATCAGCCACGCGTCGAGGCCCTCTTCCCAGAGACGATCAATGAAGAGGCCGATGAGGATCGCCAGCGGCGGCAACATCGGGAAGACGTAGTGGTGGAACTTGGTGGCTGAGCTGCCGATGAGCGCCCACGACACGGTGAACCAGAGCACCGCCAGCAGCGCGAGGCCGTCGGTGGTCGACGGGCCGCGCACCTTGAGCCGCGCGACCACGGCGAACGCGCCGGGAATGAGCAGCACCCACGGGAACATCGCGTAGCCACCCTGCAAGATGAAGTACGTGAAGTCGCCGCCCGGCGTCGTGGTGTGCACGCCGCTGCCGAGGCGCGCGAAGTGATCGTGGATGATGAAGCGGAACCAGAAGATCTTCGACTCGTCGTCGACCCGCCAGAACGTGAACATCTCGTAGTACCAGGGCAGGCACACCGCGAGGAACAGCAGGATGCCGGTGCCCAACCGCATGTCGTACGCGAGCGAGATGACCGACGGCGGCTCGCTGGCCACCGCGCGCTTGTCGCGGCCCAGCATGAACGTGGTGACCGCCCAGAACGCCAGCGAGCCCCACATGATGCCCAGCCACGTCGGCGCCGAGATGAGCGACTTGTTGTCGATGACGGGCACCGCCATGAACGTGGTGTTCCACGCCTTGCCCAACGAATAGGCGATGCCGCCCGCGACGATGGCCGCGCCGAGCCCCGCACCAGCCGGGCCCGCGAGGTACTTCACGAGCCACGAGAGGTGTGCGCCCGGCGCCTTCACGACGCGCAGCAACACCCAGAGGCCGAACACCACCATCGGCACGCCGAACCCCAGCAGGCCCTTGGCCAGCGTCGCGATGCCGAAGAAGACGTACGCGCCGTACCACCACTCGCTGCGGTGCTTCGTGGTGCGGTCGAACAGGCCCACCATCGCGCACGACAGGCCGCAGATGGTCGCGCTGACGATGGGCGTGTCGGTGACCGCCTGCCGCGACAGCAAGAAGTAGAGCGGCATGGTCACCAGCACCAACGCGCTGGCGAGCGCCGCGCGCAGGTTGACGGCGATGGTGATGGCGTAGGCCAGCAGCGCCAGCGCCAGAATCGAGAACGCCGCGAACGGGAAGCGGAAGCCCCACTCGGTGAACAACGGCAGCGCGTCGGGCCCTTCGGCCACGCCTGAGAAGCGCCACGCCGTGCTGGTGCCCTTCGCCCAGACGAAGAGCACGAGGAAGAACGCGCCGAAGAGCAGCCCGAGCAGGCCCCAGAACTCCTTCACCGCCGACGGGCCCTTCACCTTGCCGGTGTAGAGCGCGAAGCCCAGCCCCGCGAAGAGCGCGCCCACCAGCAGCGCGAACAGCGGGCCGAGATCAGCCGCCTGCAGCCCGGCGGCCTGCATCCACATGGTGAAGGCGGGCTTGCTGAAGAACCACGCGTTCTCCCAGTACGGGTGCACGTAGTCGTTGCGCTGCACCATCTCGCGCGCGACCTCGCCGTAGTGCGTTTCCCATGGGTCCCACAGGCCGACGGCGCCGAGGTACGGCAGCAAGACCACCGAGCCCAGGAGCGTCGCCACCAGCGCGCCGCGCAGCTCCGCGGGCCAGGCGCGGATCTTCGCGAGAAAACCGGCGTTGAGCAGGTCCTTCCCGAAAATGGCCTCAGCGAGGGTGTTGGGTTCCGAAGCCGATGACGCCGACACGGGTGCCTCCAGACGAGAGAGAAAAATCGAGGCGGGTTCGTCGCACGGCGCGCTGCGCAAGGCAACGACGCAGGTACGTCAGGCCGGCGCGCTGCCGAACCAGGTCAGCAGGTCTTTGAGCGCCGTCACCGTCACCGGCTTCGGGAGGTACGCGTCCATACCCGCCGAGAGGCAGCGGAGGTCGTCGCCCTTCATGGCGTTGGCCGTCAGCGCCACGATGGGCAGGTGGCGCTTGGTGCCGCGCTCACGCTCGCGAATGGCGCGCGTGGCCTCGAGGCCGTCCAGCACCGGCATGTGCACGTCCATCAGCACGAGGTCGATGTCTTCGGCGCGCGAGGCGTCGACGCAGGCCTGCCCGTCCATCACCACCGTCACGCGGTGACCCAGCCGACGCAGCAGCGCGGAGGTCATCGACGCGTTGACCGGGTCGTCTTCGGCGAGCAGCACCTGCAGGGAGCGCCCGGCCGTCGCGGGGCGCGCCGGCGTGTTGGTGACGTGCTGGATGACGACGACCGGCAGCGGCACCTCGAGCTCGAACGTGGCGCCCTTGCCCAGCTCGCTGTGCAGCGAGACGTCGCCGCCCATCAGCCGCGCGACCCTGCGGGTGATGGCGAGGCCGAGGCCCGTGCCACCGAAGCGCCGCTGCACCGTCGAGTTTTCCTGCTCGAAGGCCTCGAACACGCGCGCCTGGTGTTCCTTCGCGATGCCGGGGCCGGTGTCGACCACCCGCAGGCGCAGCGTGTCGCCCCGGCGCGAGACCTCGACCCGCACCGAGCCCGCGTCGGTGAACTTCACGGCGTTGCCGACGAGGTTGTTGATGATCTGCCGCACGCGCGTGGCGTCGCCGCGCACCGGGCCCTTCGTCTCGGGCGTCATCTCGAGCTTGAGCTCGATGCCCTTGCGCTGCACCACCGCATAGAAGCTGCGCGTGGTCTCGGTCAGCACCTGCTCGAGGTCGAACACGCGCGACTCGAGCTCCAGGCGCCCGGCCTCGATCTTCGAGAGGTCGAGCACGTCATTGACGATGGAGAGCAGCGACTCGCCAGCCGCCTGCAACACGTCGACGTACTCGCTGAACTCGCCGGGCAGCGGGTGCTGCTTGAGCAGCTGCGTGACGCCGAGGATGCCGTTGAGCGGCGTGCGGATCTCGTGGCTGACGTTGGCGAGGAACTGGGTCTTGAGCTGGCTGCGCTCGAGCGCCTCTTCGCGCGCCGACACCAGCTCCGCCTCGGCCACGCGGCTGTCGGTGACGTCGCGCACCACCGCGAGCGCGTCGCCCGTCTTCATCGGCACCACGCGCGCCTCGAAGGCCCGCGCTTCGCCACCGATGTCGAGCCGGTAGTCGAAGTGCTGGTGGATGTTGCTGACCAGCGCCGCGCGAATGGCCTCCATCGCCGCGTTCGCCACGAAGGGCGGCATCACTTCGGAGATGTGCTTGCCGAGGAACGCCTCGGGCGGCGCGTAGAGCTGCGAGGCCTCGGGAGAGCGGTAGCCCAGGAAGTGGCCGTCGGCGCTGAGGTGAAGCAGCAGATCGGGCGAGGCCGCGAGCAGCGCCTCAGCGCGCGCCGCCACCTGCTCGAACTCAGCCAGCCTGACCCTGCCATCGGCGTCGAGGTCTTCGGTGCGCACCAACGTCGCCAGCCCGACCAGCGTGGTGCCGCGCTCGCCCCGGTTGGCGCGCACGCTGACGCGGAGCCACCGCGTGTCGCCTTGCTTGTTGTGACAGCGCAGCACGCAGGAGACCGGCTCTGGTGTGCGCAACGCCGCCGCGAAGCTGGCGACTGCCACCACCGCGCTGTCACCGTCGAAGTGCGCGAGCCACCCTTGCCCCAGCGCCTCGGAGATCGGCTGACCGGTCACCTCGGTCCAGCGCGGCGACAACGCCAACGCGCTGCCTGCGACGTCGCACTCGAAGGCGATCGCCGGCAACGCGTCGATGAGCGGCCCGAAGGCTCCGTAGTCACCCGCCAAGAAGGAAAACCCCCGCCGCCATCATGGCCTCTCGGGCCGCCTACGGTCCACGAAAGTCAACAGTCGCGCCGCGCGGCGCCAGCCAGACCGACTCGAGGAACTTCAGGGCACCGGTGTCCGCTTCGTCGTAGCGGGTGGCCAGGCGGAGCACGCCGAGGTGCAACACCACGACGAGCGCGGCCACACCCAGCCCCACCGCGCGCTTCCCGAGGTGGGCACCGAGCCAGAGCAAAACGGCGAGCAGCAACCCAAGCAGCACCGCACCCGACGCCGGGTTGGGGACCCAGGCCGACAGCCACGAGACGGGCCAGAACCCGTCACCCAGCAACGGCACCGCGAGCGCCCAGAACGACGTCGAGACGTTGTCGGGCACATAGAGCACGAGGCCCACGAGGCCCGACGCCAGCACCGAGGTCAGCGCCAGACCGCCCAGCGCGCCGCGCTTCACCGCGTCGTCCTTCAGCGCGTCCCAGACGAGGGCGATGGGAAGAAAGAGGAACGGCAACAGCCCCGTGAGGTGGCGCGGGCCCACCGTCCACCCCCACGAGGTGTGATCGAACGACGACGTGAAATACGTGTGACCCAGCAGGAGCACGATGAAGAAGGCGAACAGCGCCTTGTCCTTCTCGCGCACGCGGCGCACGCCCCAGAAGCCGACCGCCAGCAGCGGCGTCAACGCGAAGAGCCCGCGCAACGGAGAGAAGAACGAGTGCACGAAGGCCGCGCCGTACGGCAGGCGGATGCCGAGGAAGCCGCCCTGGTGCCAGTGCATGTAGCCGGCGTCGTTGAGGAACTTGTAGCCGCTGACGAAGGGGCTCCCGAACGTCGCCGCGTGGTACCAACACAACAACGCCAACAACGGCGCGGCGCCCGCGATGACAAGGCCTGAGGCCTGCGCGAGCGCGCCCCACTTCTTCCAGCGCGCAGCCACCGTGTACGCCGCCACGCACAGCACGCCGAGGGCTGCGGTGTACTCGGCGACGACCGCCGCGCCTGCCGCGAGGCCCGCCAGCAGATAGCCGCGCTGACGCCACTCGCCGCGCTCGACCCGCCACGCTGTGTAGAAGGCCGCGAAGAGCAGCACCGCCGTCAGCTGGTGGCTCATGAACGCCTCCGCGTAGCTGAAGGCCATGGTGCCCACCGCGTAGACGACGGTGAAGAGGTCGGCGGTGACGGGCTCCACGTACGCGGCGAGGAAGCGCCGCAGCAGCACCAGCAGCAGCAGCGCCGGGATGACGGTGACGAAGAGGCGGCTCCAGAAGACCTGGCTGACCTCCGACACCGTGCCCTGCACCGCTTTCAACGCCGCGTACACGGGCGCTGCCGCGAACGAGAGCAACGGCGCTTTCGACGGGTAGTAGTGCACC
Organism: uncultured Archangium sp.; assembly: GCA_964459885.1. Taxonomy (GTDB): domain Bacteria; phylum Myxococcota; class Myxococcia; order Myxococcales; family Myxococcaceae; genus Archangium_A. Next base: position 8,043 of record CAYWON010000013.1, read on the forward strand.
GCCGTGACGAGGTGACGCGGCGGGGCTTCGGGGCCCACGCACGGCGCGAGTCGTTCGCCCTGCGCGTCGCGCACCGTCGCCGTACACGAGAGGTCGCCGACGGGCCCGCGCTGCTGCATGACGCCGTTGATTGACAATGTGCCGAAATCGACGAGCGCGCGCGACTGCCACAGGCGGCACAGCTCGTTGGGCGAGCGCAGCTTCGGGTGGTACGGGAACGCCAGCAGGTACAGCGCCGTGACGAGACCGAAACCCCACCTGGGCGAAAGCCAGCGCTGCATCGCGCCCGCGCCTCTAGCACCAAACCCGGGACTTGCCGGGCCGGTGTTAGCGTTGTCGCTGCCACCCGGCCCATGACGCACGTCGAAGAGAGCCAGCTGCTGCGCTTCACCATGGGTCAGCTCGAGACCGAAGAGGCTGCGAGCGTCGACGCGCACCTCCGCGACTGCAGCGAGTGCAAGCAGCGCCACGACAACCTCTCGTCGGCGGCGTTCTCGAAGACGGTGCCCGGCAGCAGCGGCGGCGGCAACCCCACGCGCGTCGACGGCAGCGGCGAGAGCGGCGGCATCGCGCTGCAGCGAGGCGCCGAGCTCGGTCACTACGTGCTGCTCGAGAAATTGGGCGCTGGCGGCATGGGCGAGGTGTTCGCGGCCTACGACCCGCGGCTCGATCGCAAGGTGGCGCTCAAGCTGCTGCGCTCCGGCACGCTCTCGGCGCAAGAAGGCCGCGCGCGGCTGCTGCGTGAAGCCCAGGCCATGGCGCGGCTGCAGCACCCCAACGTCATCGCGGTGCACGACGTCGGCGTGCTCGGCGAGCGCGTCTTCGTCGCGATGGAATACGTCGAAGGCGAGACGCTGGCCGAGTGGCTGCGTGGCCAGCGCCCGTGGGACGAGGTGGTGCGCATCTTCACCGCCGCGGGCAACGGCCTCTCGGCGGCGCACCGCGCGGGCCTCGTGCACCGCGACTTCAAGCCCGAGAACGTGTTGCTGGGCAGCGACCTGCGCCCGCGCGTCGTCGACTTCGGCCTCGCCCGGCAGAGCACGGCGACGCCGTCACCCGCTGCCGATGTCGCGCCCGCCGACACCTCGCTGTCGTCCAAGCTGACGCGCGACGGCGCGGTGATGGGCACGCCGGGCTACATGCCGCCCGAGCAGATCAACGGGCTGGCGACCGACGCGCGTTCGGATCAATTCAGCTTCTGCGTCGCGCTGTGGGAAGCGCTGTACGGCACGCGCCCGTTCTCGGGCGCCACGCTCTCGCAGCACGCGAAGGAGATCGCCGCGGCCCGCTTCGCGCCGGTGCCTGCCGACACGCAGGTGCCCGACTGGGTGCACGACGCGCTGGTGCGCGGCCTCGCCAACAACCCGGCCGACCGCTGGCCCGACCTCGAGTCACTGCTGCGCGCGCTCAAGCCTCGCGCCCGCGCGAACCCGCGACGTCGGCTGTTCGTCGTTGGCCTCATCTGCTTCTCGCTGCTGGGCATCGGCTACGGCCTGTGGACCCGGCAACGCACGATGGTCTGCGCGGGCACCGAGCGCGAGCTGGCGGGCACGTGGGACGCCGCGCGCAAGGCGAAGCTCAAGGACGGCTTCGTCGCCACGGGGCTCTCGTACGCGGGCGAAGCGTGGACGCGCACCGAGCGCGCCGTCGACGCGTGGGCCGCCGAGTGGGTGATGGCCTCGCGCGAGGTGTGCGAAGCGTCGCGGCTGCGCAACGAAGACTCGCCCGAGCTGACCGAGCTGAAGAGCGCGTGCCTCGACGAGCGCCGCGCACAGCTCTCGGCGCTGGTGAGCCTGTTCGAAGCGCCTGATCACGACGTCGTCAACAGCGCCCCGACCGCCGCGCACGAGCTCGAAGGCGCCGCCGCGTGCATCTCAGCCGCGAGGCTCAAGCCGCGCGCGCAGGTGGACGAAAAAGAGCGCGCCGCCGACACCGCGCTGCGCAGCCGCATCGCCGAGGCGCGCACCTTGTTCATCGCCGGCAAGTACGCGCCGGGCCTGCAGCGTCTGCAGGACATCTCGCCGGGCGCGCCGACGGCGACGCAGGCCGAGGCGTACCTGTGGCTCGCGCGCCTCTACTTGAAGAGCGGCCAGCCGCAGCCCGCGCGCGCCGCCAACCTGAGCGCCGCCGAGCAGGCGCTGAAGTCGGGCGACCCGGGCCTCACCGCGCGCGCGCTGTCGCGGCTGTACGCGAGCGAGGGCTACGACGAGCGCAGCACCGACGCGCAGACGTGGGGTCGCCTGGCGGTGGCTGCTGCGGCCCGCGTGCCCGGCGACTGGGAAGTGCAGGTCGAGCTGGCGCAGAACGAGGGCTTCGTGGAGATCGCGCGCAAGCGCTACAAGGCCGCGCTCGTCGACTTCGAGCAGGTGCTGGCCATGCAGCGCGAGCACCTGGGCCCGCAGCACCCCGAAGTGGCGTCGACGTTGAACAACCTCGGCGTGGTCCTGACGTACCTCGAGCAGGCCGATGAAGCAGTGAAGCGGTACGAAGAGAGCCTGACGCTGCACGAGCAACTGGAAGGCGCCGAGCACCCCAACGTCGGCACCGCGTCGCACAACTATGCGGTGGCGCTGCGGCGGCTCGGGCGACTGCGCGAAGCCCACGCGGCGTTCGCGCGGGCGCTCCAGGTGCGGCGCGCGGCCCTCGGCTTCCGGCACCCCGACACGCTGCGCAGCGCGCAGGCGCTCGCGAAGCTGAGCATCGCGCTCAGCGAGCTGGACGCCGCCCGTCCGCTCATCGACGACCTGAAGGAAGCGCGGCTCGCCGTGAACGGCCCCGATTCACCGGAGCTGGTGACCGCGCTGGAGCTGGAGACCGAGCTGCTGCGCGCGGGCGGCTTCTGGCGTGAGGCGGGCGAGTCGGCGACGCGCCGGCTGCGACTGCTCAGAGAAAGGAAGACCACGTCGCCAGCGGAGCTGTCGCGCGCGCTGCTCGACCTCGCTGCCGCCGACACGGGCCTGGGCGCGTGGGCCGACGCGCGCAAGTCGCTGAGCGAAGCGCAGAAGCTGGACGGCGTGGACCAGGCAGAGTTCGACGAAGTGACGGGCCGCCTCGAGCTGGGTCAGGGCCACGCCGAGCCAGCCATCGCCGCGCTGGAGCGCGCGCTCGCCGCGAAGAAGAAGGTCGGCGAGCTCGCGGCCGCGCGCGTGGGTTCCGCACTCGCCCAGGCGCAGCTCGACGCCGAGAAGCCCGCTGAAGCGCTCGCGACGCTCGACGGCCTCGACGTGGTGTTCTTGAGCCACGGGCTGGAGCGCCCGGCACTCGAGGCGCAGATGCTGAAGGCCCAGGCGACCTGGCTCGCGCGACCCGACGAACAGGCCGCCGCTGCGCAGACGCTCGTGGCGCTGCTACCGAAGCTGAGCGACACCAGGCGGCCAGCGCTGACGGCGTGGCTGCAGCGGAACAGCGTCACCGTCGACGCCGGCGTGCCGTGAGTCAGAAGAAGTCGTAGCGCGCGCCCAGCAGCACGCGGTCGTTGCGGCTGAAATAGCCGAACGGGCTCCACGGGTTGCCCTCGAAGAACTCCGCGGCCGCGAAGACCTTGAGCCCGTCGACCGCCTGCCACGTCACGCGCGGCGCGATGGAAAAGCTGCGCTGCACGGGCTCGAAGGCGCCGCGCACCGTCAGCTCGAGCTTCTTGTCGAAGAGCGAGACGCCCACGAAGGCCGACAACAAGTGGAAGAAGCCGGTGTGCGGCGCGCCAGCCGCCGTCGCCGGCTCGAGGATGAGCAGTTGCTCGCGCGCGCCGATGTCGGGGATGACCATGCCGAGGTAGCTGAACGCGAACAGGAACGGCGAGTCGGACGCCTGGCTGTAGCTCGCGACCCAGGTGACCGCGTGCTTGTCCACCGGGTTGAAGTCGGCGTCGTAGAACGTCTGCCGCGGTGTGTAGGTGAGGTCGACGTCGAGCTGCCCCGGGCCGAGCAGCGCCGAGGCTTCCGCCGAGAACAGGTGCTGCCGACCATAGAAGCCGCGGTACAGCGTCTCGCCAGCCTGCGCGCGGCTCAACACCGAGAGCGCCGCGGCCTGTGAGTTGAACGCCTGCGCCAGCTCCCGGTCCATCGTCACGCGGGCCAGCTTCTCGTTCATCCACACCCAGCTGGCGCCGACGTCGACGCGGCCCTTGCGCTTGACGCGGAGCGCGACGTCACCGGCGAACGGCGGCGGTCGCTGCGTCTCGAGCACGCGGTCTTGCAGAAAGTCTTCGACCGACGGGTCGATGCGCGTGTTGTCGAGCGACCGGCCGAAGCCGGGCTGCAGCACGCCTTCGTCCTGACCGAAAACGAAGAGGCGGTGCGGTTGGAAGAACGGCACATAGGCCGCGAGCCACGAGAGCTGACCCACGTCGCCCTGCGCGCGCACGGCGAACACCGGCAGCAGCGCGTCTTCCAGCTCGCCCGCAGACTCGCGGAGATCCCTCGGGTTGAGCGCGTCGGCCGGCGCGAGCGCCGCGTTGGCGCCCAGGGGAATGCGCTGGTTGCCGACGCGCACGTCCACCTTCGACGTGTAGAGGTCGACGTACGCGTCGCCCAGCATCGGCTCGAAGAAGCCCTTGAGGCGATCGAAGTCGCGCTGCGTCGCGCCGCGAACCTGCGCGCGGCCCTCGAGCACCACGCGGATCCACTCCGTCAGCTTGACGTCGACGCCCAGCACCGCCTTCAGGCGCCCTTCGGCGACGTTCTCGGCCAGCGCCGCGCCGCGCGGAGAATCAAAGCGCGTGTCGACCGCGACGTACGACGACGCCCAGCCGTACACGCGCACCGTCGGCGACCAGGGCTTGTTCTCGACCTCGGCGACGGGCTCGAACGACTCGACAGCGGCGACGCCCGCATCGGTGTCGACGGCTTCGAACGTCTCGATGGCCATCGGCGCTTCGGCGGGCTCGAACGCCTCAATCTCCATCGGCGCGGGCTCGACACCCGCATCGCCTTCTTGCGCAGACGCCTGCCCGGCCGCGAGCGCAGCGAAGACCACGAGTGTTCGCGCCGAGAGCGGAGCCACGCCGTGCGCTCTAACTCAGCCGCGCTCGAGCGCGCGCTCGGTGAACGCCTCGTCACCCAGCGTCGAGTCTTCCAGCTTGAGCACGGTCATCTGCGTCTTGCTGTTGCTCTGGAGGTTCTCCATGACCGACTCGGCGGCCAGCACGCGATCCTTGAACTGCTTGAGCTTCAGCGTGCGGTAGCGCTTGAACGGCTTGCCCGACTTGTCGGCGTACTCGACCTTCATCGGTACGTAGGTCTGCTTGTCGACGAAGAGCTTCACCTCGCCGTAGGGCGACGTGTCGTCGCCGGTGCCGCTGAGCACGAAGCAGTCGCGGCCCTCGACCTTCTCGTCGCCGAGGCGCTTCAAGTCTTCGTCGCGCGTGCCGTTCGACGCGATGTCGGCGTACGAAAAATCGGTGTCCATGAAGGCCTTGCCGCGGTCGCTCTTCGCCACCTTGCGGACGCGCTTGAGCTTCGGGAGGTAGAGCGCCACGTCATCGCCCTGCCCTTGCTCGCCCGCCACCGTCAGCACGGCGACGCCCGAGACGCCCGCCGGTTGCGAGAAGCGCGCGAGGGCGTGGCTCTTGCCGCCGATGGTGCGCGAGCTGCTGGTGAGCACCTGCTCCTTCGCCTTCCCGTCGGCGCCGGTGGTGACGAGCTTCAGCTCGGCGGTGAGCCCCACGAGGTTGAGCGCGCCACGATCGCGCGACTTCTTCGAGATCTCCGCCGCCGATTCTTCAGCCAGCGCGGCAGACGCCAGCACCAGCGCGCCCAGCAACATCACTCGCATCGTCTCTCTCCTTGCCTGCGGTGCTACCTGAAGTCCGGCAACGTAGCGCGCAACTTCGACTCGGCTTCCCTCAAGCGCGCGTCGTCCGGCGCCGACGCGCGCGCTTTCTCCAGCTGCTCGAGGGCGCGACGCGGGCGGCCTCGCGCCAATTCACACCGCGCGTCGGCTTCGAGGGCCTGGGCGTCGTCGGGCGCGTACGACACCGCCGCCGCCGACGCCGCGCAGCCACGCTCGACTTCCCCGGTGTCGAGGTACGCGCGCACCAGCGCCACGCGGTAGGTCACGTCTGACGGCGCGCCACGCACCGCGGCCGCCAACGCATCGGCCGCAGCTGTCGCCTCACCCTGCTCGAGCAGCGCGAGGCCCAGCCTGGCCAGCGCTGGAGGTGAATTGGGGAACAGCAGCGCCTCGGCGCGCACCTGTCGCAGCGCGCGCGGCTCGTTGAAGCGCAGGCCCTGCATGATCAACTCCGCCACCTGCGCGTAGCGCGGGAACGCCGCAGGCCACTCGGTGATCAGCTCGTAGACCAGCGTGCCCCTCGGCACGAAGATGACCTGCAGCTTCCGCACGCCACCGGTCTCATCGACGGTCGCGCGCACCCGCAGCCCGTCGCGGTCGCCCACGCGCCACGGCTCCGGCGGTTCGACCTTCACCGACAAGACGTCGTCGCCCAGCTGGCGCGGCACGAGCCGCTCGGTAACAAAGCGCCGCGCCGCCTCGTGCACGTCGGCGCCTTCCGGCATCTCGATGGCCTGCGCGACGACGCTGGCCCGACCTGCGGACGGCAGGCCGTTGTACCAGGCGACCGGACCGAGCGGGTCAGCGCCGGCGACCCAGCCAGCGGGCACCGGCATCGACACGCCGAAAGCGTCGCTCCGCTCGACGCGCAGGCGCGGCAAGACCTGGCCGAACAAGAGCGGCTGCCCAAAGACGATGAGCGCCAGCACCAGGAACGACGGCAGCGCGCGCAGCGCGGGTTCCCACCAGAAGCGGCGCGAGGGCGCGAGCAGCCGGGGCCGCATGAACACGCCCGTCACCAGACCTGCTACCAGGCCGCCCACGTGCGCGCCGTTGTCGACGCCCTGCGAGGTGACGCCGATGAGCAACAAACCGAGCACGATGGGGATGGCCGCGTTGCTGAGCAGCGTGCGGTACGTGGCGGGCAGCTGGCGGTGGTAGCGCAAGCCGAACGCCACCACGCCGCCCATGCAGCCGAACACGATGCCCGACGCGCCCACGGTGATGGAGTCGTTGAACACCAACGAGGTCGTCATGGTGACGACGCCGGTGAAGACGAGCAGCCAGATGTAGTCGAGCGTGCGGTACGTGTTCTCGAGCACGTAGCCGACGTTGAACAACACGAACATGTTGAGGCCGATGTGCAGCGCGTCGTGGTGCAGGAAGTTGGCGGTGAAGAGCCGCCAGAGCTCACCCAGGTCGAGCACCAGCGGGCCCACCTTCGCGCCGCGCAGCACCATGTCATCGAGCGCCAGGACGCCGTTGTCCGTGGTGAGCAGAAAGACGGCGACGTTGAGCATGATGATGCCCGACGTCAACCACGGGAACTGGCTGAAGCCGAACTTGCGCTTGAAGTGCGCCGCCTGCGGTCGATGGAGCCGTTGGTAGACCTCGAGGTCGCACGCCGGCACGAAGCGCTCGCCCGTCACGGCCGGCAGCCGCACGAGGCTCTGTGGGGAAACCTCGCCTGCGCGAATACGCGCCTCGAACTCCGCGAGGTCGAGCTCTTCGTCACCGGCGTCGGTGCGCAGTGTCAGCGGTCCGGCCATTCGTCCGATGGCATTGTAGCCCCGAGTTGCGCCGCGATGATCAGTCTGGCCCGCGCCCGAACGATGTGGAAACGTTCGGGTTTCAGGCGCTGAGGTTGCTGCGCCTCGCTCTACAGTGATGGTAGAAAGGTTCGGCGTGCTGAAGCTGATCATCGAAGACGATGAAGGCCGGAAGACTGTCGTTCCGTTCGTGCGGGACGAGATCACCATCGGCCGTCAGGAAGGGAACACCATCCGCCTGACGGAGCGGAACGTTTCGCGTCGCCACGCGCGGCTGATGCGGAACAACGGTCACGTCCTCATCGAAGACCTGGGCAGCTACAACGGCATCCGCATCAACGGCGACCGCATCAGCGGCCAGGTGCAGGTGGCCGACGGCGATCTCATCCAGATCGGCGACTACGATCTCGCGCTCCAGGCTGAAGACGCCGCCGGGTTGCCCACGATGCCGCTCGACACGTCAGCGGCGACGCGAAAGCTCCCCTACCCGTCGGCCACCATGCCTTCGCTGCCGGCCATCGAGGCCGCGCAGGAAGCCTCTGACGAAGACGTCAGCGACGCCGAAGACGAAGTCGGCAAGGACGCCCCGCCCGCGCTGCCCAAGCACCAGGCCACGGCGGTCATCCGCATTGATCAGGTCGACGGCGGCCGGAAGCGCTCGGTCGAAGAGCTCGACGCCACCGAGGCGCCGCGCCTGGTGATCCTCAACACCGACCTCGCGGGCCGCGAGTTCACCTGCTCGCGCACCGAGCTGAAGATCGGCCGCACCGACGACAACGACATCGCGATTGATCACCGCTCGCTCTCGCGCACGCACTGCAAGATCGTGCGCGAGGAGTCTGGCGAGTGGCGCGTCATCGACATGCAGTCCGCCAACGGGCTCATGGTGAACGGTGAGTCGTACGCGCAGGTCACGCTGCGCCCCGGCGACGTCATCGAGCTGGGTCACGTGAAGCTGAAGTTCGTCGGCGCCGGCGAGCAGGTCACCATCGCGCCCAGCACGTCGTCGAGCGTCACCACCGAGTCGGCGCAGGGCGGCGTGAGCAAGGCGCCGTTGATCGCCATGGCGATCGCCATCCTCGTGCTGCTGGTCGGCGGCGGTGGCTACATGCTCATCAAGAGCAACGACAGCACCACGCCCACCAAGAAGCCGACGAAGGAGCCGGTGGTCGCGGTGAAGAACCCCACGACCGACACCGCCGCAGCCGAGGCCGCGAAGAAGGCCGCCGACGAGAAGGCCGCGAAGGACAAGCTGGCCATCGCCCGCAACGCCGCGGCCGCGCTCGACTGGAACAAGGCCGAGCTGCTCGCGAAGGAATCCACCGTCGACGGCGAGCAGCTCCCCGAGGCCGCGGACTTCCTCAAGCTGCTCGAGAGCGAGAAAGGCAACCGCAACGCGCTCGAGCAGGCCGCGAAGCTGCTGGACCAGGGCTCGCTCGAGAAGGCCAAGACGCAGCTCGACTCGGCGTCAGGCACCAAGCTGTTGCGCGCGAAGTACGACGAGCTCGAGGCGCGCCGCGCCAAGGCCGTCGCCGACAAGGTCGCGAGGGTCGAGCCCCCGAAGCCGGAGCCGAAGGTGGAGACGCCGAAGCCCGAGCCGAAGGTCGAGACGCCGAAGCCCGAGCCGGTCGCCGCCAAGGCCGACCCCGAAGCCGAAGCCCTCTTCCGCGAAGCGAGCGTCGAAGCGAAGGCGAACAACTTCGAGCGCGCAGCGCTCCGCCTCGAGAAGTGCGTGAAGATCGCGCCGACCTACCACCCCTGCTACCGCCTCTTGGGCAGCGTCTTCGCCAGCATCTCCAGCCGCGACCAGAGCATCTCGGACCAGGAAAAGGCCCGGAAGTACTACGAGCGGTACATCGAGGTGGCTCCCGCTGACGACAAGTACGTTCAGCGCGTGAAGGACATCCTCAAGGCCAGCAAGCAGCAGTAGCGATCCCAACTCACTGAAGGTGACCAGTGCGCGGCTCTCAACAGATCCGGATTCTCGTCGTCGATGACGAGTCTGATAACGCTGAACTTTTCAAGGCCCTGCTGATCAAGGAGGGCTACCTCGTCACCACCCTGCTGGATCCGACGAAGGTCATCCCCACGTTGAAGGAAGGCAACTTCCACCTCGTGCTGCTCGACATGATGATGCCGCGCCTGTCGGGCACCGAAGTGCTCGAGCAGATCCGCGAGCTCGACGACGACGTGGCGGTCATCGTCGCGACCGGCTTCCCCACCGTCGAGACCGCCGTCGCGAGCCTCAAGTTGGCCGCCAGTGACTACGTCAAGAAGCCCATCGACCCGGTGGCATTCATCGACACCGTCAAGCGCGTGCTCGAGAAGAAGGGCATCACGCGCGACCCCGAGGCCGAGCTGCACCGGTCCATCGGCCGCTTCATTCGCGAGGGGCGCACGCGCCAGAACCTCACGCTCAAGCAGCTCGCGCGCCGCACGGGCCTCTCGGTGTCGCTGCTCTCACAGATCGAGCGGGCCGAGTCGTCGGCGTCGATCTCCTCGCTGTACCGCATCGCCAGCGCGCTCCGCGTGCGCATGAGCGAGCTGTTCTCAGACGTCTGACGCTTCAGCGCCCGGTGAACGTCGGGCGCTTCTTCGCCAGGAACCCGTCGCGGCCGCGGCGCAGATCTTCACTCTCGAAAGACTGCCGGCGCAGCCGCTCGTACGCGTCGTCGTGCTCGAGATGCATCAACGAGAGCCCGCGCTTGATGCCGGCCACGGCGAGCGGCGCGTGGTGCGCGAGGTCCCAGCACAGCCCGCCGGCTTCCTTCGCCGCGTCGTCGGCCAGCACGTCGAGCAGACCCAGCCGGTGCGCTTCGGTCGCGTCGACGGTGCGCGCGGTGAGGAACATGCGGCGCGCGGCCTGTTCACCCACGCGCGAGGCGAGGCGCCGCAGGCCTTTCAGCGCGTAGACCACGCCCAGCTTCGCGGGCGGCATGTTGAAGCGCGCCGACGCGTCGCCCACGCGGAAATCACACGCCGCCGCGAGCTCGCACCCGGCGCCGTACGCAGGCCCGGTCACCAGCGCCACCGAGGGCGCCGGGTGATGCATGAGCAGGTCGAGCACCTCGCCCAGGCGCTCGTCGGGCAGCGGCGTACCTTCGGGGAAGCCGTTGAGCGCCGAGAGGTCGTAGCCCGCCGAGAAGACGCTCTCGTCGGCCGAGCGCACGAGCCAGCAGCGCACGCCCGCATCGTCGGCCAGCGCCGCCGCCAGCGCCTCGAGGAAGCCCGCGTCGAGCGCGTTCTTCTTTCCCGGGTTCGACAGCGTCAGCGTCTTGACGCCGTCGTGCAGCGAGCTGACGACGAGGGAAGCAGGCATGGCGCGGCTCCTAGCAGGTTGGTAAGCGCGACTTGTGATGTCGAAGCGCCGCGCGAGCCTGACTGCCATGCCTGTCGCCGAGGTGGTGAGCCTCCACGACGCCCGTCACTCGCGTCGGCTCGAGACGTACAAGGCCCGGCTCGACCGCGTCATCAAGGGCAACCGCCGCGCCATCACGCGCCTGTTCTCGACCGGCATGCTCTTCACCAAGCTGGGTACACGCGCCGGGCGAGATCTGCTGGCCGCGCACGAGCACCTGCTGCGCGTCGTCACGCTGCTCGAGCGCATGGGCAACGAAGGCGACGTGCCGGCCCCGCGGAAGCCCGACGAGGTCGACGCGGTCTACGCGGAGCTCGACACGCTGCTCGATCGCACGTCAGAGCTGACCGAGCAGACCGCGCGGCACCTCGACGAGCTCAAGAAGGAATGAGTCAGGCGCTGGCGATGGTCTGAATCAGCCGGAAGAGCACGCCGCTCAACGCGCTGATGGGGCCGCGCAAGATGAAGCCGCCGCCCGCAATGACGAGGAAGAGGAGGATGGGCCCTGCCCGGCCGATGCTCTCCCACGTGTCTTCGAACCGCCGCGGAATGAAGCGCGACACCACGCGGCTCCCGTCGAGCGGCGGCACCGGCAGCATGTTGAAGAGCGCGAGGCCGATGTTGAGCTGCACGCCGTAGACGAGCAGCGCCATCAGGCCCGCCTGATCACGCGCCAGCGACGGGTTGAAGCGCAGCGTCACGCCGAGCGCGATGGCGCACGCGATGGCGAGAATGACGTTGCTGATGGGGCCAGCCGCGGCGGTGATGGCCATGCCCGTCGACATCGACACCTCGCGGCGGAAGCGCACGGGGTTGACCGGCACCGGCTTGGCCCAGCCGAACGGCACGCCCAACAGCGGCAGCAGCAGCGTGCCGAGCGGGTCGATGTGCACGATGGGGTTGAGCGACAGGCGCCCTTCCCGCGCCGCGGTGTCGTCGCCCAGCTTCCAGGCGCTCCACGCGTGGGCCCACTCGTGCACGGTCAACGACAGCATGGTGGGGATGATGAAGAGCGCGCGAAACGCGAGCGAGTTGGTGTCCATGTCAGTCCTGCTCGGCCTCCGCCACGAGATCGAAGTCGGCGATCTCTTCGCGCATGTACTTCTTCATGCGCTCGAGCAACGCGGCCTCGAGTTGGCGCGCGCGCTCGCGTGAGACGCCGTACTGCGCGCCGATGTCCTGCAGCGTCATCGGCTCGTCGGAGGTGAGCCGCTTCTCGAAGATGAAGCGCTCCTTCTCGTTGAGACCTTCGGCGAACTTCGCGAGCTTGGTGCGGAACAGCTCGCGGAGTTCCTGGTTGCCGAGCGATTCGTCAGGTGCCTGCGCCGCGGACGGCAGCAACCGGTCGGCGCGCGTCTGCTTCTCGTCGTCGCTGCCGGGCAGCGGCGCGTCGATGGAGAGCTCGTCGTTGCCGAGCCGTTGATCCATCTCCACCACGTCTTGCTCCGACACGTTGAGCCGGTCGGCGAGCAGCTTGGGCGTCACCTCGATGCCCTGCTTGAGCAGCCGTTCTTGTTCCTGGCGCAGCTTGAAGAAGAGCTTCCGCTGGGCCTCGGTCGTGCCCAGCTTCACCATCTTCCAGTTGTCCATGATGTAGCGAAGGATGTACGCGCGGATCCACCAGGCGGCGTAGCTGGCGAGCTTCACGCCGCGGTCGGGGTCGAACTTCTTCACCGCCTGCATGAGCCCGATGTTGCCTTCCTGCACGAGGTCGAGCAGCGACAGCGGGTTGCGGTGGTACTCGTGCGCGAGCTTCACCACGAGGCGCAGGTTCGACGCGACCAGCTTGTACGCGGCCTTGACGTCGCCGGTGTCACGGTAGCGCCTGGCCAACGCGACCTCTTCTTCACGCGAGAGCAGCGGGTGCTTCGTCACCTCGGCCATGTACGCGGCCAGCGGGTCGGCCCGCGCGAGGCCTCCGCCTGACGAGCGCGCCGGCTTCACCTCGACGTCGGCGTCGATCTCTTCCAGCTCGGCGGCTTCGGGTTCCTGCTCGTCGACGCCCTTCGGCTCGTCGCTCTCTTCGCGCTCGTCGTCGACGACCTCGGCCTCCACGGTCTTCTCGGCGGCCTTCGCCTTGCGCGGCTTCTTCGGCGCAGGCGTCGTCGTCTCGACGAACTCCGCGTCGACCACGTCTCCCTCCGGCTTCGACTTCTTGCGCGCGGCCATGACCCCCCACTTAGTCACGCGGTCGCCGTAACGCACGCCAAGCCCGCGTGGCGCGTGGGCGGCCACCCCTTTCGACGGGGAATATGAGTCGTTGCTACGCCGGGTAGCGGCAGGTACACCCGAACGCGACATGAACGAGACGCAACCCGAGCTGCCCACGGGCACCGCTGATCGGCCGCAGGAATACCGCGCCGAGGTCAGCTTCGACGACCTGGGGCTCTCACCCGAGCTGCGCCGCGCCATCGGAGAGCGCGGCTACACCCACCCGACCCCCGTGCAGGCCCGCGCGTACGCCCCTGCCCGCGCCGGTCGCGACCTCATCGTGCGCAGCAAGACCGGCACCGGCAAGACCGCGGCGTTCGGCATGCCCATCATCGACCAGATTCCGGTCGGGGCCCGCGGCGTGCGCGCGCTGATGATGTGCCCGACGCGCGAGCTGGCGATTCAGGTCGCGCAGGAGCTCGAGCTCCTCAGCAAGTACCGGGACATCGAGCTGGTCTGCATCTACGGCGGCGCCTCGATGTCGCAGCAGGAAGACGCGCTGCGCCGCGGCGCGGCCATCGTCGTCGGCACGCCCGGCCGCATTCACGACCACATCCGTCGCGGCAACATGAAGCTCGACCAGTGCGTGCACGCGGTCCTCGACGAAGCCGACGAGATGCTGAACCAGGGCTTCTACGAGGAGGTCACGCGCATCCTCGACTTCTTGCCGAAGAAGAAGCAGGTGCTCCTCTTCTCGGCGACGGTGCCCGACGACATCCAGCGGCTGATCGCGCGCTACACGACCGACGCCGAGACGCTGCTGCTGTCGGGCGACGTCTACACGGTCGAGCACATCCGCCACATTCGCTACGAGCTGAGCGACGCGTACCCCAAGCCGCGCAACCTGCTCTACGTGCTCGAGATGGAAGATCCCGAGAACGCCATCGTGTTCTGCAACACGCGCGATGACACCGAGCTGGTGACGGCGGTGTTGAACCGCAACGGCTTCGACGCCGAGCTGCTCAACGGTGACCTCGCGCAGAAGGAACGTGAGCGCGTGATGGCCCGCGTGAAGAAGGGCGAGCTCGCCTTCATGGTGGCCACCGACATCGCGGCGCGCGGCATCGACATCAGCGACCTCGGCCACGTCATCAACTACTCGCTGCCTGAAGACCCCGCGGTCTACCTGCACCGCGTCGGCCGCACGGGCCGCATCGGCAAGAAGGGCACGGCGCTGAACCTGACGTCGGGCCGCGAGCTGGCGACGCTGACCACGCTCGAGAAGAAGTACAACGTGAAGTTCGAACGGAAGCCCATGCCTACTGCCGAAGAAGCCGCGAAGATGTGGACCGATCGCCACGTGCGTGACCTGAAGGAAGCCGCTGCCGGCTCGATCTACGAGGGCTTCCTGGGCCTCGCGGGTGACCTCAAGCAGCGCGCCGACGCCGACGAGCTGATCGCGTTCATGCTGCGGTACTTCTTCACGCACCGCCGCATGGACAAGGCGCAGGCCGAGCCCTCGGCCGAGGCGACCGAAGCCCCGGCCCCGCGCGAGTCGAAGCCGAAGTCGGACCGCGGCGGCCGCCGCGAGCGCGAGGGTCGCCGTGAGAAGGGCCCGCGTGAAGACCGCCCCCGCCGCGAGCGCAGCGCGCATGACGAGCAGACCGTCGCCGGTGGCAGCGCCGCCGTGACGCGCTCCGACAGCGACAAGACGCCGACCGACGGCGTGCCTGCGGCGAAGCCCGCCGCGGCGCCGAAGAAGAAGCTGTCAGACCGTGAGCTGTTCGAGCTGATGCAGGCCGGCAAGCCGCTGCCTGTCATCGACGACCCGACCGACAGCGGCGGCGACGAGGACCGTGAAGAGCGCCCGCGCCGCGACCGTGAGCGCCGCCCGCGCCGCGAGTCGGTGCCCGTCGACGCCGGCCACGTGCGCGTGTGGACCAACCTGAGCCGCACTGACGCCGCCGACGAGGCCGCGCTGAAGGCCGCTGCGGCCGCCGCTGGTGTGCCCGCCGACAAGGTGGCGAAGGTCGACCTGCGCGACACCTACTCGTACCTGCACGTAGCCGAGGCCGACGTGGGCGCCTTTGACGGCGTCACCGGCAAGCACGGCGAGAAAGACGTGAAGTTCGAGAAGGAGCGCGATCGCAACGAGAGCAGCGGCCGCGGTGAGCGCCGCGAGCGCCCGGCCCGCCGGGAATCGGTGGCGGTGGACGCCGGCACCGTGCGCGTGTGGACCAACCTCGGCAAGGGCGACGCGGCCAACGAAGCGGCGCTCAAGGCCGCGGTCTCGGCGCTGGGCGCGCCGGGCGACAAGATCATCAAGGTCGACCAGCGCGACGGCTATGCGTACCTCCACGTGAGCGAGGCCGACGTGGCCGCGTTCGACGGCAAGGAAGGCAAGCACGGCGACAAGTCGGCGCGCCTCGAGAAGGAGCGCGACCGCCGCGACGGCCCGCCTGCCAAGCGCACCTCGAAGGTGCCCGCGCCGGGCAACGTGCGGTTGTGGATCAACGTGAGCACCAGCGAAGCGGCCGACGAGGCGGCGTTGAAGGCGCTGGTGGGCGCGGCCGGTGCGCCGGTCGAGAAGATCGCCACCGTCGACCTGCGCGGCACGTACTCGTACCTGCACGTGGCCGAGGCTGACGCGCCGGAGTTCGAGAGCGTGCTGCAGGGCAAGCCGCACGGCGACAAGACGCTGAAGGTCGAGCGCTCGCGCCGCTGAAAGTGCACTCGCGGTAGGCTGGCGACATGTCGACCGCGAAGCGCCTTCACTACACCTACGCCGAGTACCTGAGCGCGCTGCGCGACAGCGAGCTCAAGTTGGAGTTCTGCGACGGCGTCATCTACGCGATGGCCGGTGGAACAGCCGCTCACGCAGCGCTCGGCTCGGCAGCCAGCCGCGTTCTCGGTCAGGCCTTGCTGGGTCGTTGCACGACGTATTCGTCAGACCTCAAGGTCCGAGTCGAGACGAGCGGCCTCTCGACGTTCCCAGACGTGTCGGTCGTGTGCGGTCCCATCGCGCCCTCACCCATCGACGCGATGGCCATCACCAACCCGTCGATTCTCGTCGAGGTGACCAGCCGGTCGACGGAGGACTACGACCGCGGCGACAAGCTGAGCCACTACAAGCAGCTGCCGACGCTTCGCGCGGTGCTCTTCGTCTCGCATCGCGAGGCGCGCGTCACCGTCATCGAGCGCCGCGAGGGCCGCTGGCACGAACGCGAGTTCCGCGGCGGAGAGCGCGTCGAACTGGCGGAGCCTTCGCTGCAGTTTGAGGTCGACGAGCTGTACCGCGGCATCACGCTCGACGCCGCGTAGGTCTCACACCGTCGGCTGCGCGCCGGCCGGCGCCGTGGCCTCGGCCTTCGCCTTGCCGCGGAACTCGAGCATCGACGTCACGCCGACGTACAAGAAGCCCAGCTGGAACAGCACGAGGAAGGGCAGCGACGTCCAGATGCGCTGTTCCCACGCGAACCAGACGGCGCCCGTGAAGTAGAGGCCGAACGCCAACTCAACGAAGGGCACCCAGCTGCGCTTGCCGCGGTAGGTCTTCTTCACCGCGCGCACCGCCTTGCCTTCCGAGCCGGTCTTGGGCGTACGCGTGAACTCGCTCTGCTTGTCCATCAGCGCTTCCACCACGGCCTTGGCCTGGTTGATGGCCATACCGATGCCGAGGCTCATCACGAACGGCAGGAACTTGATGCGGTTCCACCAGCTGAAGCCGAGCTCCCGCGCGGTGGCCACGTAGAAGAAGCCGACCGACGCCGTCGACGCGAGGAAGATGGGCAGGTCGAGCCACAGCGTGGCGTACAGCCCGTGCTTGTACCGGAGCACCATCGACAGCGGCATCATGAGCGACATGACCACCATCAGCAGGTAGGCCACGTTGTTCGAGAGGTGGAGGAACGCCTCGCGCTTCACCTCGTACGGCAGGTCGCTCTTGAGGATGGTCGGCAGCAGCTTCTTGGCCGTCTGAATCGAGCCCTTCGCCCAGCGGTGCTGCTGGCTCTTGAAGGCGTTCATGTCGACCGGCACTTCCGCCGGCGAGATGATCTCGGGGAGGAACACGAACTGCCAGCCCTTGAGCTGCGCGCGGTACGAGAGGTCGAGGTCTTCGGTCAGCGTGTCGTGCTGCCAGCCGCCGGCGTCCTGAATCGTCGAGCGGCGCCAGATGCCCGCGGTGCCGTTGAAGTTGAAGAAGCAGCCCGAGCGGTTGCGCGCGGTGTGCTCGATGATGAAGTGGCCGTCGAGCAGGATGCTCTGCGCCTGCGTGAGGATGCTGAAGTCGCGGTTGAGGTGACCCCACCGCACCTGCACCATGCCCACCTTCGAATCGACGAAGAACGGGACGGTGCGCGTCAGGAAATCGACCGACGGCACGAAGTCGGCGTCGAACACCGCGACGTACTCGCCCTTGGCCAGCTTGAGGCCGTTCTCGAGCGCGCCGGCCTTGAAGCCCTGGCGGTTGGTGCGGTGGATGTAGACGATGTCGAGGCCCTTGGCCTTCCACTGCTCGACGCGGGCGCGGGCGATGCTGCATGTCTCGTCGGTCGAGTCGTCGAGAACCTGCACCTCGAACTTCTCGCGCGGGTACTCGATGCGGCACACGGCGTCGACGAGGCGCTCGACGACGTACATCTCGTTGAAGATGGGCAGCTGAATCGTGACGCGCGGCAGCTCGCGCAGCTCACCCTTGGGCGTGGGGAGCGCATATTTGTGGCGGTAATACAGGTACGCCATCCGGTACCGGTGCGACCCGTAGACGGACAGCACCGCGAGCACGCTGAAGTAGATGGCGAGAAATACGAACTCTGCGGGACTCATACGGGCGCCGGCCTCTCGTAAGCGCCCGGAACTTCTAGTGAATCTACCTCCCGGGCGAAGGACGAATCCTTCTAGGGAGGTTGATGTGCCGTGTCAAAGCCTTCTGTGCGTCGCGTCTTACGCACCTGCGACGGCTCAAAGGCGCGTCAAGACGTCGGCCGCGAAGCTATCGGCGATCAGCTGCGCCTTCTGGCGTTCACGCTCGTCAGCGACGGAGCCTTCCAGCACGAGCGTCTGACCCAGGACGCTCACCGAGGCGTGCGGCAGCCCCTGCTTGTGGAGCGCCACAGTGATGTTTTGTGCGACAGCCGGGAGCACGCGCGGGTCGAGGCGCGCCAGCACCTTCACGTTGGGCGCGTCACCGACGAGCTCGCGCAGGCGGCGGAGCTCAGCGGGAGAATCGAGCAGGCCGTCGACCACGGTGACGCCGCTGAACTCTTCGACCTTCAACGAAGGGTTCACCATGGTCTTGATGAGGCGACCGAGCTCGGTGCTGCGACCGTCGTCGACGACGATCTGCCGCGTCTCGATGCCTTTGCCCGTCCACAGCGTCAGCGTGGTGCGGCCGCGCGCCTTGCCGGTGACGAGCAGCTCACCGCGCGAGGTCGGCGTGACGTCGACGATGTTGGGGTCGCCGACGCCGACGCGCGACACCGCCGGTACGCGCAAGACCTCCTGCGTACCGGGTGAAATGCGCAGCGGCTCAGCAGTCAGACACAGCGTCAGGAGGGCAGTGGTGAGCATGGCCCACCAAGCCTAGCCATCAACCGACGCGGAGCTCCACCGGCTGACTGGTGAAGGCCTCGGGGCGCGCCTCGAGCGACGCCAGGTCGAGCACCTTCTCGCACAGCTGCTCGAACGACAGGCCCTTCGCCTTGGCGATCTTCGGCAGCAGCGAAGTGGGCGTCATGCCGGGCAGCGTGTTGACCTCCAGCAGCACCTCGTTGCCCACATCGGGGCAGAGGAAGTCGATGCGCGCGGCGCCGCGGCAGCCGAGGGCGCGCCAGGCGGTGAGCGCCATGGCCTCGAGGTTGGCGAGGCGCGTCGGCGAGATGCGCGGCGGCAGGTGGTACTTCGCGCCGCCTTCGTACTTGGTGGCGAAATCGAAAGTGGCGCCGGGCGAGGCGATCTCGCAGCTGCCCAGGACCTCACCGCCGAGGATGGCGACCGTCACTTCACGGCCCTTCACGAAGCGCTCGATGAGCGCCTCGCCGCCGTAGCGGCAGGCCTGCACGACGGCGGCTTCGAGGTCTTCGGCGCGCTGCACAAGCGAGAGGCCGACCGACGAGCCACCCGACGCGGGCTTCACCACGCACGGGAAGCCGAGGTCGCAGTGCAGCTCGGTCACCATCGCGGCCTGCGACGCGTCGACGGTGTAGCCGGTGGGCGTGGCGAGGTTGTGCTGGCGGAAGAGCTTCTTGGCGAAGGTCTTGTTCATCGCGAGCGCCGACGCGAGCACGCCCGAGCCGGTGTACGGAATGCCCATCACCTCGAGCAGGCCCTGCACCTTGCCGTCTTCACCCATGCGGCCGTGCAGCGCGAGGAAGGCGACCTCGATGTCGGCGGCGCGGAGCTTCACGTCGAGGCCGGGGCCGGCGTCGATGCGGGTGACGGTGTGGCCGCGCGTCTCGAGGGCCGCGGCGATGGCCTCGCCGGTCTTGAGCGAGATCTCGCGCTCTTCGCCCCAACCGCCCATCAGTACGCCAACTCGTCGTGAAGTCATGTGATGCCTGTGTCCCTTTTGCCGCGTGGAGTGCGGTCGATGGGGGTGAAGAGCAGGAGCCGTGCCGCTCTCGAAAATGGGCGGCGGCTCTACACGCTACAGGTCTGTTCCGCGATGTCGAATTTCCGGCCGAGAGCCCTCACGGTGCGCGACTGACAGCCCAGCGCGCACCACTCCGCGCCCCGCGATCACTCAATAGTTGCGCAGGTCGTCGTGGTCCTCTTCCTTGCGCTTCTTCTCTTCAGCTTCGCGGCGCTTGCGCTCCTCTTCTTCGCGCTTCTTCTTCTCTGCCGCTTCCTTCTCTTTGGCCTCTTCCTCGGCCTTCAGGCGCGCTTCTTCCTCTTCCTTCGCCTTCCGCTCGGCCTCGGCCTTCTCTTTCTTCGTCAGCGGCTTCGACGCGGCCTTCTTCTCGTCCTGCTTCTTCTTCTCTTCGTCGGCCGCGCGCTTCTCCTCGTCCTTCCGCTTCTTCTCTTCGTCCGCGGCGCGCTTCTCGTCTTCCTTGCGCTTCTTCTCTTCCTCGGCCGCGCGCTTCGCTTCTTCCTTCCGCTGGCGCTCGGCCTCTTCGCGTTCCTTCTTCTCGAGCGCGGCCTGCTCCTTCTTCGACAACTTCTTCGGCGGCGGGTCTTCCTGCTTCTTCGCAGCGGCCGCGGCGGCCTCGTCGTCCTTCTTCTTCTGTTCCTCAGCGGCGCGCGCGTCGTCGGCCTTCTTCTTCTTGTCGGCCTCGTCGGCGCGGCTGGCGTCTTCCTGCTTCTTCGCCTCGGCGGCCCGCGCTTCATCGGCGAGGCGCTTCTGTTCAGCGTCCTTCGCGGCGGTGTCGTCGGCAGCCCCGGCCGTCGTCGGCGCGGCGCCTTCAGCGGGCTTCGTGAAGAAGAGCACCGCGCCGGTCGCGGCCGCCGCCGCACCCACCACGTACGACACGTCAGCCACCACCGAGAATGTGCGACCTTCCGCCGCCGCGAGCTGCGACGGGCCGGTCTGCGTCTGCGGCGTATTGACGAACGCCGTCTGCCTGCCGCTCGCCATCACGCCGAACACCACGCCCATCGCGATGAGCGCGACGCCGCCGCCCATCAAGCCGTAGCTGGCCACCTTGCGGCCATCGATGCCCTCGGCGCCGCGGTAGTGGTGCACCGCGCGCTTGCCGTCGCGCGCGTCGTCCTTCTCGACCAGCCCGTCGAACCACGTCGCCATCGCGTCGGCGTCGCCGGGGTTCACCGTGCCCACGCGGTACGCCGCGTTGTGACCGTCGCTCGCTTCGAGCCGCACGCCGATCAACTCCAGCTGTTCGCCAGCGGTGCTCTTCTTCGCGATGAGCAGCACCAGCTGATCGACCTGCCCCGCCTTCGCGAGCTCCTGCGTCAGCGTGTCGCGCGCCTCGGCTTCGGGGTCGCGCTTGATGTCGACGAGCGCCTTCTTCCACTGCACCGCCAGCTCGCTGAGCTCGAGGTCGAGCTGCGCTTCACCAGGCGAGACCTGCGACTGCGCGAGCGCGTAGCCGCCCAACGACGCGGTCACGAAGTGCTTGGCGGCCGTGAGCCCCGCGATGGTCACCGGGCTCACGCCGCGGTACTGGCCGTCGACCCACACGCGCGCGCCCGGCGGCTCGGTGCGCACCAACAGCTCGCCCTTCGCGTTGTTGGCCTGCTTGCGCTGCGCCTCGGCGAACTTGATGAGGTCCGGCGGGAAGAACGTCGGGCTGAACTCCGCGCGCGACGCCAGCGACACCACGGCTTCCATGTCCTTCTTCGCGGGGCCGTTCTCACCGCCGGTGGCGTGGCCAGCGGCCTTCATCGTCCACGCGTCCAACAGCGCGGGGAACTCGCGCGTGAGGTCAGCGCCCTGCAGCGCCTCGAGCGCCGCCGTGAAGTCAGCGGTCGCCTTCACGTTGTCGAGCTCGTCGATGGCCTGCTTGCCACCCTTCAGCTTCTCGCGCGCAGCCACCAGCGCCTCCGCGCGCTTCTGGGCGGCGGCCGGGTTGAAAGCGTCGTGCGGCGCGACCACGGTGAAGCGCCCGGCCTTCTCAAGCGCGGCCAGCGTTGCGCCTTCGAGCACGCCCTGCTGCTGCGAGGCGCTCAGGTCGACCGGCACGACGAAGACCGAGACGCGCGGGCCCGCCGCCGACAAAGACAGCTGCGTCAGCCCGAGTGATGGAGTTGCCGCGACGCCGACCTGCGGATGCGCAAGCGCCGACACCAGCAACGCGACGAAGATCTGAGTGGCCGCGGAGCGCTTCATGAGGGGCGCAATGGTCGCTCAGCCACGACCGCAGCGCCACACTTCTACATGCTCACTGTCACGCTTCGTGGTCAGGCTCGACGAAGCACCAGCGCACCTCTGGCGCGTGGTTGTGCACCGCCTGCTCGAAGGCGTTGATGGAGTCGACGACCTCCTGCGTCGTGAGCCCCGCTTTCACACGCACCTTCATCGCCACCAGCACCTCGCCGGGGCCCTGCTGCACCGAGATGAGCCGCAACACCGCCTCGATGTTCGGGTGCTTGGGGCCCACCGTCGCCTTCACGGCCGCCTCGACCGTCGGGTCTGCGCTCTCGCCGATGAGCAGCGACTTGACCTCGCGCGCGAGGAAGATGGCCACGCCCACCAGGACCACGCCGATGAGGATCGACCCGATGGCGTCCCACTGCGCGTTACCGGTCTGCCACGCCAACAAGAGCGAGCCGATGGCGAAGAACAGGCCCAGCACCGCGGCCGAGTTCTCCCCGAAGAGGATGATGAGGTCCGAGTCCTTCGTGTTCTGCAGGTAGGTGAAGAGCGGCGTGTCACCGCGGCGCTTCTTCATCTCCTTCAAGTTGCCCCACGTCGCCCAGCCTTCGAGGCAGATGGAGAAGATGAGGATGGCGAGGCCCAGCCACACGTTCTCGACGGGCTCGGGGTGCGAGAGCTTGTGCACGCCTTCGTAGATGGAGAAGACGCCGCCGCCCGAGAACAAGAGCAGCGCGACGACGAAGCTCCAGAAGTACAGGTCGCGGCCGTAGCCGAGCGGGTGCGAGTCGTCGGGTGGCTTCGCCGACGCTTTCACGCCGAGCAGCAGCAGCAGCTGGTTGCTGCAGTCAGCGGTCGAGTGGAGCGTCTCGGCCAACATCGCGCCGGAGCCGGTGAAGACCGCTGCCACGCCCTTGGCACCCGCGATAATGAGGTTGACCGCCAACGACTGAAAGATCTGTTTCGTATC
The DNA here is from genome assembly GCA_964459885.1 of uncultured Archangium sp. Classification (GTDB taxonomy): domain Bacteria; phylum Myxococcota; class Myxococcia; order Myxococcales; family Myxococcaceae; genus Archangium_A. The sequence continues at coordinate 30,851 of CAYWON010000013.1, forward strand.
GCCCGCCATCGCGCGCACCCTAGCCAGCGCGACGCGGCTTTCGAGTCGAAACGGCTGTCAGGCTTGTCGCGATTTACGGCGCTTTCGGCGCGCGCGCGGTGTTGCGGCCGTCGTTGGCGCCCGAGCCGTTGAGGTACTTGAGCGCCACCTTCAGCTGGTAGTCCTCGACGGCGTCGCCCACGTCCCACGCCTTCAGGTTGTCGGGCAGCGAGATCTTCACGGCGCTCGCGTCGGGCGGCGCGGCCTCGCCCTTGAAGTGGCGCTTCAGGTCCTTCTCGCGCAGCACGTCGGTGCGCATCACCGTGCCACCTTCGGTCTCGGGCACCACGAAGTCGGGAAGGATGCCGCTCTCCTGGATGCTGCGGCCCGACGGCGTGAAGTAGCGCGCGATGGTCAGCTTGAGGCCCGAGCCGTCTTCCATCTCGATGACGGTCTGCACGCTGCCCTTGCCGAACGTGGGCACGCCCATCACCACGCCGCGGCGGTGGTCCTGCAGCGCGCCCGCCACAATCTCCGACGCTGACGCGCTGCCCGCGTTGACCAACACCACGATGGGGTAGCCCTTCTCGGTATCGCGCTCCTTGGCGCGCTCTTCGGTGAACTGCGAAGCGCTGCGGCCGCGCGTGCTGACGATGGGCAAGCCGCCGCCGAGGAAGCGATCGCTGATGGCGATGGCCTGGTCCAACAGGCCGCCGGGGTTGTTGCGCAGGTCCAACACGAGGCCGCGCAGCTCCTTGCCGCCGTTCTGCGCACGCAGCCGCTCGAGCTCCTTGTAGAGCGACGCGTCGGTGCGCTCCTGGAAGTTCTTCACCTTGATGTGGCCGATGCCGCCGTAGAGCGCGCCTTCCACCGACGCGATGCGAATGTGGTCGCGGATGATCGCGAACTCGCGCGGCGCGGTGAAGCCCTCGCGCATGATGGTCAGCAGCACCTTCTTGCCTGCGGGCCCGCGCATCTTCTGGCTCGCGCGCGCGACCTCCATGTTGCGCGTGGGCTCGTCGTCGATCTTCAGCACGATGTCGCCGGCCTTGATGCCCGCGCGCTGCGCCGGCGTGTCGTCGATGGGCGCGACCACCACGATGTTGTCGTTGCGCCTGGTGATCTCGATGCCGAGGCCGCCGAACTCGCCCGACGTGTCGATCTTCATCTCCTTGAAGATGTCGGGCGGCATGAACTGCGTGTGCGGGTCGAGCGTCTCGAGCATGCCCTTGATGGCGCCGTGCATGAGCTGCTGCTCATCGACCTGCTCGACGTAGTTGTTCTGCACGTACGACAGCACGCGCGCGAAGAGCTCGAGCTGTTTGTACGTCGCCTCGCCACGGTTGACCGCCGGCGCTGGCGCACCCGCGAAGGCGAGCGACGTGAAACCGAGAGAGACGATCGACACCACGGCGCGGACGGCACGCATGGCGTTCAGCTTAAGAGGCAAGCCGGCCGCGGCGCACGACACCCCATGTCTGCCCATGTAGGCAGGACTCAGGATTTCGGCGGGGGCTCGGGCGGCAGGCACCGCGCGGGGATCGAAAGGGGCGGCGGCAGCGGGCAGTTGGTGCAGGGCCCACGCAGCGGAATGTTCAACGTGCGGCCCACGCGCAGCGCCGTCGACGTCATGCCGTTGGCCTTCTGGATCAGCTTCACGCCCGAGTTGTACTTCATGGCCAGCGCGCCCAGCGTGTCGCCCTTCTTCACGCGGTGGATGACGAGGTTCTGCTCAGGCTGCTTGGCCAGCAGCGGCTGAATGCGGCGGCCGAGCTCCTGGCTGCGCGGCGAGTAGTAGCGCACGTGGAAGTGATCGCGGTGGCCACGCGCGTGGCGGATCAACGAGCCCCACCCGCCGTGGAACAGCTTGTCGAGCCACGCCTTGTCTTCACCCTGCTTGAGCGCGAAGTCGTAGAGGCGCGCCTGGATGCGCTTGTCGACGAGCACGAACTGCACGTCAGAGCCGGTGATGATCGACTTGAGCAGCGCCCAGTTCATCGGCAGGTCCATCGCCAGCTCGCGGCGCTTGGAAAGCCGGCCCGGGTCTTCACCCGCCGGGTAATAGAAGCCCAGGTCGACGTCGCGACCGGCCTGGTGGCTCTGGTGCGGGCGGAGGTAGCCGCCGTTCTTGGCGCCGATGTGGTTGATGCGCAGCGGCGGCGCGTCGGGGAACTGCTCGCGCACCTGGTTCGCCGCCAGCTGGATGAAGTCGATGGTCTCCTGCGTGCCGTACGCGCGGTGGCTGTCGACCACCTGCCACGTGTCGCCCGTCGGCATCTGCACGCCGTTGATGAGCCGCCCCGCTTCCACCAGGCCCACGCTGATCGACCCCAGCTGCGTCGGGTCTTCCGTCCACGCCTTGAGCAGCGCGTCGTCGGTGAACTCGGCGGAATAGAGGATGCCGGCTTCGGCCATCGTCGCCGCGCGCAGGTCTTCGATGGCGCCATCGCCGGCCTCTTCGGCGTCATCACCCTCGTCGTCGGCGTCGTCGAGCGCCAGCTCCACGCCGGCGTCCACCTCGAGCCCGGCGTCGACGGCGAGGTCGACACCCGCATCGTCAGACACGCCCGCGTCTTGCCCGAACGCGGCGACCGACATCAGGGCTGAGAGGAAGACTGCGCGGAACATCAGCGGCGGCTCTCGTGGTCCAAAATCGTTTGAACGTCAAGCATGCACGAGGCCTTTGGCCACCGCGAATTTCGTGACGCGTTCAATGAAAGCGCGCGGGCTCTCCATCTGCGGCATGTGCCCGAAGCCCTTCACTTCGTGGATCTCGGCGTTGGCCGGCAGGTGCGCGCGGAAGAAATCGAGGCCCTCGTAGGGCAGCAGCTTCTCCTGGCGGCCCCAGATGAGCAGCGTCGGCATCTTGAGCGTCGCCAGCTGCTCGGGCGTGAACAGGTCTGCCGGCGAGACCTCCTTGACGATGGTCTTCACGGTGTCGGTGCTGACCATCTTCCTGAGCTCGTCGGCGAACAGCAGCATGTAGAGCGGCGGGCTGGCGAAGAGCTTGTTGGCCAGCGCTCGCGCCTGCTTCGCGTCGTCGACGTGGAAGCTCTGCAGCAGGCCCTTGAGCCGCTCGTCGGCCACGCGCGCGCCGGCCGGGGCCACGAGCGCCAGCGCCTTCACGGCCTCCGGTTGCTCGAGCGCGAAGGTGAGCGACATGCCACCGCCCAGCGAGTTGCCGAGCAGGAAGACCGGCTCGCCGATCATGCGACGTCGGAACTCTGACAAGACCTCGACGTGCTGCCGCATGGTGAGCGGCCCGCTCACTGGAATCGGAGAGAACCCGTTGCCCGGCAGGTCGACCGCCACCACCGAGCGGAAGTGCTTCGCGAGCGGCAGCATGGTGCGGAAGAACGCGTTGGCCGAGCTGCCGAGGCCGTGCACGAGCAACAGCGGCGGGCCCTTGCCGCCACGCTCAGCCCGGTAGAAGTGCACGTCAGCGTCGCGAATGCGGACCACTTCGCTGGTGACGCCGGTCGCCATCAGCGTACGGCGGATGACTTTGTTCGCGAGGCCGAGCCATTCCATGGGGGGCGGCGTTGTCGCACGAATTGCCCGCCAGATGAAATCGCACCGGGTGCGAGATGTCGGACCTCAAGTGACGTTCAGTCTTGCGGCTTGAGCCACGGCAGCGGGTCGACCGCCTGCCCCGCCCGGCGGATCTCGAAGTACAGGTACGCGCCCTTCAGGCTGCCGGTGTCGCCGACCTGGCCGATGACGTCGGCTTCGTCGAGCTGCTCGCCGACGTTGACCTGCGCGTTCGCGAGGTGCGCGTAGAGCGAGTGGTAGTTGGTGCCGTGGTCGACGATGACGAGGTTGCCGTAGCCCTTGAGCCAGCCGGCAAAGACAACCGTGCCGAGCGCCACGCTGCGCACCTCGGCGCCTTCCGCCGCCCGCAGGTCGAGGCCCTTCTGCACGGTGACGGTGTTGAAGCGCGGGTTCACCACGCGGCCGAAGCCGACCTCGATGACGCCCGACGTCGGGTACGGCAACAGGCCGCGCCGCGCACGAAAGCCCGACGCGTCGACGGCGCTCTGCATGTCGCCGACGAGGCTCGCGAGGTCAGCGTCGGTCTGTTCCAGCTCGGCGATGACGCGGCTCATGCGGTTCTGCTCGGCGGTGATGGACGACAGCAGGTCCCTGAAGCGGCCGAGGCGCGCACGACTGACCGCCTGCTCGGTGCGCAACGCGCGCAGGTAGCGCCGGTTGGTGGCCTCGAGCCTCTCGAGCCGGTGCATGCGCCGCTGTTGCCATTCGGAGAGCTGCGCGAGGTCTTCGAGTTCCCGCGCGTCGGCCGCGACGAGTGACTTGAGCGCCCGCTGCCGTTTGAGGATCGACGCGAAGTCGCCAGCGGCGAGCAGGTTGCCGAGTGAGTCCTGCTTCTGCAGCCGGTAGAGCGTGACCAGCCGCGGCGCGAGCCGACGTTGCTGCGTGCGCACCGCGTCTTGCGCGATCGCCGCTTCGTCTTCAGCCAGCGTCACCTGCTTCGAGACGCGTGCCACGCTCTTCTCGAGCGACGACGCACGGGCCGCTGATTCCCGCGCCAGGCGCTCCAGGGTGTCGAGCAACGTCAGCAGGTCCTTCTTCTCATCGCCGATGGCGTCAAAGGCGGCCTTCTCGGCGCCCAACCGCTGTTGCAGCTCGGCGCGCTCGTCTTCCACGTCGTTCGACGCGGCCAACACGAGCGTCAGCAACAGCGCCGTCATACGCGCAGGAATCTCCGCACGGCGATGGCGCTGCCCGCGAGGCCCAGCAGCACACCGAGGCCCAGCTGCTCACCGGCGAGGCGTGGCCAGTCGACCGTGAAGTGACCGTTGAGCAGCAGGAAGCCGACCAGCTCGCCGCCCTGCCCTTCGACCCAGCGCACGGCGGCGAACACCAGCCCCAGCGCCAGCGCGCCGGCCAACGCGCCCTGCAGCGCGCCCTCGATGAGGAAGGGCATGCGCACGAAGCGATCGGTGCCGCCGACGAGCTTCTGGATCTCGATCTCCTCGCGGCGCGCGAAGATGGCGAGCTGCAGCGTGGCGCTGACGACGATGACGGCGGTGAGAAAGACGAGCGCGAAGGCCACCAGCCCCGCCAGCTCCATGGCGCGCGCGATGAGCGAGAGCCGCTGCAGCGCCGCCTGCCCGTAGTCGACGTCGGCCACGAAGGGCAGCGCGCGGGTCCTGGTGGCGAGCGCTTCCAACGCGTCGGGATCTCGCGCGGCGGGCGGCACCTTGAGCTCCACGCTCCACGGGAGCGGGTTGTCTTCGAGATCGACGAGCGCGCGGCCCTGGTCACCGAGCGACGCGGCGAGCCGGCCCAACGCGTCGGCCGGCGACACGCGCGACGTAGTGCCGCCCGTGCGCGCGATGAGCGCCTTCTCCAACTCGCCGACCTGCTCGGCCGGCGCGTCGGGCGCGAGGTACACGGTGAACTCCACGTCGCCGCCCAACGACAACAACAGCGCGTCGAGCTGGCCACCCGCGATGCGCGCCAGGCCGAAGCCCACGAGCGAGAGCGCCAGCGACGCCACCGCGATGACGTGGACGAACGGCGAGCGCACCATGCTGCCGATGGCGGTTCGAACGAAGTAGGCGAGCCGGGCGCTGGTGCTCACGACGGCGCGCAGTTTCCACCGGTTTCGGCCACTTGGCAGGTTTGATGATCACTTCCGCCGTCACCGGCATCGAAAGGGCATGAACCGCTCGCTCCCCGCCGCGCTCGTCTCTGCCTTCTTCATCCTGTCCGGCTGCTGGCATCAGGTCGACGGCGGGCCCGAAGCCTCCGAGACCCGCTCACTCGACGCGTACTCACACGTGCGGCTCGAAGGCGGCCTCACCGCCCACTTCACGCCCGGCGAGCCGTCGGTCACCATCGACTCGCAGCAGAAGGTCATCGAGAACCTCGACACCATCGTGCGCCAGGGCGTGCTGGTGGTGCGCATCAAGCCGGGCGTGAAGGTGTCTTCGCTCGAGTGGACGACCATCAACATCACCGGCAGCGACGTCACGCGGCTCGAGGCGAGCGGCGGCTCGACGTTGAACGCGACGGCGCTGACGGGCGGCGAGCTGGCCATCGAAGCCTCGGGCGGCAGCCACGTGGACGCCGCCGGTGCCGTCACCAGCCTCGACATCGACGCGTCGGGCGGCAGCACCGTCAACGCGCACGCGGCGTCGGAAGCGGTGAAGGTCGACGCGAGCGGCGGCTCGGTGGTCGAGCTGACGGCGACGGGCTCGGTGCGTGGTGAAGCGTCGGGCGGCAGCCGGGTGCGCGTCGCGGGCGGCGGCGACTTGTCGAACGTCGAGAGCAGCGGCGGCTCAGTGGTGTCGGTGCTCGAAGAGTGAGGTCAGCGCGGCGCGTCGCCAGCGAGCCGCGCCACCACGAGCTGCTGGCGTGAAGGCCAGCCTTGCGGTGCGCGCTCGACGATGTCGGCGAACGTCACGAGCACCGCCCCATCGTTGAGGCGAAACGCGGCGGGCTTGCTGGGATCGCCGAGCGTGTTGTCGGTGACCCGCTGTTCCGGCCCCAGCGTGCCGTCGGCGGACAGCGCCCGGCGGAACAGCGAGAAGCCACGGCCGCCTGCCGGGTAGATGAAATAGAGGTCGACGTCGCCGTCGACGCGCGGCAGCACGAAGGTGTCGTGCACGTTGGGGCTCGCGTCGGTCACGCGCTGCGCTGAAGACCACTGCACGCCGTCCGCCGAGGTCCGCACTCGAGACACCATCGGCTCACTGCCTTCGGGCGCCTGCGACACGTAAGCGAGCGCCCCCGACCCGAAGCGCCCGACCGCCGCCATCGCGCCCGCGGCGGCGGGGGGCACCGGCGTGCCCTGGTTGAAGGTTACGCCATCGACGGAGCGCGCCAGCGAAGGCACCGACGCGCCGTCGCGGTACGCCAGCCACACGCCACCATCGGTGTCGTCGACGAAGCGAGGCCAGCTCAAGACGCTGGCGACGCCGAGGGGGAGCGACAGCGTGCGCGCCTCACCAAGCGACCACGCGTCGACGGCCGTCACCGAGACCGGCGACTGGTAGTCAGCGGCAGACACCTGCACGAGCCGTGGGCCCGTCGCGCTCGGCAACACCGCGCAGCTGGCGACGAAGCCGGCGTCGGTCGTCACGCGCTGGGGCGGCGTGAAGCGGCGCCCGTCGGGCGAGGCCTCTGACACCAGCAGCCACGCCGCGTCGAAAGCCTCGGTGCCCGACTCGAAGAAGAGCCGCGCCCGGCGCCCCGTCGGGTCGACGGCCCACGCCGAGAGCATGTCGACGTCCAGCCCTTCCCCGAGGCGGAGCACGTCGCGCTCCAGGAGCGGGAGCTGCGGCGCGGTCTCGAGCGACAGCCAGGCGCCGGCGTCGACGACCCCTGCGTCAACGCCTGCGTCGGGCGTTCTCGTCGCCACGACGAAGCCAGCGTTCTCGTCGAGCGACGGTGCGAGCAGGTCGCAGCTGCACAGCGCGAAGATCAACCACCATGGTTTCATACGCGCCGTGGATGCAAGCCTGATGCCCCACGCGGTTCTGCGCGGTTGTGAGCGCACCGGCTCAGAAAGCTGAGGAGTCAGGTATCGTTGATCATCAAGCGCGCCGCCTTCTCACCGCGCTCATCGGCGACCAGGGCGCCCCGCTCGAGCCGCAGCGTACGTTTCTCGTAGCGCTCGATGAGCGACGCGTCGTGCGTGGCGACGATGACGGTCGTGCCGCGCGCGTTGACGTCGCACAGCAGGTCCATGATCTCCACGGTGAGCGCGGGGTCGAGGTTGCCGGTGGGCTCGTCGGCCAGCAGCATCGCCGGGTCGTTCACCAGCGCGCGCGCCAGCGACACGCGCTGTTGCTCACCGCCCGACAACTTCAGCGGCGACACGTCGGCTTTGTGCTCGAGCCCCACGCGGCGGAGCATCTTCACCGAGCGATCGCGCACCTCGTCGCGCGGCACGCCCAGCACGTCGAGCGTGAAGCCCACGTTCTCGGCGACGGTGCGCGTGGGCAGGAGCTTGAAGTCCTGGAACACGACACCGATGTTCCGCCGCAGGTAGGGAATCGACGACTCGCGCACGCGCGCGATGTTGCGCCCCGCGATGAGGATCTGACCTTTCGACGGCCGCTCGGCGAGGAACATGAGCTTGAGCAGCGTCGACTTGCCCGCGCCCGACGGCCCGGTGAGGAAGACGAACTCGGCCTTGTCGATGTCGAGGTTGATGTCAGTCAGCACCGGCGGGTCACCTGGGTACGCCTTGCTGACGTGAAACATCTGAATCATCGGGCCGCGACGATCTCACGCCGCCCGGGGCCACGCCATTTCGCGACGGCATCGGCTTCGCCATTCGACGCAGCTGACAGACCGCCTCGTGAGGTCGCGGACCTACTGAAACGTGACCGTCCGCGCGTAGCGAACGACGTCCGCGCGCTCGCGGCGGATCTTGCCCTGATCTTCGAGCACCTCGAGGTTCCCCAGCACCTCCGAGAGCATCAACATCAGGCGGCCGAGGTCACGGCGCGGAAAGACGACGGGCAACAAGTCGAACGCCGAGCGCGGCCCGTACTGCAACCCGTCGAGCAACTTCTGCTGACGCACGCCGTAGAAGCCGAACAGACCGTCGAGCAGCGCCTGGTGGCCGCGAAACGCCGGGCCGTGGCCGGGCAGCACAGCGTCGAGCTCGAGGCCGCGCACCCACTTTGCGCCGCGCAGGTAGCTCGACAGCGCGCGGAACTTGTCGTCGCCGTCGCCGTGCACGAAGTCCAACACCGGGTTGGGCGACACGCGCGCGAGCACGTGATCGTCTGCGAAGAAGAGGCGCTGCCGTTCGGCGTGCAAACAGACAAGGCCCGGCGTGTGCCCGGGCATGTGCTTCACCGTGGCCGAGAAGTGCTTGAACGTCAGCACCTCACCGTCGTGCAGCGGCGCGAGGCGCGCTTCGTCGACGTAGCGCACGCTGTCTCTCGACTTCGAGACGCGCGCGATGAGCTCGTCGAGCGTGGGCTCAGGCACGCCGAGCGCGTTGAGGAAATAAGGCCGGTGCCGCTGCAGCAGGTCGGCGAAGCGCCCGTGACCGAGCACCTTCTCGCGATCGTGCGCGTGCACGTACACGCGCGCGCCGCTCTCTTCAGAGAGCCACTGCGCGTTGCCGAAGTGATCGAGGTGACCGTGGCTGATGACGATGCGCGAGAGGCGCCTCAAGTCGAGCCCACGTTCTGCCGCCTGCCCTCGCAGCGCCGCGATGCCGTCAGCGGTGCCGATGCCGGTGTCGAACAGCGTGAGCCGCCCGTCGGCGTCTTCGATGGCGTAGACGTTGGCCGGGCCACCCGCCTCGAGAAACGGAACAGGGATCTCGAGGCGGTGGATGCCCAGCGCGATGAGCGGCGCGTCGTCGAGGTCGATCGTCGCGCCGTGCATCGGTGCTGCTTACTTCGCGGCCTTGATGGCGGCCTGGAGCTCAGGCAGCGCCTTGAACAGGTCGGCCACCAGCCCGTAGTCGGCGATCTGGAAGATCGGCGCGTCGGCGTCCTTGTTGACGGCGACGATGGTCTTGCTGCCCTTCATGCCGGCCACGTGCTGGATCGCGCCGCTGATGCCGGCGGCGATGTACAGCGACGGCGCCACGACCTTGCCGGTTTGACCGACCTGCAGATCGTTCGGCTGCCAGCCCGCGTCGCAGACCGCGCGCGAGGCGCCGACGGCCGCGCCGAGCTCGTCGGCGAGACCTTCGATGGGCTTGAAGTCGCCCTTGGTGCCGCGGCCACCGGACACGACGACGCGCGCCTCGGTGAGCGCCGGGCGAGCGCTCTTCACTTCCTTGAAGCCGAGGAACTTCGAGAGCACCTTGTCCTGCGCGGGCGCGGCGAAGGCCTTCACTTCACCGGCGCCCGACTTTTCGGCCGCGGCGAACTCGGTGGTGCGGGCCGTGAAGACCTTCACGCTGCCCGACAGCTTGACGCTGGCGATGACGGCGCCGGCCCACATCGGGCGGAGCAGCGCCAGGTCGGCGCCCGCGCCTTCGACGCCGAGGATGTCGGACGCCATCGGGGCCTTCAGCTTGGCGGCGACGCGCGGCAGCACGTCACGACCGATGGCGGTGGCGGCGCCACCCACCCACTCAGCGCCGATGGCCGTGGCGGCCGCGGCGATGGTGGGCGCCCAGCTCTCGGCGATGGCGTGCTCGAGGTGCGGCGCCGACGCGGCGTGCACGACCTTCACGCCGTAGTCCTTCACGGCGTTGGCGAGCGCGCTGGCGTCCTTGTCGAGCGCGATGGCGTGGAGCTCGCCACCCGTGGCCTTGGCGATCTGCGCGCCAGCGGTGAGCGCGTTGAGCGTGGCCTTGCGGAGCGAACCGTCAGTGTTGGCTTCGACGACGATGAGAACGTGACCCATGTTCTTTGTTTCCTTTCGAATCGAGCGCGAACGCTCAGATCGCCTTCGCTTCGTTCTTGAGCTTCTCGACCAGCGTCGCCACGTCAGGCACCTTGATGCCGGCCTTGCGCGCGGGCGGGTGCGCCAGCTTGGTGACGGTGAGCTTCACGCCCATGTCGACGCCGAGCGCCGCGGGGGTGTGCTCCTCGATGGGCTTGCTCTTGGCCTTCATGATGCCGGGCAGCGACGCGTAGCGCGGCTGGTTGAGGCGCAGCTCGGTGGTGACGACCGAAGGCAGCGTCGCTTCGAGTGTCTGCAGGCCGCCGTCGACCTCGCGCACCACGGTGACCGTCTTGTTGTCGGCGCCCAGCTTGATGGCCGGCGTCTTCGACTTCTCGGCCTCAGACTCGAGCGACTCTTCCTTCGAGGCGAACGTGGCCTGCGACCAGCCGAGCCACTCGGCGAGGTACTGGCCGACCTGCGCCTGGTCGTCGTCGATGGCCTGGCGACCGAGGATCGCGAGGTCCGGCTTTTCCTTCTCGATGATCTTCTGGAGGCACGCGGCGACGCCGAGCTGGTCCATGGGACCTGTGTGGTTCACCCAGATGGCCTTGTGCGCGCCCATGGCGAGCGCGTGGCGGAGCTGCTCGTGCACGTCCTTGCTGCCGACCGACACCACGACGACTTCACCGCCGTGCTTGGCCGCGAGGCGCAGACCTTCTTCCACGCCGATCTCGTCGTACGGGTTGATCTTGTACTTGAGGCCGTCGGGCACGATGCCCGTGCCGGCAGGGTTCACCTTGATCTTCGACTCGGCGTCTTCGACCCGCTTGGCGGTGACGAGAATCTTCAGCGGCATGCGTAGCGCTCCTGATGGAGTGAATCAGCGCGCGTGACGCGCTGTGTTGTGGGGTTTTCGATTTATGAATCAACGGCCTGCGCCGCAACCCGAAACGGTTGCGGCTGCAAGCACAACTTCAGATGCCCTTGAGAAGCTCGCGCGCGATGACGAGGCGCTGCACCTGGCTGGTGCCCTCGTAGATCTGGATCAGCTTCACGTCGCGCATGAGCTTCTCGACCGGGTACTCCTTCGAATAGCCGTAGCCACCGAAGATCTGCACGGCGTCGGTGGCGGCCTTCATGCCCATGTCGGCGGCGAAGCGCTTCGCGTAGCTCGAGACGAGCGTGTTGCGCTGCCCTTCGTCGAGCAGCCACGCGCTCTTGTAGGTGAGCAGGCGCGCCGCCTCGATGTCCGCCGCCATGTCGGCGATCATGAACTGGATCGCCTGGAACTCGGCGATGGGCTTGCCGAACTGCGTGCGCTGCTTGGCGTAGTCGATGGCGTGCTCCATCGCCGCGCGCGCGATGCCGATGGCGAACATCGCCGTCAGCGGGCGCGAGTTGTCGAGCGTGGCCATGGCGAGCAGGAAGCCCTCGCCTTCGTTGCCGAGGCGGTTCTCGACGGGCACCTTCACGTCTTCGAACGTGAGCGTCACCGTGTTGCTGGCGCGCTGGCCCATCTTGTTCTCGTGCTTGCCGATGGTGAGGCCCTTGGGACGGCCTTCGACCACGATGGCCATGATGCCCTTGTGCTTCTTGGCCGTGTCGGTGCTGCAGAACAGCGTGAACTGATCGGCGTACTCGCCGTTGGTGATCCACTGCTTCTGGCCGTTGATGACGTAGAAATCGCCCTCGCGGCGCGCGGTGGTGCGCATGCCCGCCACGTCAGAGCCGGCGCCCGGCTCGGTCAGCGCGAAGCTGGCGAGGCGCTTCGGGTCGGTGGTGAACGGGCGGAGGAACTTCTCTTTCTGCTCTTTCGACGCGCCCAGCACGAGCGGCAGCAGCGCGAGGTCGTTGGCGATCATCGACGTCGCCATGCCCGCGCAGCCCCAGGCCAGCTCCTCGGCGATGATGGCCTGCGCGACGTGCGGCAGCTCCATGCCGCCGATCTCTGCGGGCAGCGTCATGTTCATCAGGCCGAGCTCGCTGGCCTGCGTGATGATGTCGCGGGGGAACTCGCCGTGCTCGTCGAAGTGCGCCGACTTCGGCCGCATCACGTCGCGGGCGAACTTGCGGGCGGTTTCCTGAAGAGCCTTTTCGTCGTCTGAGAGACCGAAGTTCATGGGCGGGGCGTCTAACGCAGTTGGCCGGGCGTGGCCACGCGATGCGCAGTCGCGAAGCGGAACATTGACGCTGTGAGGGAGCCCGAAAATACTCACCCGGTTTCCGCCCCACACCCAAGGAAGTCATCCATGCGTCACATCCGCGTCGCAGCGTTCCTCACGACGCTCGCCTTCGTCTCGGCTTGCGAGCCCGAGAAGGTAGAGCCCGAACTCACGTTGACCGCGAGCCCGCGGACCCTCGATGGCATCAGCCAGACGTCGACCATCCGCGTCATCGCTGCTGACGACACGGGGAAGGCGGGCACCGGCACCGTGCGGCTCAGCTCCACGGTCGGCTCGTTCAAGGAGCCGGTCGAGGTCGAGCTGGCGAACGGCGAAGGTGAAGCGACGTTCTCGTGCGCCCGCGCGATGGACCCGCTGTGCACCGGCAGCGCCCGCATCACCGGCGAGTGGGTGGTGAGCGGCAAGCTCATCACCGCCAACGTCAACCTCACCATCACGCCCGCCGCCATCCCTGACGCGGGGCTGATGCTGACGGCCGCGCGCCCGTCGATCGCCATCGGCTTCAGCCAGAGCTCGGAGCTGGTCGCCACCTACCTCGTCGACGGCACGCCGACCGCCGGCACGCAGATCGCGCTCACCACCACGCAGGGCGCTGTCGTCTTTGCTGACGGCGGCGCGTACTCGCCGACGGCCACCGACAGCGCAGGTCAGGTGCACGCGCTGCTCGTCGACACGGGCGCGCCGGGCAACGCCACGGTCACCGCGACCGGGCCGATGAGCAAGACGGCCACCGCGAGCGTCACCATCACCCGGCCCGACGCCGGCCTCACGGTGATGAGCGATCGCAACGTGCTCACCGTCGGCTTCGATGAACAGGCGCGCATCACGGTGACGAGCCTGCTCGACGGCCGCGCGGTCGCGGGCCGCCCGCTGCTGGTTGAGACGTCGGTCGGTACGCTGCTCGAGACCGACGGCGGCGCGTTCACCTCACCTGCGTTGACCGACGCGGCCGGTAAGATCGAAGCGCTGCTGACCGACAACGGCCAGCCGGGCACCGCGAACGTCACGGCGACCGACGCGCTGTTCAACAAGACGGCGAGCGCGATGGTGCAGCTTTCCCGCCCTGACGCAGGCGTCTTCGTCACCACGCCGCGCAACCGCATCTACGTCGGCGTCAACGACTCGACGCTGGTGACGGCGCGCCTCGTCACCAACGGCGCCCCGGCCATCAATCGCCAGCTCAACATCGCCACCAACCTGGGCGAGCTGAGCTACGCCGACGGCGGCGTGTTCAACGGCATGGGCACCACCGACTCTGCGGGCAACGTGCAGCTCGAGCTGCGCGAGACAGGGAGCGACGGCGTCGCCACCGTGACCGCCACCGACCCGCAGTCGATGCGCACCGGCAGCACCAACATCAACATCCTGCGCATCGGCACCATCACGTACACGTCGACGACCTGCGGCGGCACGCCGTGCACGCTGATGGGCATCGCCAACTCGGGCTTCAACACGCAGGCCTCGGTGCGCTTCACGGTGCGTGACGCGTCGACGACGCCGGCGCCAGTCGCGGGGGTGCGCGTGACGTTCACGCTCAACAACGCGCCCTCAGGCACCACGGCGACGGCCAGCGGCATCACCGACGCGGCGGGCAACGTCGACGCGGTGGTGACGTCGGGCGATTCCATCGGCTCGTTCACGTTGACGGCGACCGTCATTCCGGGCGTGTCGACCAGCAGCCCCACCATCGGCGTGCGCGGCGCGAAGCCCACCAACAACGGCTTTCAGCTCCAGTGCGCGAAGATCAACCTGCCGGCGTACCGGAGCTCAGCACCGCCGCTGAACTTGAGCACCACGTGCACCATCATTCTCGTTGACCGCAACAACAACCCCATCGGCAAGGGCACCACGGTGCAGCTGCTGACCGAGGCCGGCAGCATCACCGCGTCGGTGTCGACAAACCCGTACACGCCCACGGGCTCCAACGAGGGCCGCGGCACGGTGCCGTTCAGCACGATGGGCGTCTGGCCGGTGCAAGACGTGCCCCCGCTCGCCGCGAACCCGACCCAGTACCCGTTCGCGCTGGTCGCGGAGCCCTCGAGGATGGACGGCGCCATCACGCGCAACCCGCGCGACGCGTTGATCACCATCATCGCGTACACCGACGGCGAAGAGTGGTTCGCCGAGAGCAACGGCAACGGCGTGCAGGACGGCACCGAGCAGTTCCACGATCAAGGCGAGCCGTTCGTCGACAAGAACGACAACGACGTGTGGGACCCCGGCGAGGTCTACGTCGACGTGGACGGCAACAGCGCGTGGACGGGCCCCAACGGGGTGTGGGACGCGTCGGCCAAGGTGTGGACGAAGGCGTACATCCTCTACTCCGACGCAGTGAGCGTCGCGACGACGTCGCAGAGCTCGTTCAACCTGGGCCTCGGCGCGAACCTGTCGATCGACTACTTCGGGCTCGACCTGAACCTGAACCGCATCGAGTCGGCGTCGACGTTAGCCCTGGTGCGCACCGGCACCCGCGGCACGTTCACGTTCGTCCCCGCGACGCTGCAAGACGGCGTCGGCTTCGGGCTGGAGCCGCGCTACCTCACCAACGCAGCCGGCACCGGGCCCTGCGACCCGGGCACGCCGGTCTGCGTCTACCGCACCATCTTCTCGACGTGGTCCAGCGGCTACCTCGGTCGAGTCAACATGGTCGGCGCGACGGGGACGATGCCGATGCCCGCCGCCGCGAGCGCCACCGTGCGCGCCACCACGGTGGGCTTGCCCGTCGACATCACCGTCAACGGCACCGTGCAGTGACCCCGAGGTGCCGGAGGCTCACTTCGCCTTCGGCACCTTTTCCCAGTCGGCCAGGAACTTCTTGATGCCCGCGTCGGTGAGCGGGTGCGACGCGAGCTGCTGAATCACGTTCAGCGGCACCGTCGCCACGTCAGCGCCCAGCCTGGCCGACTCGAGCACGTGCACCGGGTTGCGCACCGACGCCACCAGCGTCTGCGTCTTGAAGCCGTAGTTCTTGAAGATGGTGACGATGTCCTTGATGAGATCCATGCCGACCTGGCTGATGTCATCGAGGCGGCCGACGAACGGCGACACGTAGGTCGCGCCGGCCTTCGCGCAGAGCAGCGCCTGGTTCGCCGAGAAGATGAGCGTCACGTTGGTGCGGATGCCCTTGCTCGACAGCGCCTTCACGGCCTTCACGCCTTCCACGCCCATGGGGATCTTCACGACCACGTTGGGGTGGATCTTCGCGAGCTTCTCGCCTTCAGCGATGAGCTCCGGCGCCGTCAGCGAGACCGCTTCGGCCGAGACCGGGCCGTCGACGATGGTGCAGATCTCCTTGATGGTGTCTTCGAGGCCGCGGCCGACCTTGGCGAGCAGCGACGGGTTGGTGGTGACGCCGTCGACGCAACCCATCTCGTGGGCGATGCGGATCTCTTTCACGTCTGCGCTGTCGATGAAGAACTTCATGTGAGGGGCCTCCTTGAAGGCGAAAGGGGTGTCGCGGGCGGCACGTAGCCGATGTACACGGCCCGCGCCATGGCCCGCCCCAAGCGCTCAGGTACGCGTTCCAACCGCGCGACGCTCGACTACGCGAAGACGGTGCTGACGCAGGAAGCGCGCGCCATCGACGCCCTGCCCGCGCGGCTCGGCGACAGCTTCATCACCGCGCTCGACGCGCTCGACGCGTGCACCGGCCGCATCGTGTGCACCGGCATCGGCAAGCCCGGCTTCATCGCGCAGAAGCTGTCCGCGACGCTCGCATCCATCGGCGTGCCGTCGCTGTACCTGCACCCGGCCGAAGCCGCGCACGGCGACCTCGGCCGCGTGACGAAGCACGACGTCGTGGTGGCGCTGTCGAACTCCGGCACCTCCGAAGAAGTGGTGCGCCTGCTGATGCCGCTCAAGCGCCTCGGCGTGGCCATCGTCGCGCTCACGGGCGACGCGAAGTCACCGCTCGCGAAGGGCGCCGACGTGGTGGTGGATCTCGGCCCCATCGACGAGGCCTGCCCGATGGGCCTCGTGCCCACCGCGTCGTCGGCCGCGCTGCACGCCATCTGCGACGCGCTGGCGATGACGCTCGCGTGGCGCCGACAGTTCTCGCAGGCCGAGTACGCGCTGTACCACCCGGGCGGGAAGCTGGGCCGCAGCGTGATGAAGGTGCGCGAGCTGATGCGCGCCGGCGACGCCAACCCGCTCATCCGCGACACGGCGACGCTGGCACAGGTCGTCGGAGTGATGACGCGCACTCCAGGCCGCCCGGGCGCCGCCAACGTGGTCGACAGCAAGGGCCGCCTTGTCGGCATCTTCACCGACGGAGATCTCCGCCGCCTCGCCGAGCAGGACGCGCTCAAGCTCAAACGCCGCATCGCCGACGTGATGGTGCGTCGGCCGAAGTTCATCGGCCCCGACGAGCTGGTGCTGGCCGCGGTGGCGATGATGCGCGAGCTGAAGGTGGACCAGCTGCCCGTCGTCGACGCCGAAGGGCGCGCGGTCGGGTTGCTCGACGTGCAGGACGTGCTCGCCGCGCGCGTCGTCTGATCAGCCGCCCGTGCCCGTCAGCGTCACCGACGGCAGCGCGGACTCTGCGTCGTGGCTGAACGTGACCTGCGTCTGCTGCGCGCCAGCGGTCGCAGGAGAGAACGTCACCGTCGCGGTGAGTGACTGCTCCGGCTCCAGCTTGCCTGACACGTCGCGCACGTAGAACGAGCCGTTGCCGGCGCTGCCCAGGTACACGCCAGTGACGTTCAACGTGTCGACGCCGGTGTTGGTCGCGCGCAGCACGACTTCTTTGCGGCTGCCGACGCGCACGGTGCCCACGTCGAACGACGCGGTCTCTGCAGGCGCGAGGTCGGTGCCTTCGACCGACACCCACAAGACGCCGCGGTTGGTGTTGCGAATGGGCGGCGGCGTGCACGCCAGCAGCAGCAGCGCCAGCAGCGCCGCGGCTCTCATTGCCGGCCCTCGAGCTGCGAGCTGTACGACGGCACCGACTCGCGCAGGCGCTGCCAGACGGCCTTCGCGCCCTCGACGTCGCCCTTCGCCTTGAGCGCGTCACCGAGCGCAGCGACGGCCTCGGGCGTCTGCGTCGCGACGCGCCACACGTTGTCGGCCATGGGCTGCCGGTTCAGCTTGAGCATCGTCCACGCCATGCCGGCGCGCAGCCGCGCGTTGTCGGGCTGGTACGGCATGACCTGCTTGTACGAATCGAGCGCGTCCTGAAAGCGACCGCGCGCGAGGTGCTCTTCAGCCGAGTCGATGAGCTTCGCGAAGTTCTGTTCCATCTCCGGCGTGCGCGGCGCGTTCTGGAAAGCGGCCATCATCTCGGGCGTCAGCACCGGCGCCTGGCCCGGCTGGCGGGGCGGCGGCTGCGGCGCGACCGCGGCCACCATGTCCTGCGTGACGCCCACCTTCGTCAGGCCGCCCTTCTCGAGCGCCGCTTCGGTGCGCGCCAACAGCCGCTTCGCGTTGGCGGCCTTGCTGAAGTTCGGCGCCGCGATGACGCGCTCGAGCTCGGTCTTCACCGTCGCAAGCACGTTGACGTCGTCGCCCTGTGAATCGAGCAACACCGCCGCGCGCGCGTACCGGGCCTCGGCGTTGTCGGGGAAGAGCGCCAGCGTGGCGTCGTACGTCGCCACGGCGCTCGCGACATCGCGCAGCAGGAACCGCGCGTTGCCCAGCATGACCTCGGCTTCCTGCACGGACTGCAGCGCGGCGGCGAGGCACGCGGTGGCTCCCGGCGCGTTCTTCTTCGCGGCGAGCTCCTTCGCGACGGTCTCCAGCGCGGCGAGCGTGCTGTCAGCTTTCACCTCGCAGCCCACCGACGCGGCCGTCGGCAGCGGGCGAGCGCCTGCGAGCTGCTTCTGCGCTGCGTACAGCGTCTTCGCGTTCGCGGCCTGCGCGACGGCCTGCGCATAGAAGACCTGCGCGTCGGCGTAGCGCCCCTGACCGAAGTAGAGCCGCGCGAGCGACGACGCGATCTCGAAAGGCTTGTCGCGTTCCTTGAGGCCGGCCGTCTGGTCCAGCTTCTGGATGAGCTCATCAGCAGACGGCGCCGACTTCGCGCCCGTGGGCGGATGGTTGAGCGGCATCGGCGCGCTCTGCGCCAACAGGAGCATCAGCAGGGCAGTCACGGCTCCCGCCTAGCACTTGTTGCGCACCGACTGGCGAATCGCAGCAGGCCTGTCAGGGTAGGCAGGGTGATCACCACCTCCGGCCGCGTGCTGGCGTGCCTCGCGCTGAGCGCGTTGGCGGCCTGTCGTTGCGACGACGGCGTGGGCCGCGTCACCCCGGCGGACGTCTCGGTGACCCCGACGCGCGTGGAGTTCGAAGCGACGTACGTCGGGCATGCGCGCCAGGCCACGGTGACGCTGCGCAACCTCGGCGGCGCGACGGCGCGTGGTGACGCGGTCGTCGACGCACCCTTCTCGGTCAGCCCCACCGCCGTCGAGCTCGCGCGCGGTGCGGAGCAACCGCTGACCGTGACGTTCAGCCCCGTGGCCGCGGGCCCGTTCACCGCGACGCTGCGCATCGGTGAGCTCGCCGTCGCGCTCGTGGGCGAAGGCCTCAGCGTTCCGGTGTGTGAGGCCAGCGACGCGTGCCACGTGGCCGACTTCGACCTCGAGACCGCGATGTGCCGCGAGGCGCCGCGGCTCGATGGCGTCGACTGCGCGACGAGCTGCGTGACGGGCACCTGCAGCGACGGGGCGTGCGTGGGCACGCCGCGAGACTGCGGAGATGGTGACGCGTGCACGCTCGACCTCTGTGGCGCGTCTGGCTGTGCCCACGCGCCCGTCACCTGTGCGCCGCCGACCTCGAAGTGTCAGGTCGCGCGCTGCGACGCCGACGCCGGCTGCGTCGTGGAAGCCGTCGATGACGGCGTGCTGTGCGGGCCTGACGACTGCCTGGCCTCGGAGGTCGATGTCTGCCTCGCCGGCGCGTGCACACGAAAGCCGCGCCCCGCGACGGCGCGGTGCCTCAACCGCTGGGTCTCGACGACGGTGCCAGCGCGGATGATGGCAGGCTTCGTCTTTGACGACGCACGGCGCCGGGCGCTCGTGTTCGGCGGCATCACGTCGCATGGCGAGTACACCACCAGCACCTGGGACTGGGACGGCGCGAGCTGGACTGAGCGCCTGCCCATCGAGTTGCCGCCGCCGCTCTCGGGCCCGGCGATGGCGTTCGACCCGCTGCGCGGCCGCACGGTGATGCTCCACTACGACGGCCACTGGGAGTTCGACGGCACCGCCTGGCTGAAGCGGCCGATCGCCACGGTGCCGCCACCTCGCAACCACGCGGCGATGACGTGGGACTCCGTGCGGCAGCGCCTGCTGCTCTTCGGCGGCGTCTCGCAGGTCCTGCGCAACGACACGTGGGAATGGAACGGCCTGACGTGGACCGAGCGCGTGGTGACGCCGGCACCGCCAGCGCGCCGCAACCCCGGCGTCGCGATGGATCGGCTGCGGGGCCGCGTCGTCTTGTTCGGCGGTAGCGGCGCCGCGGGGCCACATGGCGACACGTGGGAATGGGACGGCCTCACGTGGACCGAGCGCGCGCCGCCACAGTCGCCGCCTGCGAGGTCGATGACCGCCATGGCGTGGGACCCCGGGCGCCAACGCGTGGTGCTCTTCGGCGGCTACAGCGCCACCAGCACGCGCCTCGGCGATCAGTGGGAATGGGACGGCACCACCTGGACGCAGGTGACGCCGTCGACGCGACCGAGCGCGAGGTGGGCGCACTCGATGACGACCGACCTCGCGGGTCAGCGCGTGCTGTTGTTCGGCGGGAGTGACGTGGGCGGCGACCGGAACGATCTCTGGGCGTGGAATGGCACGTCGTGGACGTCGCTCCGCGCGCCGGCCGCGCCAGGCACGCGCGTCTGGTCGGCCAGCGCGTGGGACTCGAGCCGACGCCGCGCGGTGCTCTACGGCGGCTTCAGCACCGGCACCGACGGCGGCGACACCTGGCAGTGGGACGCCGACGGCGGCTGGGTCGCCGCTGCGCCCGCCACGTCGCCGCCGCCACGCCTCGCTCACGCGATGGTCTTCGACCCGGTGCGCCAGCGCGTGGTGATGGCCGGAGGCAACGGGCCCACCGCCGCCGAGCCCTGGCTGTGGGACGGCGTCACCTGGTCGCAGGCCGTGGCGACGACGAGCCCGCCGCGACGAGATCACCCCGGCCTCGCGTGGGACGCGGTGAACGCCCGCGTGCTGCTCTACGGCGGGAGCAACCGCGGCGACACCTGGTCGTGGAACGGCGCGGACTGGGCGGCGCACGCGCCCGACGCAGGCCCGCCAGCGCGCAGCTGGCCCGCGATGACCGCAGACCTCGCGCGCCAGGAGGTCGTGCTCTTCGGCGGCCGGCTGTACGCCACCGTGTACGACGACACCTGGGTGTGGAACGGCGCGACGTGGGCGCAGCGCAGCCCAGCCCACCACCCCGGCTCGCGAGAAGGCGCCGCGATGACGTACGACGCCGCGCGCGCGCGGGTGCTGCTCTTCGGCGGGCAGAACGGCAGCGACCTCGGCGACACGTGGGAATGGGACGGCACCGACTGGACGCAGCGACAACCGGTGACGTCGCCGCCGCCGTCAGCGGGCACCATGTTCTTCGACGAGGTGAAGCAGCGCGCCGTGTACTTCGACGGCACGTCGACCTGGGTGTTCCTGCCGTAGCGCGGCGTCAGCCGAGCCGGGTCAGCAGCGCGTCAAGCCGTTCACCGAACACGGGGTGAACCAGCCGTGGCGCCAACGCCACCAGCGGCTCGAGCACGAAGCGGCGTTCGTGCATGCGGGGGTGCGGCACGGTGAGCGTCGCGTCTTCCATGACGAGGTCACCGAAGAGGATGAGATCGAGATCGATGATGCGCGGCGCCCAGCGTGTGGTGACGCGGCGGCCCATGTGGCGCTCGATGCGCTTGAGCTGCGTGAAGAGGTCCCGCGGCTTGAGCGCGGTGACGAGCTCGTCGACGGTGTTGAGGTAGTGCGGCTGCGGCGTGGGGTCTTCCCGAGGCAGGAGCGCCGGGGTCTCGATGACGGGGCCGTGGCGGAGTGCGCCGAGCGCGCGCAGGTGACGACGCGCCTCAGACAGGTTGAGCAGTCGGTCGCCGAGGTTGGTGCCGAGCGCGATGAAGCACCGCGCTGCTCCTCTCCGCCGCGGCGGAGAGGTTGGGTGAGGTGGTGCGTACAATTCGTCGCTCACCCGATCAGCGCGAGACCACGTTCCGCAGCACGCCCACGTGCTCGATGTCGACCTCGACGGTGTCGCCGACCGCCAGCGGACCGACGCCCGCCGGCGTGCCGGTGCTGATGACGTCACCGGGGAGAATCGTCATCACGTGCGAGATGAACGACACCAGCTTCGCCGCGCCGTGCACCATGTCTGATGTGCGGCCGTCCTGCTTCACCACACCGTTCACGCGACAGACGATGCGCAGGTCGGCGGGAGACACGCCCGTCACCACCTCCGGGCCGCAGCACGCGAACGTGTCGTAGCTCTTGGCCCGCGTGTGCTGCACCTCGCGCCGCTGAATGTCGCGCGCCGTCACGTCGTTGAAGCAGGTCACGCCGAAGATGGCCGCCGCTGCTTCTTCTTCGCTCGCGCGTGTCAGCCGTCGGCCCACCACCAGCGCCAGCTCGGCCTCGTAGTGCACCTCTTGGCTCGCGGGCGGCAACACGATGGCGGCGCCATGTGCGTTCAGCGCCGTCTTCGGCTTCATGAAGATGAGCGGCTCGACAGGCACGGCCTTGCCCAGCTCAGCGGCGTGCTTCGCGTAGTTCTGCCCGATGGCGACGACCTTCGATGCGTCGCTCGCCGGCAGGTACTGCGCGTCAGCCACCGCCACGCGCTGCGCGAGGTCCTTCACGCCGTCGCTCCACGGCGCCGCCGACAGCAGCACGTACGCCTCACCGTCACGTCGCGCGTAGAGCTCACCGCCGTCGACGGCCAGCCGCGCGAACCTCACTTGAGCCCCAGGACGTCGGTCATCGAGTACAGCCCCGGCTTCTTGCCGACGACCCACTTCGCCGCGCGCAGCGCCCCACGCGCGAACTGCTCGCGGCTCGTCGCCCGGTGCGTCAGCTCCACGCGCTCGCCGTCGCCAAAGAAGAACACGGTGTGCTCGCCCACGACATCGCCGCCGCGCAGCGTCTGCACGCCGATCTGCTTGCGCGGGCGCTCGCCCACCTGACCCACGCGCGACATGCAGATGTCGTCGGCGTCGCGGCCCAGCGACTTCGCCATGACCTCGGCCAGCCGCACGGCCGTGCCGGACGGCGCGTCCTTCTTCATGCGGTGGTGCGTCTCGACGATCTCCACGTCGAAGTCCTCACCGAGGCGCCGCGCCAGCTCGGCCGCGACCTCGATGACGAGGTTCACGCCGACGCTCATGTTGGGCGCCATCACGATGGGGATCGACTTCGCCGCTTCGGCCATGTGCGCCTTGGCGTCGGCCGAGAAGCCGGTGCTGCCGACGACCAGCGGCACGCCCGCATCGGCGCACTCGCGCGCGTGCAGCACCGACGCTTCGGGCGTCGTGAAATCGATGACGACGTTCGCGCGCGGCAACGCGGCGGTGAGCGAATCGACGGTGCTGACCTCCAGCGGCGCGAGGTGCGCGGCGAGCCCCACGTCCAACGAGATGGCCGCGCTGCCCGGCTTGTCGGTGCCGCCGTGCAGCACGAACTCGGGCGTGTCGCGCACCAGCCGAACCAGCGACGCGCCCATGCGGCCCGACACGCCGGTGATGACGGTGCGAATCGGCGTCACGACGCCTTCCCCAGCAGGCCGAGGCGGCCGAGCTCTTCCTTCAGCTTCGCGGCGTTGCCGTCGGTCATCGGCAACAGCGGCGGGCGGAGGTCCGGCCCGAAGAAGCCCATCTGGTGCAGCGCCATCTTCACGGGGATGGGGTTCGACTCGATGAAGAGCAACCGGTGCAGCGGCTGCAGCAGCAGCTGCGCCTTGCGCGCGCCTTCGATGTCGCCCTTGAGCGCCTTCGCCACGACGTCAGCCATCTGCTTCGGCGCGACGTTCGACGACACCGACACGACGCCCCTGCCGCCCGAGAAGATGAACGGCGCCACCACGAAGTCGTCACCCGAGAGCAGCGTGATGCGATCCCCGACCTGCTCGTAGACGTCGAGCGTGCGCAGCACGTTGCCGGTGGCTTCCTTGAGCGCGACGACCTCCTTGATGTCGACGAGGCGCTTCACGGTCTCGGGCAGCATGTCGACGCCGGTGCGACCGGGCACGTTGTAGGCCATCAACGCGAAGCCCGGGTGCGCCTGCGCCACCAACCGGTAGTGCTCGACGAGGCCGGCCTGCGTGGGCTTGTTGTAATACGGCGTCACCACCAGCGCCCCGTCAGCGCCGAGCTCGCGCGCCACGGCCACGCCTTCGATGGTCTCAGCCGTCGAGTTGCTGCCAGCACCCGCGAACACCTTCGCGCGGCCGCGGTTCACCTTGATGCAGACCTCGATGGCGCGGCGGCGCTCGGCGGCCGTCATCGTCACCGCTTCACCCGTGGTGCCCATGGGGATCAGCACCGACGTGCCGTTGGTGACCTGGTACTCGATCAACTTCTCGTAGGCCGCTTCGTCCAACTTCCCGTCCTTGAACGGGGTGGCCAGCGCAGTCATCGAACCTTGCAACGTCATGGGGTCTCTCCTTGCCAGAGTGCTTCGAGTGCCTCGCGCTTGCGCACGACGCGGTAGTCATCGCCGTCGACCAGCACCTCTGCGGGCCGTTGGCGTGAGTTGTAGGTGCTTGCCATCGACATGCCGTAGGCACCGGCCGTCCTGATGGCGAGCAGATCGCCCTGCTTGAGCGGCGCCATCGAGCGCCCGTGACCGAGCACGTCGGTCGACTCACACACGGGGCCGACGATCTCCACAGTGGTCTTCGCGCCGCGCCGCGGCTTCACGGCCACGATGTCGTGGTGCGCTTCGTACAGCGCGGGGCGCATGAGGTCGTTCATGCCCGCGTCGACGATGACGAAGTGCTTCGCGGGCGTGCGCTTGTTGAACAGCACGCGCGTCAGCAGCACGCCGGCGTTGCCCACCAGCACGCGGCCGGGCTCCAGCACCAGCGTGGTGCCGAGGTGCTTCGTCGAGTCGATGACGGCCTTCGCGTACGTGCTGACGTCGGGCGGCTTCTCTTTCGAATAGGTGACGCCGAGGCCACCGCCCACGTCGAGGTGCGTGAGCCCGAAGCCCTGCGACTTCAGCTCCGAGTAGAGGCCCGCCACGCGGGTGATGGCTTCCTTCACCGGCC
The DNA here is from genome assembly GCA_964459885.1 of uncultured Archangium sp. Classification (GTDB taxonomy): domain Bacteria; phylum Myxococcota; class Myxococcia; order Myxococcales; family Myxococcaceae; genus Archangium_A. The sequence goes on from CAYWON010000013.1 coordinate 55,570, forward strand.
GCGCGTCGGTCAGCTGGCTACCGATGTGACAGTCGACGCCGCGCGCCTCGAGGCCTGGTCTGCGGCGGCTCCACTTGTAGAGCGCCACGGCCTCTTCGAACGGCACGCCGAACTTGGAGGTCTTGAGGCCCGTGGCGATGTAGCGGTGCGTCTTGGCGTCGACGTCGGGGTTCACGCGCAGCGCGAAGGGCGCACGCTTGCCGACGCGGCGGCCGACCTGGTCGAGCAGCTCGAGCTCTTCGGCGCTCTCGACGTTGAACATGAGGATGCCGGCCTTGAGCGCGGCCTCGAGCTCATCGGCGCGCTTGCCCACGCCCGAGAACACGACCTTCTTCACGTCGCCGCCGGCCTTGCGCACGCGGCCCAGCTCGCCCACCGACACGATGTCGAAGCCCGAGCCACCGCGCGCGAACAGCTTCAGCACCGCGAGGTTCGAGTTCGCCTTCACCGAGTAGCAGACGAGCGTCGGCACCGCCGAGAACGCGTGCTGCACGACGCTCAGGTGCCTGGTCAGCGTGGCCTGCGAATACACGTACGTCGGCGTGCCGACCTCCTGGGCGATGCGCTCCAACGCCACCCCCTCGGCCTGCAGCGCGCCGCGCTTCTCATGGAAATGGTTCACTTCGTCGCTCCGCAGCAACCGCCATCGGGCTTCGGTTCCGTCGCGGCGGTCGGCGCTTCATCGAGCGGAGGGCGCGGCGCCGCTTTGATGCCGCAGCCGCAGAGAGAGACGACGAGGAGCAACGCTGGAAAACGCACGGCGCGCACCCTGCCCGCGCACGACGCAGTGCGCAAGACACAGCCGCTGGGCTGTCACAGCTTCTGGCGTTGGAGTCCGACTGCGGCGCGGTAGCGGGCGGCGAGGGCTTCCAGCTCGGCGCGCGGGATGACGTCGTCGATGTCGGTGAAGCCGTTCGGCGCGCGCTCTTCTGCCCACTGCATGCACTGCTCCGGGCCGTGCTGCCGGTTCATCAAGACGATGGCGGCGGTCGCGGCCAGCCGGTCGTGCTCGTACTGCTTCAGCGCGGCCTCGACGTCGCGCTGCGCTCGCAACGCGTTCACCAGCGCCGCGGCATCGAGGATGGCCTGCGACGCGCCGTTCGAGCCGACCGGGTACATCGGGTGCGCGGCGTCACCCAGCAGCGTGACGCGCCCGTGGGTCCAGGTCGGCAGCGGGTCTCGGTCCACCATTGGAAACTCGTACGCGGCCTGCGCGCCAGCGATGAGCGCCGGCACGTCGAGCCAGGCGAACTTCCACGTCGCGAACGCCGGCGCGAAGTCCTCGAAGCGGCCCTCGCGGCTCCAGCTCTCGCGCTCCAACATCGCGGGGCGTGGCAGCTCGGCGATCCAGTTGATGAGCTGCGTACCGTCGGCGGCGACGGCTTCAATCGGGTACGCGACGAACTTCAGGTCGGGGTGGCCGGCCATGAACATCGTGGCGCCGGTGAGAAACGGCCGCGCGCGCGTGACGCCGCGCCACATCAACCGGCCTGAGTAATGCGGTGGCCCTTCGTCGGGGTGGAATTGTCTCCGCACTGCGGAGTGAATTCCGTCGGCGGCGATGACGACGTCGGCCTGCGCAGTGAACGGTGTGCCGTCGCGCGACTCGAAGTGCGCGGTGCCGTTGTTCTCGACGCGCACCACGCGGCGGTCCATCACCAGCTCGACGCGTTTTCGCGCGGCTTCAGCCAGCGTCAGCTGCAGCACACCGCGGTGAATCGAGATCTGCGGCGCCGCGAAGCCCGCCTCGAGGCCGCGCGGCTCGCGCCAGATCTGCTGACCAAACTTGTTGAAGTAGATGAGCTCGCGCGTAGCGAGGCCCTTCGACGCGACGCGGTCGAGCACGCCCAGCTGCTGCAGCACCTGCGCGGCGTGCGGCAGCAGGTTGATGCCGACGCCGAGCGGCTTCAGCTCGCGCGTCGACTCGTAGACCGTGACGTCGTGACCGGCGTCGTGCAGCGCCAGCGCGGCGGTGAGACCTCCGATGCCGCCGCCAACGATGACGATGCGCATGCGCGCAAGTCTACGCGCGCTTCAGAACTTGATGCCGAAGACCGCGCGCAGCGCCTGCGGGTTGTCGAGCGGGGGCGCCGTACCACCCACCGACTGCAGGCCCGCGCCCGGGCCGACCGGGTCGAGCGTCTTCTTGAAGCCCTCGAGCGGGAACAAGATGCCGTACTGCAGCTGGCCGTAGAACCCGTCTTCGGTCTCGTAGCGCACGCCGCCGTTGATCTCGACGCCGAGGCTGTTGTTCGAGTCCTGGTACAGCGCGCCCGGCGTCGACTCGAGGAAGATGGAGCGCGAGTAGATGACCGACGCGAACGCCTCGAAGCCCTGGGTGATGCGGTACTTGGCCTTGGGCTTGAAATAGATGCTGTCGGTGACGCCGCCGAGGATCTCCCGGTAGAGGATCATGTCGACGCGGTAGTCGCGGTTGAACCGGAAATTGTTGATCTCGTTGTCGCTGCACTCGGCCTCGCAGCGGAACTGCGGACCGTCGGTGTCGCCCAGGCCCGTGTAGCCGTTGGTGCTGCTGCCGCGACGGCGCGGCGCGTTGCCGAAGCCCGGCGCCTTGTCACCCGACGCGAAGCCGATCTCGCCGCCGATCTCGAGGTCGCCGTTGAGCAGCTTGGCCTCGCCCTGCAGCACAGCGCCGAACTGGTACACGTTGATGGTCTGCAGCTGACCGTCGGCGCCCACCGAGAGCTGACGGCCCTGCATGCCGCCGAGGATCGCCGCGACCTCGGCCTCGATGCGGAACTCCTTGCGCTCGATGCGCGCCCACAGGTCGGGGATGAAGAGGTCGGCCTTGCGCAGCACGACCGGATCATTCGCGATGCTGGTGTTCACGCCGTCGGTGGTGAACGGCTGCGACAGCGTGGTGACCGCGTCGAAGCGCTGCGTGCGGTAGCTGAAGTGCAGGCCGTAGTTGAACACCGTCTGATCAGCGGCGAGGCGCTGACGGCGCTCCTGCTCGGTGTCGCGGCGCTGAATGGCGATGATGAAGCTGGTGACGTTGTCCGACTGCGTGAGGTCGAACTGCTGGCCGCCTTCCTGCGTGCGCTGCGACAGCATGCCGGCGACGTTCATGTCGATCATCGGCGTGATGTAGAAGCCCGCGAGCGGCTCGGCGGTGAAGCTGACGCGATCGACGGTGTCGCCCCAGTCGTTATCGATGGCGTTGCCATCGTTGTAGAGCATGCCGGTACCCCAGTGCGTGCCCATGCGGCCGAAGCGCAAGATGCCGACCGGCGTCGAGATCTCACCCCACACGCGCTTGACGGCGATGGAGTCCTGCAGGCTGTTGATGCCCGAGCGCTGCGTGGTCTGGCTCATCGAGAACAGCGAGAACTGGTTGCGATCGCTGTAGTAGTCGCTGTTGCCGTTGCGCGAGTACGCGTAGTCGGGCGTGCTGCCCCACACGAGGTTGTCGAGCGCGTCGATCTGCGTGCGAATGCGCACTTCTTCCGAGACGTTGATGGTCGGCTCGAAGCGGAAGCGCATGTTCACGCCGACGTTGGTGCGATCGAGGTTGCTCGACGGCGAGCGCGGGAACAGCGAGTAGCCGGCCTGGTCGAGACCGCGGCCCATGTCGAACTTGTAGAAGAGCTCGGGGCGCACGCGCAGGTAGCCGTCGATGGTGACGAGCTCCAGCTTGCGCTTCTCGTCGACCCAGTCTTCCTGCCAGCCCTGCGCGACCGACGACGTCGCGAGCTGCGCGCGCATCTCTTCGCGGAGCTCCTTCACCTCGCGGCGGGCGGCCTCGAGGCGCGCCTCGAAGTCACGCTTGAGGGCTTCGGTGTCGGTGGCGGCGCTCGACGGCGGCGTCTCAGCAGGCGCAGCAACGGGCACGCCCGCGTCGACCTGGGCAAAAGCAAGGGTTGAGGTCAGCGCCAGGGCCGACAGCAGCACGCGTCGCATGAGCAGCGTTCTCCAAGAGAAAGAAACGCGCGGGGTGTAGCCCAGCGCACGGGCAAAGGGGCGAATTTCCGAAAGGAATTCACGAGCGGCGCCTACGACCGGCGCGCGCGGCGATTTCAGTGCGGCACGAGCGCTGCCACCTCGCGCAGCGTCCAATACGCGGGCGAGCGGGTCTACGTGCCGGGGCGCGGCCAACACGGGGCTGCCGGTGACGGTGAGCCCCTCGTGCTCGAAGAGCCGCCGGGCGCGCGGCAGGTGTGACGGGTCGGTCACCACGATGACGCGCGTGGCACCACGTGCCCGCAGCAGCCGCGCGGTGAACGCCGCGTTCTGCGCGGTCGAGTGGCTCTCTTCTTCCAACACACACCGCTCCGGCGGCACGCCGAGTTGCACGGCGACATCGCGCGCCACCGACGCCTCCGACGCGCCGAAGTCACCCACGCCGCCTGAGAAGACGAGCAGCGACGCCAGCCCGCGCTGGTGCAGCGCCACGGCGTGTTCAGCGCGCGCCCTCAGCGTGGGCGACGCGGTGCCGTCAGGTTGCACGCGGGCGCCGAGCACGACGATGACGTCGGACGATGTGGCGTCATCAACCACACCCGCGCGGTCGATGCGCCACGCGATGAGGCCGACGAGCACCACGGCGAAGGCGATGAGCCCGAGCAGTCGACGCATGGCGACCAGCGCTGCACGTACGGGGCCGAGACGCGGCTGCTGGCGCAGCGCTGACGTCGGGCGGTAAGAGCGGGTCGATGCCCCGCCCGCTGTCACCAGTCCTGTTGCTCGGCGGAGGTGCCGGCGAAGCCACCTGCGGAATCCTCTACCTCGCGAGTCACCTGCGCCGGCACGGCGTCGAGGCGTACGTGCGGTTGTGGGACGGAGACGAGAACGACGCGGCGGTCGAGCGCTCCATCGAGCAGCTGGTCAAGCGCGTGAAGCCGAAGCTCATCGGCCTGAGCCTCAAGTGGTTCCACCACGCCGCGCGCACGCTGCGCATCGCGCGCACCATTCGTCGCGTCGCGCCGCACGTACACATCACTGTGGGCGGCAACTCGGCCTCGTTCTGGTGGAAAGAGCTGCTGGCGTACGACTGCTTCGACTCGGTCATCCTCGGTGACGGCGAGGTGCCGCTGACGGCGCTCGCGCGCGGTGACGTCGCGGCGCCCAACGTGATGAAGCGCGGCAGCGGTGGCGTGGTGCCGAGCCGCGCGCCGATGACGTACGTGCAGAGCCCGAAGAGCGACGAGATCCACTACTCGCACTTCAAGGACCTGTTCCTGAGCGAGCTCGACCTCGCGTCGTACTCGGGCTGGGTGCAGCCCGGGAAAGGCTGCAGCGAGAACTGCCTGTACTGCAGCGGCACGCGCGGCATGCAGAAGGCGTCGTTCGGCCGCGCGAAGCCCTTCCTGCGCAGCGTGGAGGCCGTGCAGAAAGATCATCAGCAGATCGCCGCGCACACCTGGCAGCTCCGCTACGACTTCGCCGGTAGTACCGCCGCGTTCCTCGAGGCGACGTGGGGCGACCTCGATCTGAGCAAGCACTCGGTGACGTATTTCCTGTGGGGCGTGCCGCCGCCGGAGCTCGCCGCCACGCTCTCGTCGCGCTTCGAGAAGATCTACATGGTGCTCGACATCGGCTGCTTCTCGCAGGCGCAGCGGCTCGACACCATGCAGCGCGGGTTGCTCAAGCCCTGCCCCACCGACGACGAGCTGATGCAGGTCATCGAGCGCGTGCAGCGGCACCCCAACCTCGAGCTCGAGGTCTCAGGCATCGCGGGCCTGCCGTTCTCGGACCGCCAGCGGCTGCGGGAAGAGCGGGAGCTGGTCGAGCGCGTGCTGAGCCTCGGCTGCTCCGTCGGCTACCAGCGGCTGCAGGCACAACCCGGCGCGCTGGTGACGGAGCACCCCGATCGCTTCGGCATGACGACGCAGGCGCGCAGCTTCGGCGAGTTCCTGCAGTACTTCGAAGAGGTCGACCCGACGACGGTGACGGTGCCGATGATCCACTACGCCGACGAATCACTCGAAGCGGCCGTGCAGGCCACGAGCGACGAGGTCGACGCGATGGTGTTCGACGCGGCCGACGCCCGCGCGCGCGTCGACGTGCAGGGCAACACGCGCCTCATCAACGCCGCCGCGGCGACGAAGACGTTCAGCGTCGGTGCGTGGCTCGGCAGCCACCGCGCGCCGGCGAAGGTGGCGAAGGAACAGGTGACGGTGGTGCGCTCGACGACGGGGAACGGCCTGTCGTGCGCCCCCGACGTGGAGTTCGACGAGCCGCTGCTGCAACAAGGCGACGAAGCGCGCGCGTTGCTCGACGTGCTGGGCGCGTTCAAGACCGCGAAGTCCGTCGACGCGGTGGTGAAGGCGATGAAGCCGACGCTGCCACCGCCCGTGACGCGCGAGGTGATCGACTACCTCGCGACGGGCCGATTCCTCCGCGTCACGGAGTAGCTCCGCGAGGGAGCTACTTCTTCGGGCCTTCGCGCAGCTCAGTGAGAACCCCGTGCGCGCCCTTGGGGTGAATGAACGCCACCTTCGCGCCACCGGCGCCCGGCTTCGGCACCTGATCGATCAACTGCGCGCCCTTGGCTTTCAGCTCGGCCAACGTCGCCACGATGTCATCGACCTCGACGCAGATGTGGTGGAGCCCCTCGCCGCGCTTCTCGAGGAACTTTGCGACGCTGGTGTCCGGCGCCGTCGGACAGATGAGCTCGATGCGCCCCATGCCGTGGCCGAAGATGGCGGTGCGCACCTTCTCGGTCGGCACCTCTTCGAGCTCCGGCGGCGCGAAGCCCAACACCTCGACGTAGTACTTCACCGACACCTCAAGGTCCTTCACGGCGATGGCGACGTGCTCGAGACCCTTCGCTTTTCCAGTGTGCATCACGACTTCCCCTTCTTCTTCGGCTGACACTTCGGACAGCTGTGCGTGGTGCGACCGCCCTGCGTGAATGACTGCACCTTCGTCTTGCAGCGGCTGCACGGCGTGCCCGCGCGGCCGTAGATGAGAAACGGGTTCTTCGCGCCCGGCTCCTCCACGTACTCAATCTCATCGGCGTCGCCGTCCAGCTCGAGCGCGAACGCGATGGTGTCGCGAATGGCCTTGGCGAGCGCGGTCCACTCGGTGCTGCCGAGCGAATCGGCGGTGCGCGCCGGGTGCAGCGTCGCGCGGAACAGCGCTTCCGCCGCGTGGATGTTGCCGAGGCCCGCGATGCGCTCCTGGTCCATCAACGCGACCTTGAGCGGCTGCTTCGAGCTGCCGATGGCCTCTTTCAGCTGCGCGACGGTCAGGCCGTCATTGAGCGGGTCGACGCCGAGCTTCGCCACCGACTTGCGCTTCGGCAGCTCGCTGGCCGGCACCGCGTCGATGTGGCCGAACATGCGCGCGTCCTGGAAGTGGATGACGTCGCCTGAATCGAGCACGAAGCGCGCGCGGCTCCACTTCACCTCGTCGCTGGGGCTGCGCTTCAAGAACTTCCCCGTCATGCCCAGGTGCGCGACCGCGCCGAGGCCCGACGAGAAGCCGAGCATCAGGTACTTGCCCTTGCGCGTGGCGCTGACGAGCGAGCCCTTCGTCGCCGCGAAGATGCCCACGTCGCTGTCGCGGAACGTGCGCAGCTTCGGGTCACCTTCGGTGCGCACCAACTTGCGGCCGTCGAACCAACGCACCAGCGCGCGACGCGCGAACTCGACCTCGGGAAGCTCAGGCATGGGGCCCGTCTAGCCCCCGGAGCGCTCGCAGGGAACGCGGCCGAAACGGCCGCGCGAGCGAAGGCGGAGCGCAGCGGAGTCTTCGCCGCCGAGAACGCGACAATAGATATGAATGGACGTTTGTTCAGTGCGCGTCAGTGGGTGTCACAACCACTCTGGCGCCACGTCGAGGTAGCTGCGTTCGCCGCCGACGCAGAGCGCGAGCTTCGCGGTCGCCAACGGCACCTCCGTCGCCAGCCAGTAGCGCGCCGCTGACGCGAGCCCACGCGCGAACTCGTCGTCACGCGCGCCGAGGGCGTTCACCAACTTCACGTGCACCCACGCGATGACGATGGACGACAGCGCGTCCATGAAGTCCGCCGAGTGACCGAGCATCGCCTCGACGTCGCCTTCCGCGCCGCGCGACCCCAGCGTCGCGGTGACGTCGGCGGCCTGCTGCACCGCGGCTCGCAGCGGCGACACCTCGAGCGACGAGCCCTCAAAGTCTGCGTTCATCGTCTCGACGAGCGCCATCAGCGCCGCACCGCCGCCAGCGACCACCTTGCGACCAAGGAGATCGAGTCCCTGGATCGTCGTCGTGCCCTCGTGGATCGAGTTGAGCTTCTGATCTCGCAGCCACGCCTCGGCGAGGTACTCGCTCGAATAGCCGTAGCCACCGTGCACCTGCACCGCGAGGGCGTTGGCCTCGAAGCCCTTCTCAGCCGGGAACGTCTTGGCGATGGGCGTGAGCAGATCGAGCAGCAGCTTCGAGCGCGCACGCGTGTCGTCGTCGGTCGCGTGCGCGGCGAGGTCTGCGTAGCGCGCGGTGATGGCGAGCAGACCGAACGAGCCTTCGACGATGGCCTTCTGTCGCAGCAGCATGCGCCGCACGTCGGCGTGCGCGGTGAGTGAGACCTGCGGCGCCGTGACGTCGCTGCCGCCGAGCGCCCGGCCCTGCTTGCGCTCCTTCGCGTACGCGAGGGCCTCGTGAAACGCGACAGACGCCGTCGACGCGGCGTTCACGCCGACCATGATGCGCGCCTCGTTCATCATCTGGAACATGCAGCGCAGGCCCTGGTGCGCCGGGCCGACGAGCCAGCCTTCGCACCCGCCGTCTTCACCGAAGTTGAGCGCCAACGACGGCAACCCACGCCAGCCGATCTTGTGGATGACGCCGCTGACACTGACGTCGTTCACAGCGCCGTCGGGCCGCCGCTTCGGCACGGCGAACAGCGAGATGCCCTTCGTGCCCGCGGGCGCACCGTCGATGCGCGCCAGCACGAGGTGCACGATGTTGTCGGTGACGTCTTGATCTCCGCCGCTGATGAAGATCTTCGAGCCACGAAGCGAGTACCGGCCGTTCTCCAGCGGTGTCGCGCGCGTCGTCACGTCGGCGAGGCTCGACCCGGCTTGCGGCTCGGTCAGCGCCATCGTGCCGGTCCACGTGCCGGCTTCCATCTTCTCGAGGAACAACGCCTTCACCTCGTCGCTGCCGAAGGCCGAGATGAGGTGCGCCGCGCCGGCAGTCAGCCCCGCCAGGCCGTAGACCGAGAGGTTGCCCGCCATGAAGTACGCGTTCGAGAGCGTGGTGACGGTGAGCGGCAGCTGCCGCACGGCCGAGATGACGTCGAGCGCGACGAGTTCCTTCCACGCGGCGTAAAAGTCACGGTGCAGCAAGACGCGGCCGTCGACGAAGCGCGGCGGCTCGGCGTCGATGGCGCGGTATGTCGGGAACAACACCTCGCGGCCCACGCGACGACACGCGGCCAGCCACGGCGCCACGGTCTCTCGGCTGTGGCCTTCGAACGCCGGCAGCGCGCACAACGCGTCGACGTCGACGACGTCGTAGAGGAGGAAGTCGACGAAGGCGTCTGAGAGCAGCGGATTCACGAAGGCACGTTTAGCTGCCCAGGGAAGCCGGTGCCCGCGTCATGAACCTGCCCAACATCGAGCAGGCCCTCGCCACGAGACGAGGTCAGGCCAAGGGACGAACCGACGGTGAGTTCTGGAGCGAAACCGCTCACGTTCGGCACACGGTTCGCCGTGAACCCGTTTCGCGGCGTGCCGAGGGCCAGCTGCGGCTCGACCCGGTGGAGAACCTTCCCGCCTGCTTCCCCGTAGAGCGAAAGTGCCTGCCGGCAGACCTTCACAACCGCGCGCCTTCCTGCCATTTCCGCACGCGTGAAACGCTTCTTCAGTGTCGTCGCGGTGCTCGCCGTGTTGTTGGTCACGGCTTCACTCTGGAAACGTCACGAGCTCTTCCGCCGCGCCGCCGGCATGCCGGAGTTCACCACCGACGACTTCACGACCCGCATCGAAGAAGTCCCCATGCGCGACGGCGTGAAGCTGCACACCGAGCTCTACCTGCCCACCGGCGTCGAGACGGCGCCCGTCATTCTCGTGCGCAACCCGTACGAGTACTTGAAGCCGCTCGAGGCGCTCACCTGTCAGGCGATGACCCGCTACGGCTACGCGTGCGTGCTGCAAGACGTGCGCGGCCAACTCGAGAGCGGCGGCGACTGGTACCCCATCGTCAACGAGCGCAACGACGGCCTCGACACGCTGGCGTGGCTGGTGAAGCAACCGTTCAGCGACGGCCACATCGCGATGCGTGGGCCGAGCTACCTGACGTGCGTGCAGTGGGCGATGGCCGACGAGCTCCCGCCAGAAGTGAAGACGCTGGTGCCATCGGTGTTCGGCACCGACCTGCGCAAGGTCTTCTACGAGCGCGGCTTGTTCCGCCACGACATCCTCACGGCGTGGGCGACGTTGATGCCGGGCCGAGGCATGCACCACTTCGCCGGCAGCGAGTACCTGGCCGCCGCCGCGCACCGCCCGCCCCTCGAGGCCGATGAGAAGTTCATGGGCCAGAAGGTGCAGTGGTACCGCGACGCGCTCAACGCGCAGTCGCCGAGCGACCCGTACTGGGACACCGAGCAGATGGTGCAGTTCCGCTCGATGCCCGAGAAGGCGCGCGTGCCGATGTTGTTCATCGGCGCGTTCTTCGACCCGTTCTTCATGGCCCACCGCGACACGTGGGAGCGGCTCGCCACGCGCGAACAGAGCGTCTTCGTCATCGGCCCGTGGAATCACCTCGGCCTCACCAGCGGCGACGTCGACCTGAGCGCCGCGGGTGGCCGGTTGGATCAATGGCCCATCATGCTCGAGTGGTTCGAGCACACGCTCAAAGGCAAGCCGCTCGCCACGCTCAAGCCCAACACCGTGCGCACGTTCGCCGTCGGCGACACCGAGTGGCGCGAGCAACCCACGTGGCCCGACCTCACGGTGCCGATGACGTCGTTCAACCTGTCGGGCGGCGAAGCGTCGAAAGCCTGCAGCGGCGGCGCGCTCGGCGAGAAGCCCGGGGACGATGAGGTCAGCTACACGTTCGACCCCGCGAAGCCGGTGGAGACGCGCGGCGGTGCGTCGCTGCTCTCGTTCGCGTTTTTCCGCACGCTCCGCATCACGCCGGGGCCGCTCGACCAGGGCGACTCGTGCCAGCGCGACGACGTCGTCACCTTCCGTTCAGAGCCGGTGACGAAGGCGCAGCGCCTCTCGGGCTCCGGGAGGCTGAAGCTCACTGTCACGTCTTCGGCGCCTGACACCGCGTTCGTCGCGCGCCTCATCGCCGAGCAAGACGGCAAGGCGCTGCTGGTGCGCGAAGACGCGGCGACGCTGGCGTGGCCGAAGGCCGACGTCACCAGCGCGCAGAGCTCCACGCCCGGCACGCCTGTCGAAGTGGAGATCGACTTCTGGCCCATCGAGTGGGTGTTGCCGGTTGGCGGTCGCTGGCGCGTCGACATCACGTCGTCGAGCTTCCCCGCGCTGCATACGCACTCGAACCGCGCGACGCCGTGGCAGACCGAAGCGGGCTTCGACGTCGCGCAGCAGACGCTGCAGCTGGCGAACTCGAAGCTCGAGCTCCCGCTCCGATGAGATGACCGACTCAGTGACGACGTCAGTGTGGGTGAGGGAGCGCCGGCGCGCCCCTGTACGGTGTCGAGTTTGCGCAGGAAGCCCCAGCCGTTGTCTGAGTTGAGCGAGCCGGAGACCGCGAGAGGCCGGCGCCGATTCATCTGGGCTGTCGAGCTTCTTCGTCGTTGCGTAGCCACAGGACTGAGCCAACGCCGTGGCGCTCTTCCAAGAGTCGCTTCGCCTCTTCGAGGCTGACGGCTTCGATGCTGTCGCGAGTTGCGTGAGTTGCTCCGGGAGGAGAAATCACAGCGTCGTAAATTCGGGTGCGGCCAGCGTTCGGCTCATGGGTCATCGTCTTCCCTCGTCGGGCAACAGCCAGTGCGAGCGCCTTCTCATCTGCGGCCCGCGTCGGGGCAAGCTCTCCTCGAGCGACTCAAACACTGTGACCCACTCCGGAACCGTCGCTTCGGCAGCGAGCCTACGTCAGGCCGAGCACCGCCTGAGCGCAGTCGCGAACTCTGCGAGCGGAACACGCTGCGTGCCCGCTTGTGTTGCGTCGAGCACGTCCTCCAGCACGACGATGTTCGTCTCACGATCGATCGTGATCTCGAAGCGGTTGAACTCGAAGCGAGGGCGCGGCGTCGCCGAGCCAGCAATCGCGTCTTCGAGCACGCGCCGGACTTGCACTGTGCATTCCTGGACGACGAACTGTTCGAGAAGGTCGCTCATGTGTCGCGAAGGCCGGTGGTCAGGGGTTGGTGAACTCGATCTCGTAGACCCACGGCCAATTCCGCCCGGTCAAAGTAACGACGCGATCTTCGGGTTGTGGCGAGCAATCGCGTTCACATTCCCGAGTGCCATCGACGTCGGTCCAAGCAATCACGGTGACGTCGCGGAGTTCGATGTCAGGAAGACCGCTCGAGACGTTGATTCTGGTTACGCCGCTCTCACTGAGCGGCCACCCGTTAATCTGGGTAAGCGACTGACCATCAAAGTTGATCGTTCGAGAGAAAAAGAGAACTGAACCAACCCCTCTCAGATCTCTCACGACCCAATCCTCAGACCAGCAAGACGTGAACGTCGTCAACGCGGCCATCACCGCCAGCGCTCGCATGTGTCCGTCGGTCTACCAGAACTCAAGCTCGTCGCCCCACCCGTGGGCGGCCACGTCGACGAACTGCTGTCACCGCTTCACTGAGATGACCGACTCAGCAACGACGACCTCAAAGTCGTCGTCTTCGGCGAGGCTGCCTGGCGTCTCGCCGACCTCGCGCGACGCGCCGGCCGCGAACGCCTTCACCACGCGGGCACCTTCGTCGGCGCACAGCGACGTCCCGGTAGGCGCTCAACCGCTTGCGCCGACGTCAATGGGCTCGATGTCCTCTTCAGAGAGCGTCGTCAGCAACGTGGTCGCGCCAGCTTCATCGACGAACTCGACCTCATACGCCTTGGAGGGCTGTACGAACGTCGCGACCACAGTGCCGGTCATTCCCTGCTTCACAGACAGCTCGGGAATGTCTCGTCTCGTGCGAACAACTTCATGCATGGTGAACATTGCCGCCTCATTCCACGAACAAGGTCGTGAGTTCTGGCTCAGCAGCGAGTTCGAGCAGGTCGTCGAGTGCGACGAACTGTTCGAGAAGGTCGCTCATGGGTCGCGCAGGCCGGGGGTCAGGGGTTGGTGAACTCGATCTCGTAGACCCACGGCCAGTTGCGACCGGTGAGTGTGACGACGGCGTCGCCGGGCTGGGGCGCGCAGTCGTCCTCGCATTCTCGAGAGCCGTCGGTGTCGGCCCACGCGGTGACGGTGACGTCACGTATTTCGATCACTGGCCCGCTGGTGGTGAGGTTGATGTTGGTTCGCCCGGCAGGGTTGAGCGTCCACCCACTGATGCTGGTGAGTTCGCCGCCGTCGAAGTTGGTGGTGCGCGTGAAGAACCGGGTCGATCCGAGCCCGCGACGGTCCGTCACAATCCAGTCTTGTGACCAGCATGACGTGAACGTCGTCAACACAACCAGCAGGGTCAGCGCGCGCATGCGACACCAGGGTAGTACTCCGCATGCGTCATCGGGGCTGTCACTTCGCGTGAAGCACGCAGCTACGTGAAGGGAACAAACTCGGAGACGAAGAACCCGCTCAAGGAGAACGTGGACACAAGAAGTGCGACGTCTGTCGAGGTCGAACTCACCTTGAGTGCCTCAAACGCTGTGAAGTACTCCAGAACAGTCAACGAGCCGTCATCCAGTTCGAAGCCCCAGAACTCGAGCCCACCCGCGCTGTCATCCTTGAAGTGCGGCGGCCCCCAGCGCTCTTCCAGGAAGGTGCCCGGAACGCCCCTGACTTCGAGCCGCGACGAGAGTGTCTTTGGCCACGGAGGTTGCGCGGTCTTCATTGGTTGCGACACACATAGCAGCACCTCACCGCTTCACTGAGACGACCGACTCAGCAACGACGACCTCGAAGTCATCGTCTTCGGCGAGGCTGCCTGGCGTCACCAACGTCTGCGTCGGCAGCACACCCTTGCTCTCGGCGTACGCGAGCTCCGGCGCCGTCAACGCGAGGTCCATCACGCGCTCCTGCTTGCCGACCTCGCGCGACGCGCCGGCCGCGAAGGCCTTCACCACCAGCTCGCTGCAGTACACGCGCGCGTCGTCCCACCGGTACTTCGCGTCGTACGACTTCCCGAGGAGCTGCTTCGCGGCCTTCACCACGCGGGCGCCTTCGTCGGCGCTCAGCGACTTCGCGCGCAGCACCGTCACCGTGCCGCCCTCACCGCGCTTCGCCCACTTCGCGAACGGCGTGCGCGACACCGGCTGCACCGCTTCGATGACGTACACGCCGTCCTTCGCCACCTCGATGACGCCGGTGTGTGAGTACGGCGACCGGCTCGCCTTGCGAATCAACGCCGAGCGCTCTGACTTCGAGGCCTGCAACACCACGTCACCATTGCGAAACTCGAGCGGCTGCGGCTCGCCCGACACGCCGACGAGTGCGCCCAGACACAGCATTCGGAACAAAAGGCCCATGCCCTCCGTCCACAGCAACGTGCATGCCGAGATGAGGTGTAGGCTGATGAACGTGCTGCGAGTTCTGCTCTTCCTGACGGTGCTGGCGCCGGTGGCCGCGATGGCCGAGTGCGTCGACGACTACACCGAGTGCAAAGACGACTGCCTCATCGAGTTCGGTGGGTCGATCCAGGTCGCGATGAAGAAGAAGTTCGAGAAGTGCACCAACAAGTGCAACAAGCTCGCGCGCCGCTGCAACGAGCGCGTCATGACCGTGAAAGAGAGCGGTCTCGACGAAGGCTCGCTCGACGGCGTGCCCGGCAGTGACGAGGTCGACGCGCGCGGCATGCCCACGCGCACTGGCAGCGACGACTCCCGTGGTTCCTCGTCGTCGAAGAAGAAGAAGAAGGCCGCCGAGGCGCCGACCGAAGAAGAGAGCTCGCAAGACGAGCCAGTGAAGAAGAAGGAAGCCGTGCGCGACGACGACCTGCCGCGCTCTTCACGCACCGAGCTCAAGACCGATGAGCCCGCCGCGCCGCCGCCGAAGAAGACGGAAGAAGCGAAGGCCGAGCCGAAGAAGGACGACGTCATCGAGATGAAGCTGAAGCCGCGGAAGGAAGAAGAAGACCTCCGCGACGACAAGCCTCAGGCGAAGTCAGCGCCGCCGCCGCAGGAAGAAGAGCCCCCGCCGCCGCCGCGCAAAGAGAAGAAGAAGGAAGAGCCGCCCAAGAAGAAGGAAGAGGACCACGACGACCTCCGCTACTACTAAGAAGCTCGTTCCGAAGTCGGCTCGTTGCGCGCGGTTACGCTGCG